>JBNJDV010000005.1:0-41326 GCA_051745185.1 Bacillota bacterium
TGCTGATTTAAATTCTTTCCTAAAAGCAGAAATATACTTTTCTTCATTCGGTCTTGTTTCAGCTGCTCCAATACTACTACCCCTCTGCATTATCATTTGTTCTCCTGAAATAGCAATAAGGGCACCAGCAGACCATGCTCTATTAGAAACAAAGGCAACTGTTTTTGTATTTGAATTTAAAATTATGTCCTTGATTTTTATTGCTGGGTCAACATATCCACCAAAAGTATCAATTTTTATTATTATAAGATCAGCATTATTTTCTTCAGCTTGGATAAAGCTTCTTTGAAAAAAAGAAAACATTGCCTGATCAATATCACCCTCGATAGGTATTTGATAGACAATGTCTTGTGCGTTTAGGCTAAATGTAAATAGAAGTATTATTATTATAGTTAATAATATTTTATTTTTTAACATCTTTTCCACCTCTTTTTTCAATTTTATCCTGGTGGCCACTGCATTTCTCTCCCTCCAAGAAGATGATAGTGGATATGAAAAACTGTCTGACCAGCCTTTTCTAAATTGTTATTAACAATTCTAAAACCTTCATCAATCAGATTATATTTTTCTGCCATTTTAACAGCCACTTTATGAATATGTGCTATTATATCATACTGATCATCCTCTAGTTCAATAATATTTTCAGTATGATTTTTTGGAACAATTAATAGATGTACTGGAGCTTGTGGATTTATGTCTTTAAAAACTATTACTTTCTCATCTTCATAGATTATATCGGTATCCATTTCTTTATTTGCAATTTTACAAAATAAGCAATCAGTCACAACTATACCCCCTTCCATTATTATATATTATTCTTTAACTATCCATTAAAATCCTCTTTTTTCAAAATATTACCTATAACTGTGTCATAGCTATTACACTTAGTTATTTTAACATCTTTTATTTTTTCAATATCTTCTGGTTTTGCATCTACTAATACTTTTATATAATTTTCAGTATATCCTGTATACAAACCAGTTTCTTGATCTTTATTATTTTCAACAATAATTTTTTTAGTCTGGCCTATATATTTGGAATTATATTCATACATTAGTCTCTTATTTAACAGGCGCAATCTTTTAGCATTTTTTGATTTTATATCCCCCTTAACCTTAGGCTTCATATTATAAGCAGGAGTATTTTTTCTTCTAGAAAAAGGAAAAACATGTATCCTACTAAATCCAATTTCTTTTATGAATTTATAGCTTTTTCTAAACTCATTTATACTTTCTCCTGGAAAACCTACTATTACATCGGTTGTAATTGCAAGTTCTGGTATGCTTTTTCTAAATGTATTAACTCTTTGTTTAAACTCTTCAACTGTATATGGCCTATTCATTTTTTTAAGTATTTTATTAGAACCACTTTGTAAAGGGATATGAAGATGTGAACACACCTTTTGATTTGTTTTAATTAGATTTAATAAACTGTCATTAACCTCAGTTACTTCTATAGAACTTAATCTTATTCGTTTTAATCCCTTTATTAAAGTTAGTTTTTTAATTAATTTAGATAAAGCATACTGATTATTATCTTCCATTCCATATGCACCAAGGTGAATACCGGTTAATACAACTTCCTTTACACCATCTTTTCTTACTAAATTTTTTACTTCTTTGAGAATGTTTTTTTCTTTCCTGCTTCTAAGTTTACCCCTTGCATAAGGTATTATACAGTAACTACAAAATTGATTACATCCTTCTTGAATTTTTATATATGCCCTTGTGGTTTCACTTAAATCATTAATATTCATCTCTTCAAATTCTGATAATTTTGCATAATCTTTATTGTTTTTAAGTAATTTTGTTTCATTTTGAATACCTAATTTATCTTCAACTAAGTTTACAATATTGCTTTTACCAGAAGTACCTAATATATAATCTATTTCTGCAACTTCTTCAACCTCATCTATATCTACTTGTGGATAACAGCCAACCATAATAACTTTGGCATCAGTATTTTTTCTTTTAGCACGTCTGGCATATTTTCTTGATTTGCTTGCAGCTTGATTGGTAACCGTACAGCTGTTAATTATATATATATCTGCCTGTTGATCAAAATTAATTACATTATAACCTGCTTTTTTGAAATTATCCATCATTGCTTCAGTTTCATAATGATTAACTTTACAACCAAGGGTATAAAAAGCAACACTCTTCATTATTCTCCTCCTAGCTCATCAAATTCATACATTAAACTGGTTAAAGCAGCTAACCCGGCTGTTTCAGTCCTTAATATTCTGCTACCCAAGGTAACTATTTCAACCTTTTTATCTAAATCATTATTCTTAAACAAGTCTATTTCTTCAGGAGGAAAACCACCTTCAGGACCTATCAATACTAATATATCTGTTAACTTTTCTCTTTTATATTTTTTCAAAATCTTTTTTAAACACTGATTTTTTGTTTTACCAGCATATAATACCAAAATTAGATCATATTTAGAAAATAATGATTGCAATTTGTTCTTATCATCAATTGATAATAAACCTTTAATCTCAGGTATTTTACCACGCTGAGACTGTTTAGCAGCCTCCTGCGCTATTTTTTGCCATCTTTTTAATCTTCTTTTTTCTTTACTGGGGGTTAATTTTACTATAGTTCTTTTTGTATCAAGTGGAATAATATTATTAACACCCATCTCTGTACACTTTTGGATAACTAATTCAATATTTCTATTTTTTGGAACTGCCTGACCTAAATCAACTCTAATTTTTGGTTCGGACTTATTGATCTTTTTATCAATAATATCACCAAATACAGCCTTCTCAGTAAACTCTTTAAGTTCTGTTACATAATCATAACCATCTCCAGTAGTTATAATTATCTTGTCTTTAGGTTTTAATCTTAAAGAATTAGAAATGTGGTTGAAATCATTACCTCTAATTTCAACCACATCATTATTAACATAATTAGATTTTACAAAAAATCTATGCATAATATGCTACCATCCTATTAAAAAATTTTACAAAACTCCCAATGCGTCTTTTACTTTGTTAAAAAAACCTTTTTTCTCGGGATTGATTTCTTCACCACTTATATCAGCAAACTCCATTAATAGTTCCTTTTGTTTTTCGTTTAAGTCCTCTGGTATAACTACCTTAGTTTTTATATATTGATCACCACGACCACTTCTATTTAGATGGTTCACACCTTTATTTTTCAGTCTAAATGTTGTACCAGGTTGTGTACCCTGTGGTATTTTAAACTTAACTTTACCATCAAGAGTAGGTACTTGAATTTCATCTCCTAAAGTAGCTTGTACAAAGTTTATTGGTACTTCACAGTATATATCATCACCTTTTCTATCAAATAGTTCATGTTCTTCTACATTAATTAGAATATATAAATCTCCGCTTGGTGCATTTTTTTCTCCTGCTTCACCTTCATTTGACATTCTCAATTTACTACCATTATTTACTCCGGCAGGTATGTTAATTGTAAGTTTTCTTCTACGTTTAACTTTTCCTGTACCATGACAATTTGAACAGGGATTTTCAACAATTTCTCCTGAACCTCCACATTTATCACAGGTTCTTGTTTGTGCAAACTGTCCGAATGGTGTCTGTTGAGTGACCCTTATTTGTCCTCTACCATTACATTTAGAACAAGTTTTTACATCTGATGCTGATTCAGCTCCGGTTCCATCACATACCGGACATTCTTCGGTTCTTGGAATTGTAATTTTCTTTTTAGTTCCAAAAGCAGCTTCTTTAAAAGATATATTTAGCTTATACTGTAAATCTCTACCTCGTTGTGGACTATTACGACGGCGATTCATACCGCCTATTCCACCACCGAAGAACATATCGAATATATCTTCAAATCCTCCAAAACCTCCTCTGGCAAAATCATCAAAATTAAAGTCATCTTCATTGATACCAGAGTGTCCATATTGATCATATCTTTTTCTTTTATCTGGATTGCTTAAAATTTCATAGGCTTCAGATATTTCTTTAAATTTTTCACTTGATTTGTTTTCACCATCATTCATATCCGGATGATACTTTTTAGCTAATTTTCTATATGCTTTTTTAATTTCTTTTTGGGATGCATCTTTGCTAACACCCAGGATATCATAATAGTCTTTTTTACCTGGCATTAAAAATCACCTCATATATAATACAATCAAAAAAAGGGGAAGAAACCCCTTTTTTTGTATTATAACATAATTATTATTATTTTTCATCATCTACTTCTTCATAGTCTACATCAACGGTATCGTCATCTTCTGAATCTGTACTTTGTTGTTGAGCTCCTGTTTGTCCCTGTGGACCTGCTTGTCCTTGAGCTCCTTCTTGAGTTTGTGAATACAATTGTGAACTTAACTCTGTCAATTCTTCATTTAAAGCTTCCATCTTTTCTTCAATTAAATGAATGTCATCTTCTTTTATAGCATCTTTAAGTTCGTCTTTTGCATCTTCGACTTTATTAATTATGCTTTCATCAACTTTATCATCTGCTTTTTTAAGAGTTTTTTCTGTTGTATGAACTAAAGCATCTGCTTCATTTTTAGTTTCAACTTCTTTTCTTTTCTTTTCATCTTCTTCTGCGTGTTCTTCTGCTTCTTTTACCATTTCTTCAATTTCTTCTTCAGATAAACCTGAGGAAGACTTTATTGTAATTTTTTGTTCATTTCCAGTTCCTTTATCTTTAGCTGATACATGTACGATACCATTTTCATCAATATCAAATTCGACTTCAATTTGTGGTACTCCACGAGGTGCGGGTGGTATATCAGTCAACTGAAATCTTCCTAATGTTTTATTGTGTTTAGCCATTTCTCTTTCACCCTGTAGAACATGAATGTCTACAGCTGTTTGATTGTCCTGAGCAGTAGAGAATACTTTGCTTTTTGAAGTTGGGATTGTTGTGTTTCTATCTATTAATTTAGTAAATACTCCACCAAGTGTTTCAATACCTAATGACAACGGAGTTACATCTAACAGTACTATATCATCAACCTCACCTGATAGTACACCACCTTGAATTGCAGCACCAACTGCTACAACTTCATCTGGATTAATACCTTTGTGTGCTTCTTTACCAACTTTGTTTTTCACTGCTTCTTGTACTGCAGGAATTCTGGTAGATCCACCTACTAAAATAACTTCATCTATATCTGATGGACTAAATCCAGCATCATTTAATGCTTTCTCAGTTGGTCCCATAGTCTTATTTATTAGATCTTCAACTAATTCTTCAAACTTTGCTCTTGTTATATCTACATCTAAGTGCTTTGGACCTGAATCTGTTTGTGTTATAAATGGTAAATTAACATTAGTTTGTTTAACACTAGAAAGTTCAATCTTTGCTTTTTCAGCAGCATCTTTTAAGCGCTGTAAAGCCATTCTATCATCTCTAAGGTCTATACCCGTTTCACTTTTGAATTCATCAGCTAAATAATCTATTAGTCTTTGATCAAAGTCGTCTCCACCAAGTTTATTGTTACCATTAGTAGATATTACTTCAAATACTCCATCTCCTAACTCAAGTATGGAAACATCAAATGTACCTCCACCTAAGTCAAATACTAAAATAGTTTGTTCTTTATCGTCATCTAAACCATAAGCTAATGATGCAGCAGTAGGTTCATTAATTATTCTTTTAACAGTTAATCCTGCAATTTTACCTGCATCTTTTGTAGCTTGTCTCTGTGCATCTGAGAAATATGCTGGTACGGTAATTACGGCTTCATTTACATCTTCACCTAAGTATTCTTCAGCATCTTTTTTCATCTTTTGTAGTATCATGGCAGAAATTTCTTGTGGAGTATATTCATTGTCTCCCATTTTTTCTTTTATATCTCTACCCATATCTCTTTTTATTGAAGCTATAGTGTTATCCGGATTTGTTATAGCTTGACGCTTAGCATATTCGCCTACTAGTCTCTCCCCTTTTTTTGAATAAGCAACTACTGAGGGAGTAGTTCTTTTACCTTCTTTATTTGGTACTACAGTTGGTTCTCCACCTTCCATAACAGCCATACATGAATTTGTTGTGCCTAAGTCAATTCCTAATATCTTACTCATTAACGATTCCTCCCTTTAGATTCAATAATTTATATATTTTACTAGATAGCCACTTTAACCATGGCAGGTCTAACAACCTTGTCTTCCATCAAATAACCTCTTTGAACTTCTTCAACAACATAGCCTGATTCATATTCATCAGACTCTATCTGCATAATTGCTTCATGATACTGAGGGTCAAATTCTTGACCTTCGGTTTCAATAATTTCTAATCCTTCTTTTTGTAATACATCTAAAAGTTGTTTATATATCATTTGAACACCTGAAAGGAACTCTGAATCTTCATCAACCGATTTCAAAGCTCTTTCAAAATTATCAATCACCGGTAAAATAGAATTTATAAATTCCATTTTAGTTCTAGATTCTATACGACTTTTTTCTTTCTTTGTTCTACTTCTATAATTTACAAAATCTGCTTTCATTCTTTTTAATTTATTTAAATATTCATCCTTTTCCTCAGTTACAGCACCTAATTCCTCTTTTATTTGGTCTAATCTTTCTTCTAATAATTCTTCAGTTATATCTTCTTCAAGGTTTACTGTTTCATTTGTTTTACTATTATCATTTTTATTATCATTCAAACCTTCTTCATTTTCAAATTCTTGGTTTTTATTTTCTTCTGACACCATTTTATTTGTTCACCTCTGAAATTATTTTACTTAAAATATCGGATACGATATTTACAGTTGATATTACACGTGGATACTCCATACGAGTAGGTCCTAAAACACCAATTTTACCTACTGCTTTATCACCAATAGTATAATTGGCAATTACCACACTACAACGCTGCATTTCTTCAATTTCGTTTTCATGTCCTATTCTAACCTCAAGTTCTTTATTGTTATTTGCCTTAATTAATTTTTTCAAGTTATCTTCATGATCTAAAATATTTAAAACTTTTTTTAGATATTCAAGATCATTAAACTCTGGTTGATCTAATATATAGGATGTACCTCCTATATATATTTTCACATCTTCTGGTTTAATTAACTCATCAATTTCTTTATTTATAATAGTAAATAATTGGTGAGATAGATTTATTTTTTTTACTAGTTCATTTTCTATTTCTTTAAAATATTGGTCTGTTAGTTCATTTATTTCTTTATCTCTAATCTTATTTATCAAGAAATTATTAATGTATCTTATTTTTCTTTTATCTAATTCCTCTTTAATATTAATTAATTTATCACTTACAAAGCCATTATCAGTTACCATAACTAACAACAATTTATCTTCAGTTACTTTCATTAGCTGAAGTTCACTAATTTTAACATCTTTAAATTCTGGTTCAGTAATCATTGTAGCATACTTTGTAAATTCAGACAGCATTGTAGTCATACTAGATACTATACCATGTATTCCATGTCTGTTTTTTGTTATTTCACTTAAAGTTTTAATTAACTTATCAGAATTTACTCCCTTATTTTTCATTAAAATATCAACATAATATCTATATCCTTTATCTGAAGGAACTCGTCCTGCAGATGTATGAGGCTGCTCTAAATAACCAAGCTCTTCTAAATCTGCCATCTCATTTCTTATAGTAGCAGAACTAACGCCAAGATCATATTTTTTAGCAATAGTACGTGATCCAATTGGTGAAGCTGTTATAATATGTTCTTGAATGATGGCGTGTAGTATACTGTTTTTTCTTTCATCTAAATTTTTTACCATCATCTCTCACCTCTTTTTTAGCACTCGACTAAATAGAGTGCTAATAACTATTAATAAAATAACATATCACTCTTACTTTGTCAAATACTTTTAATACTATTTTGTCTACAAGAGAAATTCTGAAAACACTTTATTACCAAGGTTTAGACCTTTTTTTGTTAAGTATATTTTTTTATTATCTTCAGCTAATAAACCCTGTTTTTTTAAATCAATAATCACATCTTTATATACATTATTTAAAGAACGTTCAAATCTATTTTCAAAATCCTTTTTGTTAATTCCATCTAATAATCTTAAGCCCATAATCATTCTTTCGGATATCAATTCATCCTGTGATAAATAAATAATGCTGTCAACAGGAAGCTTTTCTTCCTTAAGCTGGTCTATATACTCTTTTAAATTAATAAAATTATAGTATCTGTTATGGCCATTAAATCCATGAGCGCTTGGTCCAAGTCCTAAATATGGTCTGTAATTCCAGTAGATTAAATTATGTTTTGATTTGTAGTTCTCTTTTGCAAAATTGGAAATCTCATAATGCTTATATCCAGCATTTTCAAAAACATCTATGGCATTGTTATACATTTTATAATCAAGTTCTTCTGAAATTGTTGTTATATTGCCCGATTGATATTGTTTATACAATAATGTTCCTTCTTCTATCTGCAGATTATATAATGATATATGAGGTGGACTATATTTCAATACTTTGTCTAGATTAAATTTAAAATCATCATATTTTTGACCTGGTAAAGCAAATATCAAATCAATATTATAATTACTCATCTGCTTTTGCAGTATCTCAATTATACTTATCGCTTTTTTTGAATCATGAATTCTGCCTAAAATATTCAATTCTTTATTTATAAAAGACTGTATTCCTATACTTATTCTATTTATACCAACTTGTTTATATTCAACTACCTTCTTTTCATTTAAACTATCTGGGTTAGATTCCATTGTTATTTCAATATTATTTGCTATATCAAAATTTTTATCTATTTGGTTCAATAGATTATCAACTTCAATTGGAGATAACAAGCTGGGGGTACCGCCCCCAATATATATTGTTTTAATTTGTTTATTATCTAAAGCTTTTGAATATAGTTGAATTTCTTTATTTAAATATTTTAAGTATTCCTTCAGATTATCATTTTTATAGTTAATTGAGTAAAAATCACAATAGCTGCATTTTTTCCTACAATAAGGAATATGAATATATAATCCAAACTCATCTTCATAATTCAAAAATTTATTCATCGTCATCCCTTTCAAGTACAGCCATAAATGCTTCTTGTGGAATTTCTACTTTGCCAACCATTTTCATTCTTTTTTTTCCTTCTTTTTGTTTTTCAAGAAGTTTACGTTTACGACTTATATCTCCACCATAACATTTTTGTAAAACATCTTTTCTTTGAGCAGGAATATTAACTCTGGCCAAAACATTATTGTCAATAGCTGCCTGTACAGGAACCTTAAACATCTGTTTAGGTATTAATTTTTTTAACTTTCTAACTAGTTTTTGTCCCTGTTGACGTGCCTTATCTTTAAAGACAATAGTTGATAATGCATCAACCGGTTCTTTGTTTACCAGTATATCTAATTTTACTAAATCTGATTCTTCATATCCAATCATATCATAATCAAGTGTTGCATAACCTCTCGATTTTGATTTTAATTGATTAAAAAAGTCTGTAATTATCTCGCTTAATGGCATTTTATACTTTAATGCAACACGATTTTCATCTACATACTGCATATCTATAAACTCACCACGGTTTGTCTGACATAATTCCATAATTGAACCGATATATTCTTCAGGTACATGAACCGTAGCTTCTACATATGGTTCTTTAATAACCTTTACTTCATTTTGATCAGGAAAATCAGCTGGGTTTTCAATATGAAGCTGTTCATTAGACTCTGTTTCTATCTTGTATATTACACTTGGTGCAGTAGTTATCAGATCAATATCATATTCTCTTTCTAATCTTTCCTGAATTATCTCCATGTGTAGTAATCCTAAAAAACCACATCTAAAGCCAAAACCTAATGCTTCTGAGGTTTCAGGTTCAAAAATTAATGAAGCATCATTTAGCTGTAGTTTTTCTAAAGCATCTTTTAATAAGTTAAAATCATTATTATCAGATGGATAAAGTCCACTATATACCATTGGTTTAACCTTTTTATAACCGGGCAGAGGTTTTTCTGCAGGATTGTTTGATAAAGTTATTGTATCCCCAACTCTACAGTTTCTAACATCTTTAATACCTGCTATTATATATCCTACTTCACCTGCAGTTAATGTTTCTACTGCAGTCATTGTAGGATTAAATATTCCAACTTCATCAACTTCATATTTTTTATTATTAGCCATCATCTTAATATTATCATTTACACTGATTTTACCATCTATAATTCTTACATATGCAATAACACCTTGATATGAATCATAAACAGAATCAAATACTAAAGCCCTTAATGGTTTTGATGTATTATCGTGGGGGGCTGGTATTCTATCAATAACAGCATTTAATACTTCTTCAATATTAGTTCCTTCTTTAGCACTGGTCAAAATTGCTTCATCTGGATCTATACCAATTTCCATTAGTTGTTCCTTTACCATAT
This sequence comes from Bacillota bacterium, assembly GCA_051745185.1. Classification (GTDB taxonomy): domain Bacteria; phylum Bacillota; class Halanaerobiia; order Halanaerobiales; family M55B127; genus M55B127. Next base: position 10,340 of record JBNJDV010000005.1, read on the forward strand.
TTGGTTTAGCTCTGTCTAAATCTATTTTATTTATAACTGGTATAATTTCAAGATCATTCTCTAATGCCAAATATATATTAGCCATAGTTTGAGCTTCAACTCCCTGGGCTGCATCTATTACTAACAATGCACCTTCCGCTGCTGCTAAACTTTTTGATACTTCATAAGTAAAATCAACATGACCAGGAGTATCTATTAAATTAAGCTCATAACCATTATAATTAATTCTAACCGCCTGAGCCTTTATTGTAATACCGCGTTCTCTTTCCAAATCCATATTATCAAGAACCTGTTCTTTCATATCTCGACCAGATATTGTATTTGTAAATTCCAGAATACGGTCAGCAAGTGTTGATTTGCCATGATCTATATGTGCTATAATACAAAAATTTCTTATATGCTGACAGTCCATAGTTTTCCCCTTTCTATATATAAATACCTGCTGCTAATTATAACATTGTATATTTCATTTATCAAGATTGCAAAAGATTCAACAATAATATGAGTTAAAAGCTTGCATTTTTATATATCTAATGTTAAAATTGATATGTTGCAAATTTAGGAAACACCATATAAATATATCGTTCACTTACAAGGAGGTGAAAGTTGTGCCTATTATTGAATCTGCGAAGAAAAGAGTAAAAACTGCTGAAAAGAAAAGAAAAGTTAACAGACGCTGGAAGGATAAGCTAAAAAATACTATAAAAAACTATGAAGCAGCTATCGAAGATGGTAATGTTGAAAAAGCTGAAGAATTATTACCCGAAACTTATAAAATTATTGATAAAGCTGCATCTCATAACATTATTCATAAAAACAATGCTGCTAGAAAGAAATCAAAAATGAAGAAAATGCTTAATAAAATTAAATAATATAGTATTTTAAAAGGCTTATTCTGCTTAAAGAATAAGCCGTTTATTTTTTATATACTAATAATAGCATTTTGTATAGCATTTTCAACAGTATTACTCCCCGATTTATAATCTATATCTGCTTTAAGAAATTCATTCAACATATTTTCAAGCTCTCCAAAGGTAAAAGAATCAACATACCCATATATCTTTTTAACCGGATAAGGGTGTTCCCCAATTTTAGTAGCTATCTTTTCATGGTTTATTCCCTGTTTTTTTAAATCTTTAATAATTAACATCAATTTAATTCTTCTTGCAATCATAGCAAATATTATTTGAGGTATTTCACCATTAGCTATCATCTGATGGAAAAGATATACACTTTTATCCTTTTGTTTTTTACTTAATGAATCCAAGAAATCAAATATTATATTTTCCTTTAATCTTCTATCCTTAGTGATTACATTTTTTATATCAGATACCTCAACCTTATTTTTGTTATTTATAAAGGTACAAATTTTATCTATTTCGGAATCAAGTTGTTGTAAGTTATTGTTAAACATTTTTTCTAATAATCTTATCCCACGATAATCAATTCTTTTACCTCTTTTTGTAAATTGATCATTTATCCATTTATTCAAATCCTTATACTTAGGAGCTTTAATATTAATCACTTCGGCATGTTTTTTAAGCTTGTCCATTCTTTTATTTTTAGATATATCTTCATTGACAAATATTATTAAAACCGTTGTGTCTGGTATGTCTTTTGCAAACTTTTTAAATAATTCAAAGTTCGGTATATTAGTTTTAAAAATATTGCCTGCTTTTACCATAATAAATCTTTTTTCAGACATTAATGGTAGTGTTGATCCTTTATTTACAATATTTTTAAATACTTCCTCTTCTCTTCTAATATATGTTAGATTAAAATCTTCGTCTTCTTTTTTTATAAACTTATTTTTGAAATTTCTTTCAAATTTATCTAACAGATACTCTTCAGTACTATATATAATATATAGATTATCAATTTTATTAATTTTTAAGTTTAATACTTTCTCTACTTTCTTATTCAAGATTATCCTCCTATAAACTCCCTGTATTTATATCTTATATTTAATTTTAACACACATAAGTATAACTAATCAATTTAGATACGAATTTATACTGTAATTAAATCCATCGGTTTTTATAATAACTGCCCCTTTTTTATCTGTCCTCCAAATATTTACTTTGTTTTGCTTAAATCTATCTAAAACTTTTTGGTCCGGATGACCAAATTTATTAACTCCCACACTTATTAGAGCATGGACAGGATTTACTTTTTTTATAAAACTTAATGTACTTGAAGTTCTGCTCCCATGATGAGATACCTTTAAAATATCTGACTTTAATCTATTTTTACTTATTTTATTAAGTAAAAGGTTTTCTACTTTCTTTTCAATATCTCCTGTAAAAAGAACCTCAAATTCTTTATATTTCAACCTGAAAACAATAGAATTATTATTTCTACTCTCCAGGTTTTTATCAGCCATTGGTGATATAAAATCTATATATGAACTATCAAAATTCAATTTATCCTCATAATCTGCCCAGTAAATATTAATGTTTTTACTCTTTGCTTTTTTTATGATCTCTTGTTTGCTCATATAATCAAGATCAACTTTTTTGGAAACTATTAAATTTCTAACAAAATTATTCTTAATTAAATAATTAATATCAGAACTATGATCACTGTCAAAATGAGATATAATAAGGTAATCTAAATATCTAATCCTTTTAGATAATAAAAAGGGTACAACTATGTTTTGAACTGAATTAATACTACCTGTATCAACTAATATATTTTTATCATTTGGTAGGTCAACAAAAATCGAATCACCTTGCCCAACATCCAAACAATAAATTTCTAACAAATCATTGTCTGCTGGATTAATAAAATATAAAATTAAAATTGTAGCTAAAATCATTATGAGTATTATTTTAATAAAAAAAAGATTTACTTTTTTAAAATTATTATTTTGAATATAATATCCCAATAAAAACACAAAGATATAATATAAAAATACATTTACTAAAGAAGGCTTAATTACCAGAATTTCTGCTGAAGGTAATGTTGACATTAATGTTACACCTTTTTTTAGAACAGAAGATAATAAAAAGATAATTGAACCTGTTAATTCAGTAATAAAGGGTAAGATTAAGCTAATTAAAAAATGTGTCAAGACGAAAAATACTATTATTGAAACTAAGGGAACTGCCCAAAGATTAGTAATTATCCCAGAAGGGTTAACGGTATTAAAATAATATGCAGTTAAAGGAATTGAACCAATCTGAGCTGCCAAACTTACTGCAATTGAAGAATGCATATATTTATTAAATATTTTTGTCCAAACAACTATTGATAATAAAACTAAAAAACTTAACTTTAATCCGATAGAAAACAACTGATATGGATTTATAATTAAAATAATAAATAAAACAATCGATAAGATACTATAAAAATCTATATTTATTTTAAACTGTTTTAGATATCTATATATAATAACCAAAAGCGAAGCCCTTAAAACAGAAGCACGTAAACCTGTCATAACTATATATACTAATAATATTATAGTTAAAATATTATTTTTAATAAAAACACTGAAATTAAATAAATTCAAGAGTGAAATAATAAATAATGATAAAAATCCTACATGTAGACCAGAAATAGCTAGTAAATGATTAGCTCCTGCTTTTCTAAAATACTTTGACCAGTTATCATCTAAATTACTTTTTTCACCTAATATTAATGCTTTAACAAATGTATTAACAGGAGGAGATATGCTTTGATCAATTAAATTTAGTAATTTAACCTTTAAACTAATTATTGGGTGATAAATACTAAAATGATCCTGTATTTTATATATCTCATAAACACTTCCAACACTATATATTTTTTTGTTTTTTAAATAAGTCAAATATGAAAAACCTCCAGGATTTCTTGCATTATTAGGTCGATTTAATTCAATTCTAGCAATAACCAAATCTCCCTCCCCTACATTATTTTTTAAATCATCTTTCCATAACTGTATTTTCCCATACTTAACCTCTTTATTATTTACAAAAATAGGTTCTAGAAGTATAGAATTTCCTTCTACTGATTCTAAATTCAATTTTAATTTTCCAACTACTTCGACAACTTGACCATTAAATGTATTTATAGATTGACTACTGTTATAGTTATATTCAAAATAGTACATGTAAAAAAATCCAGTTAAAAAAATACAAATTAAGATAACTATTATAACTTTTTCTCTGAATATAATATAAATGATCAATATTATAACAAAACTTAAAATTAGAAATATTGTATTAATCTTATTAAAATAGTAGCCGCTTAAAATACCTAATATATATAGTGTCAAAGAACTTATTATAAATTTTTTATTGAATATCAAATTTAATCAATTCCTTTATTAGGGATAATTAATCTATCTTTATGTTGTAGTTTTCTATTTATATTGATTTTTGATAGATCAGCATTATTGTTTAAATTTATATATTTTTTAATTATCTTATCTATAGATGTTCTCTTTTTTACTTTATAAGTACCTGGATTTTTGACAGCTCCACCAATATATACTTCTATCATTTTATTATCTTTTGCATCATAATATGTATTAAATTCACTTTCTTTAAATTTGCTTATAGAGATATTTTTATAATTACTACTAATATTATTTTTATTAAAATAGTTAAATACAGTCATTAATAATAAGATAATCGCTAAAATAGATATAGAAGAAACAACTTTGGAATTAATACTAGATCACCTCCTATAACAATATATTTCTATATTTAACATTATTTTCCTTTAATGATAATAAAAAAATCCCTCTGCAGGGATCTATTTAAAGATGGGATTTGATTTTTTTGATTATTAGATCATTTGCGATGTCATTTAAGCCGCCATTTGGTATAATTATATCAGACATATATTTCGTAGGTTCTACAAATTTTTCATGCATTGGTTTTACAGTAGAAAGATATTGGTTTTTAACCGACTCAAAAGTTCTTCCCCTATTTTTAATATCCCGATTAATTCTTCTTAATAGTCTAATATCTGCATCTGTATCAATATATATTTTAAGATCAAACAGTTCTCTTAACTTCGGATAATGGAATATCAAAATTCCTTCTACAATAATTATAGGTGAAGGATTAACTTTTTTTACTTTAGATAGTCTTTCATTTGTTTTATATGAATATACAGGTCGTTCAATAGGTGATCCAGCTACTAAACTTTTTAAATGTTTAACTAAAAGTTCTGTCTGAAATGAATCAGGGTGATCAAAGTTAATTTTATTTTCAGGCACATTAAAATGACTTTTATCATAGTAATAAAAATCATGTCTTAACATAGTTACATCATCTTTGAAAGAATCCTTTAATATTTGGGCCAATGTAGTTTTACCAGAGGCCGTTCCCCCGGCTATTCCAATTAATAATTGTGACAACTATTTTCATCCTTTCAGCTTTTATTATATATTTAATATTAAAATATTTATCTATATCCATTCTTATACATCTTACTTAGATTATATGATTTATCATTTTTTTCTTTCTTCTTATTCTTTATCTGATGAATATCATTAAATTCTTTGTAAATTTCATGGATAGCAACAACAGCAGTTTTCGTGGAGATGTCCTGATTAATAACCTTATTAATAATCTCATTAATTACATATCTTGCTTCTTCAGGTAACCCAGCAATATCATGTATTAACTGTTCAAGATGGTTTTTGATTTCAGAGTGATATGTAATATCCTGTCTTGAATTATTTTCTTTTACTTGTATCATTTTTCTTAGCTCAATTAACTTTAGTAATGTTTCGGTTCTTGATAACAATGTCTAATCGCCTCCACTTTAATAACTGTTCTGCCTATAATCATCTTCAGGAGAACTCAAAAATAAAAATTGATATCCTTTTGTCATCTCACTTATACGAGATGCTAAGTATGTAGCAGCTTTATGATGATTTGTATTGTAATATGGATTTTTTTCATTATCTTGTGCCATTTTAAAGAAATCAATATTTGAAGTAAAGATTACTGGTTTATTATAATCATATCTGTGATTTAACCAAGCGGTTAAATTTCCAAATACGAACTCTGTATTGCGTTCTCTTAAAAAATCATCAATCACAAGTAATTTAGAGTTCATTACAGCATTTTCTATAGTATCTAATTCTCGCTTGAGATCTTGGTTTGAAGAGTTAAACTGTCGTTTTTTCCATAAGTAATTTACTTCACTCATAAAAAATACCGGCCGCCAGTTAAAATCACTAAATGATACTCCTCTTCTTGAATAATATTCAGGTCTTTTATCATATATTTCCTGAGCAAAAACTTTAGCAGCAGTTTTTAAAGCAGCAACAGCAATATGTGTTTTTCCACAACCATTAAACTTACTGTATATATAAACTGATTGTGGACCTTTTATTGCAGTTAATATATTTTCAGCATAGGTTTTTATAGTTTTTATCTTTTTAACATTTTCTCGTGGACAAGCCTTAAAATTAAAACTTGAAAAACTAGCATTATCAAACTTAGGCGGAATATGACTGTTTTCGATAATTATTTCATATATTCTTTTAATCGCTTTTTCCTTTGAAATATGTTTATCTATATCCCTTTTTATAGTAGTCTTCGAGGGTTTCTTCTTCATCTCTTTTTTCTTTTTTTCGATTAATTTCTTGAAGTCTTTTTTCATACTCTTCCATCCTTTGTTTTTCTTCCTTAAAATCATGTACTGTATATATTGATCTATTTAGATAATCTCTTAGCAATGAAATTATATAATTTGTTGGATTACCACTTGCTTTCTTAGAACTTATTTTCATAACCTCAACAATCACATCTTCACTAATCCCATCATCTACAAAAGATAACAGCTTCTCCAAAAAAGTGGGAGTTAAGTTTAATGTTCCAAAATATTTATCCCAATTACTGGCAATTTTCGAACCTTTTTCATCATATTCATTTTCTTTATTTTCTAGATTTTTACTAATCAGTTTGTCTGGTATAGTTAAAAAAATATTAACATCTTCTTTATCTAACCATCCCTTTGTAAATAATGAATCAAGTAGTTCAAAATCACTTATTATCTCTTTATCAATTAACCATTTAGTTTTATTTAATAACTTAGTAATTTCAATTTTTGAAAATAGTCTAATAAGTTGACCTAATTCTCTATCACTTAATCTATCATCTTTAATTAAAACATTTGGTACTTTTAAATAGTCTAAATGCTGCATTATTATCACTCCTGACTCTTTAGGCAGCATCAATTATGATAACACAATTATTTTAATATTTCAATTTGATTTAGTTATAAAATATTTTTAATTTCCAAGCGTATATTTTTAATTCAACATGATGTTATTTATCCCTTTTTTAAATTTAAAAAACAGGAGGTGAACTCCTGTTTGGAAACAAGGCTTAGTACTTACAACTCAATTCTTACAAATAATAAAAATAATTTAAAAAAATGTTTTTTGTATTCAAAACCTATATTAATCAATAAATCTATTCACAACATCTAATAATTCATCTATAATTTCTTCATCATCATTTTTTAAAGATCTTTGTACACAACCATCTATGTGTTCCTGTAACACCTTTAAAGCAACCTTTTTTAAGGCACCTCTTACAGCTACAATCTGTGTTAAAATATCAACACAGTACTTTTCATTTTCAATCATCTTTTTTACTCCCCTAGTCTGCCCCTCTATTCTATTCAATCTAACAATCAAATCATCTTTTACTTCCTCGGAAATAGAATTCACATTATCACGTCCTTACCTGTTTATTTTTTTGAAACAATTCCTATCATTTCAGATCTAAATTTATTCATTTTTGAAATTTTTTTATCAATTTTTCTTGTAAGTAAAAAAGAAAGATATAAAAAGATAAATGAAGCTATAATACCTGTTAATTCCTGTGAAAGTGAACCAAATAAAAAGTTCAACCTTACCCCAACAAAGTATCCTCCAACAAAAAATAACAGTGGAATAAGATAAATAATTAAAGAACCCATTACTAATGAACTGTCTTTTAGTTCAATACTAACTGTATCACCGACTTCAGCATTCTTAACATTATTTACCTCAACATATATGCTGTCTTGTTCATGACTTTCTTCCATTCCCAATATACAGTCTTTATCACACTTACTACAAGCAGAATGTCTTGTTACAACAACTTTGGCTTGGTCTCCATTAACATCTACAACACAAGCTTTTTCTCTCATAAAAACACCCCTAAATTTATCTAATAAATTTTGATATATCTTTTCTTTTTGGTGCTTTAGTTTCTTCTTTAATATAACCGACAGGTGTAATTGTGGCAATATAATGTTCAATTGGTATATCTAATTTCTTCTTTATACTCTCGCGGTCCATATCAGCAATCCAACATGTCCCTAAATTATACAACCTTGCAGCTAACATAAAGTGATATGCAGCTATATCCCCATCTTGTTTATATCGGTTGGAAAGCTCATTATCAGAACAAATTGCAACAGCTATTGGTGCTTTTTTAATTGGTTCAGATGCGTTTTTTCTGATTGTAGATAAGTCACATATTAACTCTCTATCTCTTATAATTTTGAAATAATAAGATTGAGAGTTCATTGATGTGGGTGCATATCTACTAATATCAATTACCTCTTTTATAACTTCATCGCTGATTTCTTGATCTGAATACTCCCTATAACTGCGCCTATTTAATAATAATTCTTTGCCACTTAAATAGGGTTTTACATCATGTAAAAAGGATTGAAATTCTAAAGTTCTTCCTTCTGGATCCTCAGCAAAAAATTGATAAATATTAAAATCTTTATTTTCTTGAGGCGACTTTATAATATTTGTTTCTCCAGTTAATTGTTTATGTATTTGGTCTACTTTTTCTTTTGAGGTATAATAATATGTAATAACACCATCATTTTCTACCTTATCAGACTGACAGAACCCAATTTGTAAATTCCCTTTTTCAAATATTTTACATTGTTCTTGATCTAACCATAGATCCATCCCAAGTTTTTCTTTGTAAAATGTTGAAAGTTCATCTAACATTTTTGTTTTCATAAATACTATCCCAGACATTTATTAATACACCCCTATATCTTTTAATTAGTTAAAAAATCAAAAATATTACTTACTATGCTGCTTTCTTTAACTTTATAAAATTCTGTGTATCCACAGATATTACAACTTACTGCAAAAAATTTTTTGTTTCGTACATCAAAAAGTTTAGATACTTTCTATTAAGCCCCCAGTTGTTCTAAACTCAGATTTTCCATATTCGTTACTACCGCATTTTTCAAAGTTATAATCTCTTTTCAATATTTTTACAACTCTCACATAGTTTCTTTCATTATATCAAAAAACCCCTGCTATTAAAACAGGGGTTTGAAATTATCTCTTCAAAAATATTATTTTACTACAACATTTACTAATTTTTTGGGTATAACAATAGTTTTTATAATCTCTTTGCCTTCTGTATATTTTTTTACCTTATCTTGCTTAAAGACTTGTTCTTTAAGTTTATCTTTTGGTATGTTTGCATCTACATCAATTTTATCTCTAACCCTACCATTTATTTGAATAACTATTGTGATTTCATCTTTTTTTGTTGCCTCTTTACTAAATTCAGGCCACTTTGCTCTATGAACAGTATCATCATGTCCCATTTTATTCCACAGTTCTTCACTCATATGGGGAGCAAAAGGGGCAAGCATTAATACTAATTTTTCAGAAACAAGTGTTAAAAGTTCTTCATTTACATCCTCATTATTACCTAAATAATGGTAAATTTCATTTACAAGTTCCATTATAGCACTGATAGCTGTGTTAAAGTTCAGTCTTTCTTCAATATCATCTGTTACTTTTTGAATTGTTTCATGTAATTTTCTATGAAGTTCTTTTTCATAATCAGTTAGGTTATTTTGGTCAACACTTATTTTTTCTACATCAATATCTTTAATAAGTTCAATATGTTCAGAAATAAATCTCCAAACTCTATTTAAGAATCTATTGGCTCCTTCAACACCTTTGTCACTCCACTCTAAATCTTTTTCAGGTGGTGATGCAAAAAGGATAAATAATCTTGCTGTATCAGCACCATATTCATCAAGTATTTTACCCGGGTCTACAACATTACCCTTTGATTTGGACATTTTATCTCCATCTTTTAATACCATACCCTGTGCTAACCATTTAGTAAACGGTTCACCTTCATCAATTAAATCTAAATCTCTTATTACTTTTGTAAAAAACCTAGCATATAATAAGTGAAGTATAGCATGTTCAATTCCACCTATATATTGGTCTACTGGAAACCAGTCAGCAGCTTTCTCTTTTGCAACAGGTAGCTTTTTATTATCAGGATCAATATACCTTAAAAAATACCAGGATGAATCGACAAAAGTATCCATAGTATCTATTTCTCTTTTAGCGTCTCCTCCACATTTAGGACAAGTAGTATTAACAAATTTTTCAGACTTTGTTAAAGGTGAAACTCCTGTATGTGAAAATTCTACATCATCTGGTAGAACAACGGGTAATTCTTCTTCAGGAACTGGTACTGTTCCACACTTATCACAGTAAACAATTGGTATTGGAGCACCCCAGTACCTTTGTCTTGATATTAACCAATCTCTTAATCTATAATTTTCTTCCCTTTTACCTATGTTTTTTTCTTCCATATCATCAGCAATTGCATCAAAAGCATCACTAACACTTAAATCATTATATTTTTTAGAGTTTATTAAATAACCATCTCCACTATATGCCTCTTCCATTTTAGATCCATCTAATTTTTCTTCCTTTTCATTAGGTTGTATTACTGCAGTTATTGGAAGACCATATTTTTTTGCAAAATCAAAGTCTCTTTGGTCATGTGCAGGTACAGCCATAATAGCACCTGTTCCGTATCCCATCAACACATAATTTGCAATTAAGATTGGAATTTCTTCACCGTTCATTGGATTAGTAGCATAACTTCCAGTAAAAATTCCTTCTTTTTCGGACTCTGGTGAGGTTCTTTCCATCTCTTTTTGTGCCTTTACATCTTTAATAAATTGTCTAATTTCCTCTTCTCTTTCCTTGCCTTCAATTAATTGATCAACATATGGATGTTCGGGTGCTAATACCATATATGTTGCACCATAAATAGTATCTGGTCTTGTGGTAAAAACTTCAAGTTCTTTTTTAATCTCTTCTATTGGAAACTTTATTCTCATTCCTTCACTTTTGCCAATCCAGTTTTTCTGCATTGTTTTGACTCTTTCAGGCCAGTCTAATTTATCATGACCTTCTAAGAGTTCATCAGCATAATCTGTAATTTTTAAAAACCACTGTTCTAATTCTTTTTGTTCAACTATAGTATTACAACGTTCACAGCGATTATTTACAACCTGCTCATTGGCTAGTACAGTATCACAACTTGGACACCAGTTCACAGCCTGTTCTTTTTTATATGCCAAATCATTTTCAAACATTTTTACAAAAAACCATTGGGTCCACTTATAATAATCAGGATCAGCAGTTGCAACTTCCCGATCCCAATCATAACTTAGTCCTAAAGCTTTCATCTGTTCTTTCATACTTGCAATATTATCCCAAGTCCATTCCCTTGGATGAATGTTGCCGTGTTTAATTGCTGCATTTTCAGCAGGAAGTCCAAATGCATCCCAACCCATTGGATGAAGCACATTTAAGCCCTTCATTCTTTTAAACCGAGCAACGACATCTCCAATTGAATATACTCTTACATGTCCCATATGTAATTTACCTGAAGGATAAGGAAACATCTCTAACACATAATAGTTGTCTTTTTTATCTTTATTTTTTGTTTTATAAAGATTTTCGTCATCCCACTTTTTCTGCCACTTTTTTTCAATTTCTTTATAATTATAATAACCTTTCACCTATGATTCCCCCTTAATAAAATAATATATATTAAAATAAAAAAACCCATCCCTAAACAAGGGACGAGTTATTACCCGTGGTACCACCCTAATAGATAGTAGTTATCCACTTAAAAAACTTAACGCATTTATACGATGCCGTCTACTCAAATTTCAACAGCATAAGCTCCAGAACGAGTTCATAATATTATATTACTACTTTTCACCAACCAGCAGTTCTCTATAAATATAATATTATTACTACTTTCTTTCATTGCCCTTATTAACATTATTTATCTATATAAAAAATTATAATAATTTAAAGGCTTAAAGTCAAGAAGTTTCTTCCTTTTTTAATATTTTCTCAGCATCAGCCCATAGTCTATCAAGTTCATAGTATTCTCTTTCGTGTTTATGGAAGATGTGAACAATTACATCAGCATAGTCCATTAGTATCCATCTACCATCATCTTTTCCTGCAATTTGTTTAGGATAAATACATTCCTCATCTAATTTTTCTTCGACAGCCCTTGCAATAGCCTGAACTTGTTTATCTGTATTACCTGAACAAATAACAAAATAATCTGCTATTATTGTTAAACCCTCAACATTTAATATCTCTATATCAAATGCCTTTTTATCATCAGCAGCTTCAGCTGCAAGTTCTGCAATTTTTTTGAAATTATCTTGTGACATTAATTAAGTTCCTCCTTTTTTACTAATGAATTGTCTAAAAAATTTTCTCCTAATATAATCTGAAAGTCGGTTTCAATTTCTTCTGATTTTTCGACTATTCCGCCTAGTATTTCTTGTAGTCCATTTGCTATTTTTTCATCTTCTTTATAATAAATAATTGTATCTTCATAATCATAGTTGTCTGCATTAGATATATCATCTATATTAAACCCATATTTTTTTAATTCATCTCCAGCTTTATTAGCAACTCCAGATACACCATTACCATTTAAAATGGTGATATTATATTTATCATTTTGGATATATTCTTTACTTCTAATTAAATTATCTACCATTATATCCAATGCATCTTCATCTGTTATCCAGTAACTCGCATTATTAATATATTCCGGTTTGCCCGGTACCATTTCTATTTTTATCTTATTTAAATCAAGTTTATTTACTAACTTCAAAAATGGTGTTACATCTTTTAGAGGTATATTTGTATTCACTGAGTTCATTACCTCTTTGTATATAGATGGTGAGTTAAATAGTGTTTGAGAAGATATTGCTTTATTCATTAATGCTTCAACAAACTTCTGCTGTCTTGAAACTCTTCCTATATCTCCTAATTTATCTCCGCGATATCTCACATATTGAAGTGCTTTCTCTCCATTTAAATGAACATTTCCAGCTGGAAGATCAATATTTACTCCCCCTGCCTTATCTACATAATGTAAGGGTTTTTCAATATAAATATCAAGTCCACCTATAAGATCAATAATATCTGCAAACCCATTGAAGTCAGTTTCTAAATAATAATCTAATTTTATATCAATAAGGTCTTCAACAGTTTCATTTAACAATTCAATTCCACCATAAGCATGAGCAGCATTAATTCTATTATATCCCCTACCATTTATTTTCACCCTTGTATCTCTGGGGATAAATAATAGCCCAATTTGATTAGAGCTTAAATCAACACTAGCAACTATTATTGTGTCTGCCCTAGGTGGTCCATTTATATTTGAATCATAACCAGCAACTAATATATTTACTTTTGACTCCCGAAAAGGATTTAAATCTAACAAACTAAAATCATCATTTAAGTATATATATAAAGTCAAACTAATTATTAATAAAAATATTATAAGTCCGATTATTTTCCAGTTAACCTTTTTTAACATCTAATTTTCTCCCTTCAAGAGTTGATTTCTAGTTAATAATGTATTAGGATGGATTATTTTATTTTGTTTAATATTATATTTAATAGTAAAGTCACAAACTAAAAGCACAGCTTTATCCAAATTATTATCAGCAGCATCTCTTATATAAATGATATCAGGAAAATCACGACTTGGTTCAATAATATCTGCTACAAAAATTATTTTTTCTATCTTACTCATTTTAGTTCTGCCAATAGAATGGTACCTTATTGCATCTAATATTTCATTATCTTTAATACTAAATTTATCATTAGCTATAAATGCCGCTACCGGTGAATGTAATAATTCAGGGATCTTCCGTTCCCATTTATCAACATCAATATTATTTTTATTTACTATATCAATTAATTTTTCTATTGAATAGTTTCGGGCATAATCATGTAACAAAGCTGCTATTTTAACTTTATAAATATCTGCATCATACTTTTTAGCTAACTTAACTGCAGTTTTTTTAACTAAACAGCTGTGTTCATATCTAAAACCATCTAAATTTTTTAATTTGGTTTTTAAAGCTTTGATTTCTATCATTTATTTCACCTATATAAATTATTTTCTTTGATATAATCAATAATCACATCAGGAGTAAGATAACGAATCGATTTATTATCCCTTATATAATTTCTTATCATTGTTGAAGATATATCTATTAAAGAATTATCCAACAAATTAATGTTTTCTTGATACTTTCTAAGCCGTTGGTCCTTCATTATTTCAGGATAAGAATAACCGCTCCTTTTAGCAATAATCAAATTTGAATTAGATAATACATAAGAAGGTTGATACCAACTATAAATCTGTGATAAAGAATCAGTGCCAATAATTAAATTAACCTTATCGATATCATACTTATCTTTAAAGTAATCAATTGTTCTCACTGTATAAGATTTTCCTTTATTGTCTATTTCCCATAAAGATAGGTCAAAATGATCATTATCATCAATAACAGTTTTTAGCATATTTATCCTATGTTTTTTATTAATTACTTTTTCATTGCTTTTGTGAGGCGGATTTCCTGCCGGCATAAAAATAACCTTATCCAGATTAAATTCCAGATAGGCTCTTTCAGCAATAATAAGATGACCAATATGTACAGGATTAAATGTTCCTCCAATAATCGCAAATTTCATGATCTCACCTTCCATCATACTCATTTAATTATAATAAATAAATCTCATATATTCAAGTATAATAAATCTAATAAGAAGGATTAGAATCTTTTGTGTTGAATAAAATAAAAATATAAAGGGGGTAAATATAATGATTCACAAATATAAAAATCATGAACCTATTATATCAGATAGTTCATTTGTTGCACCAGGTGCGCAGGTTGTAGGCAATGTTGAATTAAAAGAAAAAACAAGTATTTGGTATAATTCTTCATTAAGAGCAGATCTAAATAAAATAATTTTAGGTAAAGGTACAAATGTTCAAGATAATTCAGCTTTACATGTTGATTCCGATCAACCTCTAATAATTGGTGAAAATGTTACAGTGGGTCATAATGCAACCATTCACGGGTGTAAAATTGAAGATAACTGTCTTATTGGTATGGGAGCAATTCTACTAAATGATGCAGTAATTAAAGCAAACTCAATAGTTGCTGCTGGTAGTTTGGTTACAGAAAACTCCGAATTCCCTCCCACAAGTTTAATTATGGGTTCACCAGCTAAAGTAGTTAGAAAGCTTACTGCAGAAGAAATAAATTCTATAACTCAAAATGCTGAGCATTATACTAAGTTAGCTAAAGAACACAAAGATAGTCTTAAATAATTAAAAACCCTGCATTTAGCAGGGTTTGTTTTACTATTAAAATGGTTCAAAGCTTTGTTCAGCCCACCAATCTTCTCTTAACATATCATATTGTTCTTGAAAGAAGTTCAGATGCTGATATTCCCATTCTATTATTTTTTTATATAAATTCTTTGCTTCATTAGACTCAGTATTACTTACAGCATTTTTATAATATTCAATTGCTTCTTTTTCCATTTTTACTCCTAAACCAAAGACTGATAAAGCAAATGATAAATTTTCTTTTTCAATTTTCTCCCATTTGAAAATTCTTGGTTTTTCAGGAGGTTTGATTTCATCAACTGTAAAATTAATATTTACTTTTCCCTTAATATCTTGATAAAGTTCTTTTAACCAATCAATATGCTTAAGTTCTTCTTTAGCTAGTTTTTTAAATGACCTACTTATTTCTTCTTTGTTAATTCTCTCTGCTGCCATCATGTAAACTTGATAACCCTCATTTTCATTTAAAATTGCTTCTTTAATAACCTCAAGTTCCTTGTTCTTCATAAAATAAGCCCCCTTATAATTCTTTTAAATAATTTCGAGCAGCCTGCCTGATTTTTTCCTCATAGAATTCAACACTTTCTATTTCGCCTTTTTTATCAATACCTTCAAAAAATAACTCCCCAGTATATTTTGTATTTAAAGAGTAAAAATAATTTTGTATAATTTTTTTAGCATTATTATAAAAGAAATCAGTCTTATAGGCACCAGCACCCAAAAAATATCCTATTTTATAATCTTTATCTGAAACAAGTTTATTTTGCAAAATGTTTTTAGCTCTATAAGGTTCTGCTCTATCAATTAATATCTTTAAAGCTGATGTTAAAGAAGCAAAATATATTGGTGAAGATACCACTAAACCTTCTGCTCTTTCAATTTTTTTATATAAATTAAAGATATCATCATCTAAAGTACAAGAACCATCTTGATGACAGTCTAAACAAGCCTTACATATATTTAAATCATATTCAATAAGTTTAATTTTTTTTACTACATTTGATTTAGAAATTTCATCAATAAATATATCCAACATTTTATCTGTATTACCAGATATTCTATGGCTGGCTGAAATTGCTAAAATCATTAATATTCCTCCTGCTTTATCTCTATTCTTAGATAAAATATATCAGAATAACCGGCTATTTTCAAGTAATTATAGCTGGTAACAATTGACATATATTTTAAAATAAATTATAATTAAATAAAATAAAATTAGGAGGCTTACATAAATGGAAAAAAGCCTTATTATTGCAAAAGCAGCATTAAGATTATCTATTTCTGATCGTTCAGAGGAAAAACAATTAAAAAAAGACTATCGTGATTCTCAGGGCATAAAGACTGCTGCCGTTGATTTTGGTGGAGAATACAACAAGTCTGTTAAAAAAATAATAGAAAATGCAGTAATAGCTGCAAGACGAGAAAATTTAATCAATGAATCTCACTCAAATCAGGGTGCAGTTGCAGGTGCTACTCATGAAGCCTTAAAACAGATTATGGGAAGTGCGGTAGGTCTAAACATTGGTGGAAAAATTGGTATAGCTCGCAAAGAAGATCATCTAGTAGTTGCAATATTTTTCGGTGTTGGGATGTTAAATCTCAATGAAGTAGCAGTTGGATTAAGTCATCGCACAATTAATTAATTTCTTAATACTTGACATTACTTAATTTAGTGTGTATAATTAATAAAAATAAATATTTGGTAATATGGTAATATGGTAGGAGAAAATACTAGGAAATTTCTATGTATTTCTATGTCTTTAAACACTCCTTCCCAGGAGTGTTTTTTTATTTCTCTTTCCAAAAAATCCAAACCAAAAAAACAAAATAAGGAGAGATGTAAAATGGTAATTAATGGTAAGATGTCTCTATTAGTAGTATCTATTCTCATTTCATTTGTATTATTCTTTACTTTTCAAATTTCAGCACAAACAGAAGATAAGGTATTTAAGGTTGGTATTTCACAATTTGTTGAACACCCTGCACTGGATTCAGCCCGCGAAGGTTTTATTGAAGGCTTAAATGAAGCAGGTTTTATTGAAGGTGAAAACCTTGATATAAACCTTGAAAATGCCCAGGCAGATTTTGCAACTACACAATCAATTGCACAAAAATTTAAAGGGCAAAACCTGGATTTGGTATTAGCAATAGCCACTCCAAGTGCACAATCAGCAGCTGGTGAATTAACTGATACTCCTCTGCTCATTACAGCTGTTACTGATCCTGTAGAAGCAGGTTTAGTAGCTGATCTAGTAGATAAAGAAGAAAATGTTACAGGAACTACAGATATGAATCCTGTTGCAGATCAATTATCTCTAATAAAACAATTTGTCCCTGATGTAAAAACAATTGGTATTTTGTATAATAGTGGTGAAGTGAATTCAGTTGTTCAAGTTGATATTGCTAAAGAAGTAGCAGCAGAAATGGATCTAGAAATTGTTGAAGGTACAGCAACTAATACAAGTGAAGTATCACTAGCAACTTCATCTATTGTAAATAAAGTTGATGCTATCTACTTGCCAACAGATAATACAATTGCCTCCGCTGTTCCTTCCATAATGAAAATTGCTGAAGAAAATAATACTCCGGTATTTGCAGCTGAAAAAGGTCAAGTTGAAAATGGCGCAATTGCTACAAGAGGTATTGACTATTTCACATTAGGAAAAGAAACTGGTCAAATAGCCGCCCGAGTACTAAATGGAGAAAAAGCAGCTGACATACCAATTATAGGATCTCAAAATCTACAGCTTATTGTGAATAAAAATGCTGTTGAAAAATTCAATCTTGAAATACCAGAATCATTAGTAGATGAAATAGATATATTAATCGAATAATTTAAGTTAGGCACTGGAGGTTATTGTATGGACTTAGGCTTTCTTATAACATCAATTGAACAAGGACTAATCTATGGTATTATGGCCATTGGAGTTTATATAACATTTAGAATTCTAGATTTTGCAGATTTAACTGTAGATGGCAGCATCACTTTAGGTGCTGCTGTCTCATCTAGAATGATAATATTAGGATATAATCCATTTTTAACATTACTTGTAGCTACTTTTGCTGGAGGAATATCTGGTTCAGTGACAGGATTTTTAAATACTAGGCTTAAAATTGCACCATTACTTTCAGGAATACTTACAATGACAGCACTATATTCAATAAATTTAAGGATTATGGGTAGACCTAACATCCCTTTAATTTCAAGTAGGACAATTTTTGATATTTTTAACTTTACTAAATATAATGAGCTGCTATTAATATTAATTGTTGTTATTTTAGTACTAATTACTCTCATATTATTTATGAAAACCAAACTAGGTTATGCTCTAAGAGCTACAGGTGATAATCCTGCTATGGTTAGAAGTATGGCAATCAATACAGATAATATGAAGTTTATGGGATTAATTATTGCAAATAGTTTTGTTAGCTTGGCAGGTTCTTTAATTGGACAATATCAAGGATTTGCTGATATTAGTATGGGGATTGGTACAATAATTGCCGGTCTAGCATCAGTTATTATAGGTGAAGTCATTTTTAACAATGATAAACTCTACTATACTATTCCGAGTATAATAATTGGTTCAATACTTTATAGAGGCAGCATATCTTTTGCACTTATGAGTGGTTTTGCAGCTTCAGATTTAAAACTTTTAACAGCTTTAATTGTTATTGTCTTTTTATCAGCACCAAATATTAAAAAGCAGATTGGAGGTAAATTAAATGCTAAAACTAACTAATGTTTCAAAGACGTTTAATAAAAATACCTGTAATGCAACAAATGCTTTAAAAGATATTACATTAGAAGTAAAAGATAATGATTTTATAACAATCATTGGAGGTAATGGAGCAGGTAAATCTACATTATTAAATAGTATTGCTGGTGTTTTTAAATTATCAGCAGGTCAAATTATATTATCAGGAAAAAATATTACAGAGATGCCTGAATACAAAAGGGCAAATTTTATTGGTAGAGTTTTTCAAGACCCACTTATGGGAACTTCCCCTGATATGACAATAGAAGAAAACTTATCGATGGCATTAAATAAAAGTTCAAGTTTATCCCTTAAATGGGCTATGAATAAGAAAAAAAGAAATATCATCAAAGAACATCTTGAAGAAATTAACCTTGGGTTAGAAAAACGTCTTGATACTAAAGTGAAACTTTT
Organism: Bacillota bacterium; assembly: GCA_051745185.1. Taxonomy (GTDB): domain Bacteria; phylum Bacillota; class Halanaerobiia; order Halanaerobiales; family M55B127; genus M55B127. Next base: position 30,000 of record JBNJDV010000005.1, read on the forward strand.
ATCTGGTGGACAAAGACAGGCTTTAACACTACTTATGGCAACTATCATAGAACCTGAATTACTACTTTTGGATGAACATACAGCAGCTTTAGATCCTGCTACTGCTATTAAGATTAATAAGCTAACTCAAAAAATTGTTTCAAACAATAATATTACAACTTTAATGATTACTCATAATATGAAGGACGCTTTAAAATTTGGAAACCGAATGTTAATGATGAACCACGGTAAAATTATTATAGATATTGAAGGTAAAACTAAAAATAATATGACAATAAATCATTTATTAGAAGTATTCCAGGAAAAAAACAAACAGGGCTTTTATAACGATAGATCATTATTGAGTTTAGCCTAACCTAAAAACTATACTCTCATATGGTTTTAAATCAACATTTTTGTTACTATACTCATTGTTTTTGTAATTAGAAATTATTATTTCATATTTATCTAAATTTAAATCATCAGGTAAATTTATTTTTAATCGTTCTTTGAAAAAATTTAAAATTATTAAATATTTTTGTTTTTCATAAGTTCTCATATAGGCAAAAACTGTCTCATTTTCATCCATCACACTATCATATTTACCATATATTAACCCTTTATTACTTTTCCTTAATTCAATTATTTTTTTATAGTAATTTAAAATTGAATTACTTTCTTTTAGTGAACTTTCAACATTGATTTTCTTATAGTTTGAATTCACATTGATCCAGGGAGTGCTTTTTGAAAAACCAGCATTTATACTTTTATTCCACTGCATAGGTGTTCTTGCATTGTCCCGGCTTGTTTTATAAATTTCCTGCATAACTTCATCTCTAGGTCTTCTTTTTGTTTCTTCTCTATAATAATTAATTGTTTCTACATCCCTATACTCTCCTATATGATCAAACTTTACATTTGTCATCCCTATTTCATCACCTTGATATAAATAAGGGGTACCAGGCATTGTTAAAAGCAATGTCGCTAGCATTTTTGCTGATTCTTCCCTATACATTTTATCATTACCAAATCTTGATACAATTCTAGGTTGGTCATGATTGCCCAAATAGATAGCATTCCATCCTTTTTTATATAACTTTTTATTCCATTTTTCATAAACATCTTTTAATAGTTTTAAATCAAGTTCTTTTTGTTTCCATTTATTTTTTTCATTTCTATCTACTGACATGTGTTCAAAATGAAATACCATATTTAATAAATCATTTCCATTATATTTTGAAAACTTTACTGCATTATCTACACCAAATCCCGGTGTTTCACCTACGGTCATTATATCATAATCAAATAATACCTCTTCACCCATCTCAGATATATAGTCATATAGTTTTGGACCATTTAAAAAATATGGGCTCCCATCACCATACTTTTCATTATTCTCAATTTTGCCATCAGGAAAGTCTTGATCTTTTGAAAGCATATTAATTACATCCATTCTAAAACCATCTATTCCTTTATCTAACCACCATCTCATTCTATCATATATTTTATTACGTACTTCAGTGTTTTCCCAATTTAAATCAGGTTGCTTTATATCAAACAGATGTAAATAATATTGACCGCTATTTTCGTTATATTTCCAGGCAGAACCACCAAATATTGACCCCCAATTATTTGGAGGTGAATCATTTTTACCGTCTTTCCAAATATAATAATCTCTATAGGAACTATTAATTGACTGTTTCGATTTTCTAAACCACTCATGTTCATCAGAAGTATGATTAACAACTAAATCAAATATTATTTTCATATCCTTATTATGGACTTCCCTGATCAACTTTTCTACAGCCTCTATATCCCCAAATTCATCCATCACTTTTTTGTAATCTGCTATATCATAACCATTGTCAGCATTTGGAGACTTATAGATCGGACATAACCATAATATATCAACACCTAAGTCTTTAATATAATCCAATTTTTTAATTATGCCCTCGATATCTCCTATCCCATCATCATTGCTATCATAAAAACTTCTTGGATAAATTTGATATACAACTGATTCTTTCCACCATTTTTGCTTTTCCATTATATCACTCCACTTATTATATATATTCTTATCCTATATATATTTTATACTTTATAAATTTGTATGTAAAATTACATATAAAACCAGATATTAATATTCAAAATAATTAAAATATTTTAAATAAATAGCAGGAATTTACTGATCAATATTGAATCTAATAAACACAATGAAATGGTTTTCAGAAATCGTTTTCATCTTTATCTTTGAAGGAGAATTATTATGGACATAACAATGAAAGACGTTGCGGAAAAAGCTGGTGTTTCCCTATCAACAGTTTCCCGTGTTATTAATGATAGTACATTGGTGAGTAAAGATACAGCTATTAGAGTAAAAAAAGCTATAGTTGAATTAGACTATCAGATAAATGACTCTGCCCGTGCTTTAAGAACAAATATCAGTAATTTAATTGGAGTAATAGGTGCTGGTATGGACAATCCATTTTTAATGGAAGTTCTTAAAAGCGTAGAAACTGAAGCCATTAAAGATGGTTATAACATTATATATGGTGATTCCGAAGGTGAACTAGAACAAGAATTATATTATATTAATATGTTCAAACAAAAAAAGATTGATGGATTAGTTATTCTTACTGCAAACTTTTCTGAAGAGCTTATAAAAGCAGTTAAGAAAAGTAAAATTTCTAGTGTATTCGCTTCTGGATACTTAGAAGATCCTGATTTACCAGCTGTTACAGTAAATAATATTAAAGCTGCAGAAGATGTTAGTAAATATTTGTTAAAAACAGCTAACTATTTTGGTATCATTAGAGGTCCGTATCGAGATTCTGTTGCAAGTGAAGAAAGAATGAAAGGTATTATAAATGTATTTAATAAGAAAAATATTATATTAAAAGATAAGTATATCGCAGAAGGAGATTTTAGTTACAAAAGTGGTTATGAATGTGCAAAAACTTTAATAAATAACAATCCGAATTTAAAATCAATATTTGCTTTCAGTGATCAGATGGCTATAGGTGCTATAAGATACTGTGTAGATAATAACATTCAAATACCGCAAGAATTATCAATAGTTGGTTTTGACGGTATTGAAGCCTCAAAGTATGTTAATCCATCACTTAGTACCATATTTCAGTCTGGAACAGAATTAGGTGCTGAAATAATGAAAGTATTGATAAAAAAGATTAATAATGAGGAAATTGATGACAATAAAATATTTATTCCTCATAAATTAATAAAAAGAGAAAGTAGTAGATAATCACATTAGGAGGTGATTAATTAGTTAATTAATAAAAGCAAAAAACTAACAATAATTAAATTGTTGGTGGCTTAGCTTAAAGACTGCATTTAGTTCTGATTTGCAGGTAAATTTATGTTTTTAAAGAATATTAAAAGTAGTAAAATAAGAAAGGGGTTTAAAACAATGAAAGCTAAATTGTCTACTGGTTTAACATTGATGTTGTTGGTTAGTTTATTGTTATTTTCTTTTCAGGCTTCTGCCCAAGACGAAACTGTTAGTGTAATGGGTGTCTGGGGTGGCGGTGAATTGGATGCGTTTAACAAGATGGTAGAACCTTTTGAAGCTGCTACTGGAATAGAAGTCCAATATGAAGGAACCAGAGATCTCCCCACTTTATTAACAACAAGACTTGAAGCAGGTAATCCTCCAGATATTGTAGCTGTGTCCGGACCTGGTATGATGAAAGACTTAGCTGAAGATGGAGATTTAGTAAATTTAGAAAATGTATTCAATATGAGTTATTTAAGAGAAGACTTTGATGAAAAATGGCTGGAGTTAGCAACATTTGAAGACGGTATGTATGCACTATTTATTGCTGCAGATGTAAAAAGTTTAGTATGGTACAATCCTCGAGTATTTGAAGAAAACGGTTATGAAATACCTGAGACCTGGGAAGAGATGGATCAATTAGCTCAACAAATGCAGGAAGATGGAATTTCACCCTGGTCTATTGGTTTAGAATCTGGTGCTGCTAGTGGATGGCCAGGTACTGACTGGATTGAGGACATTATGTTAAGAACAGCTTCACCTGAAGTATATGACCAATGGGTAGCACATGACATTCCTTGGACAGATGAAAGAATTAGAAATGCATTTGAAATCTTTGGTGATTATGCTAAAGATCCTGATATGGTATATGGGGGAACAAATTCTGTATTATCTTCTAACTTTGGTGATGCACCAAACCCATTATTCACATCGCCTCCAAGAGCTGGATTACACCGTCAGGCTAGTTTCATTACAAGTTTCATAAAAGAAAACAATCCTGAATTAGAAGCAGGAATTGACTTTGACTTCTTCCCACTACCTTCTATTGACGAAGAATACGGAACACCTGCATTAGGTGCTGCAGATATGCTTAGTATGATGAATGATAACGAAGATGCTCGTAAATTCATGAAATATATAGCCACACCTGGTGCTCAATCAATTTGGTTAAGTGAACTTGGTAAATTAGGAACACACAATAGAATCAATCCTAATATTTATCCAGATGAAACAACAAGACAAATGGCAGAATTCTTAAATAATGCAGAAACATTTAGATTTGATGCTTCTGACTCAATGCCTTCGTCAATCGGTTCTGGTGCTTTCTGGCAAGGTATTTTAGACTATGTAAGTGGTGAAAGCTTAGATAGTGTATTAGAATATATAGAAAGAAATGCTGATGATGCATATAGTTCCGGAGATGCAACAAATTAAAGTATAGCCGGGAGGTTTAATATATGGAAGAGTTAGGTAAAAAGAAATGGGTGGCCCTCTTTGTAGGGCCAGCCACTCTTATTGTTGGATTAATGTTGTTGTATCCATCTATTCATACGATAATTTTAAGTTTTTTGGGTCCTAATTCAGAAGCTTTTGTAGGTATTAAAAATTATATTTATGCTTTTACAAATCAGACAATGCTTACTTCTTTTAGAAATAACCTGTTATGGCTTGTAGTATTTACAACATTTACTGTAGGGTTAGGGCTTATCTTTGCTATTCTTTCAGACCGAGTTAAATATGAAAAAATAGCAAAATCTATTATCTTCATGCCGATGGCTATTTCATTTGTTGGTGCTGGTGTTGTTTGGAAGTTTGTTTATACTTACCGTCCAGCAGGATCTGAACAAATCGGCTTATTAAATCAAATCCTAATGTCACTAGGTATGGAACCTATGGGTTGGTTAATACAAGGACCCTGGGTAAATAATCTTGCTTTAATTTTTGTTGGGATTTGGATGTGGACTGGATTTTGTATGGTAATCCTCTCTGCTTCTTATAAGGGTATACCTAGAGATCAAATTGAAGCTGCCAAAGTTGATGGAGCAACCGAATGGCAGGTATTTAGATTTGTTATTTTGCCTTACATGAAGTCTACAATAGCTGTTGTTGCAACAACAATGGTGGTTAATGTACTTAAAATATTTGATATTGTTTATGTAATGACAAATGGTAATTTTAGAACTGAAGTAATAGCAAATAGAATGTACAAAGAAATGTTCCAATATAGAAACTTTGGTCGTGCAAGTGCTATATCTGTAGTATTATTTCTTTTAATTATTCCTGTAATTATTTTAAATATTAAAAGAATGAGGGGGGAAGCAAATGAATGATAACAAATTAACCAAAACCATAATACATGTTTTTTTATTAGTTATCATGTTAATTTGGATACTACCAACTTTAGGTTTACTAATAACTTCTGTAAGACCGGCTAGTGAAGTTAGCAGTAGTGGTTGGTGGACAGTACTTAACAGCCCCCTAAAATTCACACAATTTACACTTGATAACTATCAGCAGGTGTTAAATGTAAATAACATGAACATCGCATTTAGAAACAGCTTTATAATTGCAATTATGGGAACAATTTTACCTGTTGGTATTGCATCATTTGCAGCTTTTGGATTAGCTAAATTAAGATTTAGAGGCAGAATGGTTATTTACGGACTTATAGTAGGGTTATTGGTTATTCCACTTCAATTAACTTTTATACCTATTTTAAGAATTTTTAACACATTAAATATTTCAGGTACTTTTGTTGGGTTGTGGATAGCCCACACTGGTTATGGAATGCCGTTCTCGGTATTTTTATTATATAACTTCTTCTCTACTCTACCTGACGATTTATTTGAAGCTGCCTATATAGATGGTGCATCAATGTGGACTGTATATTATAAACTAGCACTACCTTTATCAGTACCTGCTTTAGCTTCTCTTATAATTTTCCAATTTTTATGGACCTGGAACGACTTACTTGTAGCATTAATTTATTTAGGTGGTACTCAAGATGTTGCACCTGTTACAGTTAGGTTGGCTAACTTAGTAGGGTCTTACGGACAAAACTGGCATGTTCTGACAGCTGGAGCATTCATATCAATAGTTGTACCTCTAATTATATTCTTCTCACTACAGAGATACTTCGTACGCGGTATATTAGCTGGATCAGTAAAGGGTTAAAAAGGAGTAAAAAAAATATGTTACCAGATAAAGTCGATTTAATCTTAAGAGACTTAAAAGAAAGAACTTTTGAACAAAAAATATCTCTTAAAGAATGGACTATACAAGAAGTAAAAAAAGACAATAAAAACCAATATAACCCTATTGAAAGAGAAAATATAATTCTTACCGGTAATGATAGTTTTTGGGACAATACCGGTAAGATTTTTTTCTTTAAGAAGAGGGTTAATTTAAATGAAGAATATGACAATCCATATCTTTATTTAGATATTGATGGTGAATGTACATTATTTATAAATAAAAAAGTATATCGTGGTATTAATGAAAAAGAAATAAAACTACCTATCCTTAATGAAAATACATATTACTTTAAAATTTTAGCTGCACATGATGTTCATTTATCAGCAAGACATCAGAGAATGTACAATAAGCCTTATCCCCCTCATCTATTTAGAAAAGCCTTTGTTTGCAATAAAAATAATAAAGTAGAAAAATTATATGTGTTAATTAAAAATATAAAAAATACAATTGAAGTTATTGATGATCAGAAAAAGAAATCTAATCTAAATAAGATTATGAAAACTGGTATTAAAAAAATAGATTTTTTTACTTCTTCTAGAAGAGTTTTTATTAAATCAATTAATATCTCTTATAACTATATTTTAGAATCATTTCATAAACTAAATAAAAAAGATAGTTCTGGTAAAGTATTTGCTCTTGGTCATTCTCATTTAGATATAGCTTTTAAGTGGACTATTTCCGATACTATCAGAAAACTGGAAAGAACAATTAGTACCACTTTAAATTTGATGGAAAATTATAATAATTATTATTATGTCCAAGCTCAAGGAATTTTATATGATTATTTAAAAAAATATTATCCCGAACTATTCCAAAAATTAAAAGAAAAATTTAAACAAAAACAGTTTATTATTGATGGATCTTTTTGGGTTGAAGCAGATTTAAATTTAACTCACGGTGAATCATTAATTAGACAGATTCTTTACGCTAAAAAGTTCTTTAAAAATCATTTTAATACAGAAACAAAGATATCCTGGTTACCGGACTGTTTTGGATTCAGTGCTATTCTGCCACAAATATTGAATAAATCTAATATAGATTATTTTATAACAACAAAACTACAGTGGAATGATACAAATGACTTTCCATATAATATATTTAAATGGAAGGGTATTGACGGAAGCCAAATATCATCTTATTTATTAAGTGATACATATGGTGGAGACTTAGATCCAAAAAAATTATATGACGCATATAATAATAGAAAACAAAAAAATATTGATGAAGTTTTATCTCTATACGGCTATGGAGATGGTGGTGGGGGTAATACAGAGTCACAATTAAATAATTTAAACGAAATGAAAAAAATACCCTTTCTTCCTGAGATTAATACTGGTCATATTTATGATCATTTAGAAAATATATTTGCTAAAGATAATTTGCCAATCTGGAAAGATGAACTATATTTAGAAAAACACCGGGGAACTTACACAACACAAGCTAAGTTAAAAAAATACAATCGTAAATTAGAGTTTTTATTAATAAATACCGAGTTCCTCTATTCAATTGCTCATATTGAAGGAATAAATTTTGAAGTAAACTTTGAAAAATTATGGAAAGTTCTATTGAAAAACCAATTTCATGATATCTTACCTGGTTCATGTATCGAAGAAGTCTATAACGAAGCTGTGGATGACTATAAAGATTTAGAAGAAGATTTAATAAATATTAAAAATAATATTTTTAAATTTTTAACCAAAAATTTTAAAACGACTCCTGATCATTTTTTCATTTTTAATCCATATAGTTTTAAAATGAATAATATACTATCTATACAAAAAAAATATTTAGAAGGCAACTATAATTCTATTAACATTGATGGAATAATATATCCCCTACAATTTGATGAAAAATTTATCTACTTTAAAACAAAAGATTTTAATCCTTTTCAAATCAAAAAAGTTAAGTTATTAAAAGAATCTACTGAAATTAAAAATAGTTTACAATCTAGTACTTATCATTTGGAAAATAAATATTTGAAAATATCTTTTGATAAAAAAGGAAGAATTTATTCTATATATGATAAAGAAAAAAGGATTAAATATGTAGAAAATAATAAATTTGCTAACCGCCTTAAATTATATGATGATAAATCTACCTATTTTGACTCCTGGGATCTATCAATATCAGAAGACAATAAAAAATATATTGACCAACTTGAATATATTAAGATCAAAGAAAAAGGTCCTTGCTTCCATTCAATAATATTAAAAAGAAAATTTTATGATTCATCTATTACACAAGAAATAAGATTATTTGAGAATAAAAGGAAAGTTGATTTTAAAACTAAAGTTAACTGGAATCAAAGACAGCAGTTACTAAAAACCAGTTTTCCTATAAATATTGATAAAAGTGAAGCTCTTTTTGATCTTTCAATGGGATATATTAAAAGAACTAACTATAAAAATGATTCCTGGTCTAAAGCAAAATCAGAAGTACCTGCTCATAAATGGGTAAACTTAAACAATGACAAAATTAGTGTTAGTCTATTGAATAACTGTAAATATGGTCATAATATTACTAAAAATGTCATAAATTTAACTTTGCTCAAAGGTGGAATATATCCTGATCCTAAGGCTGATATAGGTAATCATGAATTTACTTATTCATTATTGCTATCTCCAAAACCTATAGATATTGTTTCTATAGAAAAAAATGCAATGCAGTTAAATAATAAACCTTTATATTATTTTCCTAATAAAGCAATACTAAAAAATGATAAATATAATAATTTGGAAAGTATTTTAAATATAGATAAAAACAATATTACAATCGATGGTTTCAAACTGTCTGAAGAAAAAAATGGATATATCTTAAGATTTCATGAATTTGCTGGAAAGAAAACAAATCTAACATTATCTTTTAATAAAAATATTAATAAAATAATTGAAACTGATTTAATGGAAAATAATATTAAAATACTAACAAAAAGTAATCAACTAAAACTAAATGTAAAGCCTTTTGAAATCAAAACTTTAAAAATATACCTAAAGTAAAAATTAAAGGCTCCCCTTTGATATAAGACCTTCAAAGTAGGGAGCCTAATTAATTATTTTAAGATGTTTTTAATTTTTGGTTAACATCATAGGTTTTTCTGTCTTTAAATTCCTCTTGTTTACCATCATTCCATTCTGATACTGGAGAAAGGTAACCAACTACTCTAGAATAAACTTCACATTTTTGTTTTTTACTCACTTTTCTCTCCTCCTTTTAATTTCTTGTTTTCGCATTAATACCATTATCTTTAAATATTTTTATAAATTCTTTTAGTTCTGTTTCAGAAAAACTTCTTTTCTCATTAAAGTTTGCATCATTCACATTTTCTGATCTAAAGTTTTGAATATAATAATTTTTTACACCCTTTAGTTCCCGTGCTATATTTCTAATAGTTTTTTTGGAATGAAGTCCAGGAACTACAGTTGTTCTCAATTCGTAATCAACTTTTGAATTTAAAATATATTCTTTGCTTTTAACAATATTATCTATTAATACCTTATTTAATTTAATTCCACAAAACCTCTCATAATCCTCTATTGGACCTTTAATATCCATTGCTACATAGTTCATCAAATCTTCCTCAACTAATTTTTTTAGTAGATTAAAATTAGTTCCATTTGTATCTAATTTAACTAATAAATTATAATTTTTTATGTTTTTTATAAAATCATAAATAGATTCCTGAATTAAAGGTTCTCCCCCTGTTATAGCAATTCCATCTATTAGGTTTTTTCTTTTTTCTAAATACTGCCAAAAGTAATCTAAATTCATATATTCATTATCATTTTCATTTGGAATCAAAGTTGGATTATGACAAAAAGGACAGTCCATATTACATCCTTGAGTGAACAGTACTGTAGCTATCTTATCGGGATAATCAATTAATGATGTTTTTTGTAGCCCTGATATCTTAATGATCTCACTCATTATTTTTTGCCTTTTCTTCTGCCTCACACTTAGGACAGTATTTGTGTTCACCTGGTAAATAACCATGTACAGGACAAATACTAAAAGTAGGAGTTATTGTATAATATGGAAGTCTGAAGTTTCCAGCAATTCTTTTAACCAATTTTTTAGTACTTTCAACTCCATTTAACCTTTCTCCTAAAAATCCATGAAACACAGTACCTCCAGTAAATTCAACCTGGAAATCATCCTGTATTTCTAAAGCATCAAAGATATCTTCTGTATAACCTACTGGTAAATGAGTTGAATTAGTATAATAGGGTTCGGCATCATTTTCTTTAATTCTGTCTTCATTTGCAGCAATAATATTATCTCCAAATCTTTGTTTATCTAATCTTGCTAATCTATATGAAGTAGACTCAGCAGGTGTAGCTTCTAAATTATATAAATTATTTGTTTCAGTTTGATATTCCTGCATTCTATCTTTCATCAGCTGCATTACTTCGACAGTAAATTCTTGAGCTTCTTTTTTGGTTAAATCTTTTCCCATAAAGTTTAACATCGATTCATTCATACCATTAACACCTATAGTGTTGAAGTGATTTTTCCAGTATTCATCAAACCTCTTTTTAATATTTTTTAAATAAAATTTAGAGTAAGGATATAAACCCTGTTCAGTTAAATTTTCTAATACTTTTCTTTTCACTTCTAGGCTTTCTTTAGCAATATCCATTAATTCATATACTCGGTTCATATAATCTTCTTTATTATTTGCAAGATAACCTACTCTAGGCATGTTTAATGTTACTACACCAATTGAACCAGTCATTGGATTTGCTCCAAAAAGTCCTCCACCTCTTTTTCGTAATTCTCGATTATCCAGTCTAAGTCTGCAGCA
>JBNJDV010000006.1:0-41226 GCA_051745185.1 Bacillota bacterium
ACATGGAATAGATCCGACTCATTATTAATTGTAGCATGATAATGTATTTTGAGAACAGCAAATGTAAAGCCATTAAATAAAAATAGTACAATTAATAAAAAAATAAGTGTTTTAATTGTTTTTTTTATTTTAATTTTTCCTCCTCTGATAATATGTTAGGGAACTATTAATCCCAGTCTTAAGTTTTAAAAGTAGTATGGATAAGGCTAATAATTTATTCTTTAATTGTCTAAATTAGCTTCTTTTACTTTTTACCATTATAATAAAATTATATATTAGTAATTTTTTCCCTTCTTAATGTCAATATTTTTTTATACTACTAGCTTCCTAATATAATAACAAAAAAAGCCACAAGATATTTGTCTTTATCTTGTGTTTTTGTCTACACTCTGTAAAATAACCCTCTCTCAAGGGATTATTGTTTATTCGTATCTCTTATTTTTTTTGCTGCTTTTCTTATATCATATATAACTTGTTCCGGCCTTTTTTCTTCATTTAATATCTGTTTTATACCTTCTAAGTATGCTTGATAAACTTTTATATTCATAACATTATCAAGATAAAAACAAAATTCATTTGCTTTACGTACCTCTTGAATAACTTCCATCTCTAAGGGGGTAGCGTTATCTTTATTTACTGCCCCTTTGGTAGTGCTAATTGAATTGGACATATGTACCCACTCTTTTGACATCTCTAAACTAGTTATAAATTTAAGAAATTCCATAGCTATTACAGGATTTTCTGTTTCCTTCGATATCATAAATCCTTCCGGTAATCCTGCTATGACACTAGGATCACCTTTACCTTCTTCTATCTCTGGAAAGTTAAATACACCCCATTCATAATCCATATCTTCTAAATAAGAAAATTCCTGAGAATGCAAACTCATTATTGCAATTTCTCCATCCATAAACATATCTCGTTCTTCAATTCTACTTAACTCCTCTGGATGTTCATTAATATAGGGTCGCAAATTTTCTATTTTTTTTAATGCTTCTAAATATCCCTCGTTACTAAACCCATTATTATACCCTTTCCTTAGTTCATCTAAACCCAATATTCTCTGATTCAAAATTGTAATATATAATCCTCCGTGTAAGGAAGTTTTATCACTATATCCCAAAGGAATATATCCTTCCTCCTTTAGAATTTCTAGTACTTTTATAAATTCACTCCAAGTTTCAGGCACTTCTATATCTAATTTATTAAATATCTCCTTATTATAAGCTAACATACGCACATCCATTGAGATAGGTACCCCATATATTTTATTATCATAAGTAAATGAATTTACCGCAGCTTCTATAATATTATCTGACCAAATATTATCTTCATCATAATATTCTGTAAGCTCTAAAACTTGATTTTCACCTATATATTTATTCCCATATTCTCCTGCACTTGTATAAAATATGTCAGGAGGATTATCTGTTGAAAAAAACATATTAATCTTTTGTTCATATTCCTCAGGAGAAAAACTCTCCATTTTAAAAACAACATTGGGATTTTGTTCCTGAAACTGTTTAATTGCATAATCAAAATAACTATTAAAGTTATCTTCTGGCCAGCGATGGACGAAAGTAATTACATCTTCTCCCCTGCTTGGCATATTAAATACAATAATAGATGATAAACTTAAAATCATTATTAAACTAATTAAAATAATCTTTTTCATTTCAATCACCTTAAACCTTTTTATGTTTCTATTGTTTTAATTCGTAATTCTATTTATTATTTCAAAAATCTAAGTACTAATTCTGGCCTGTCAGTTATATAACCACTAGAATTAATATGAGCACCGATTCTTAATTGCCAGGTTTTATTAATAACATAAGGAAATACAAATAAATTTCTATTATGAGCAAGAGCTAGATTCCAAGGCCATGTTAAAGTTCCTTTTACTGCCAAACCATGGGTGTTTTCTTCAGCAACATCAAGCCATCTATTCCATCTCCTAATACTTAACATGTTTCTATTCAATAATAACACTCTAGTTATCGAAGGGGCTAATTCCTTAAATGTTTTCAAAGTTTCAAGATTAAAAGAAAATATTAATATATTACTTTTATCATTTAATTTTCTAGAATTTTTCCTCTGCTCTCCGTACCATTGCTCTTTCTGTAAAATTTCTATTATATCTTTTTCAATACCAGGATATTTCCAAACATCCTTTAAATCCAATACTACACCTGTAGATTCTCCTCCAGACTCAGCAATTTTTAATAATCTTTCCAAAGTTATAATCTTAAGATTATTATATTCTTCATCCGCCTTGTTTGGGTATTTCTTATTAAACCAAGAACCAAAATCCAATTTTAATAACTCATCATATGTAAAAGTATTTATATGATTATTTTGCCTGTCAGGATATATTTCTTCAACATTCGAAGTTCTTTTTAAATTACTATCATGCAAAACAACTATTTTCCCATCTTTAGTTCTATGAATATCAGCTTCTACATAATCAGTTCCCATCTCCACTGCTTTAATAAATGCTGCTTCAGTTGATTCGGGAGCAATATTAGAAGCCCCTCGATGAGCAATTATTGTAGGGTGAGGCAGATTTAAATCTTTTAAAATTTCTTCACCTTTTTGTGAAGGTCTAACCAAATAATATCCTCCATAGAATAATATAAAAATAGTAACCAATATTAATAAAATGAGTAAGGTAATCTTCATTATTCACACTTCCTATTATCTACCTTATTTGCATCTCCCACATGATCTAAAGAACAGTATCATTAATTGTTTAAATATTCAAATAAGAAGATATCTATAACCCAGAGTTTCAATATAGAAGTTTTAATTATAACTTATTTATAAACCCCAATAATTTAAAAAGTTACTTAATTATTTAAATTTCATATTTGCACTCTTTATAACTAATCCTAGATAAAAAGGACACCCAATACTAATAAATATCAAACATCGAAAGGAAATTGTTTTACAGTTCTTTAACAAACAGATCAAATTAAAGTACTAATATTTATAAAGAAACCAAGAATATTAAAGAATCATTTTATGTGGTGATAGCATTAATCATACATCTCAGTAAATTTAGATACATCCATTGCAGTAAAAACAGGTTCATGGAATTTACCAAGGCAAACATCACTGATTTGTTCTTTTAATTTGTCTTTTAAATTAAAAGTAGAAAAACCGAATGCAACTTGATTTACTTATTCAAAAGATTCAAACATTAATTATTACTCTAAAGTTCTAATATATTTTTATTGTATCATAAATGATTGTTGATTTTTAAGGGTAATCAAAAAATATTTTTAAAAAAAAGATAATTTTAGTCTTTTCACAGTTTAATTCCCAAGATAAGACCGCAAATTTAAGAATAATTCTATTGTTATCCACACCCCGTTTAACCAAAATTTTCTTCACTCATAACGTTAAAACTCAATTTTACATAAAAATTCATCCAAATTTTATCAAATAATTTATACCTGAATCTGGAAAGTAAATAGACAAATTTAACTTGTTGCCCATCAAAACAACAACATTAATTTGAAAATTTGGAAGTAATTCTCCCATTAAATATAGAAAAGAGAGCTCCTTTTTGATACCATAATAGTAGACTAAAACCATTAAAGAAAGGAGCTCTCTACTACTATGATATCTGAAAAATTACCTGAAAGTCAAGAGTTTGGTTCACTTATATCTGAAGAAAAGAAAATTTTAAATGTTCAAGCTGATAAAAAGTTTAAAACATATTTATCTAAACTTCCTGATTTTTCCTTTGATAATGATACCGTAACTGCCTTTGGTAACTTCGTTTGCCTGGATCGATTTAAGTATTTTATTGATTTAAAAGGTGATATAAAAAACCTGGTAAACTTTAACCGGGGTGATAATATCCAGTATTCAGACTTTGATATTATCGACCATATAATAGATTCTAATTTAGTCGGCAAACATTCTTTTTTACATTATAATGATCTATTGAATGATCCCAGGTTTTTAAGAATCAAAGATACCAACACTTTACCTGAAGAAAGTACAGTTCGAAAGGTTTTAGATAAAATAGAAGTTCATAATATTAAGGAATTAAAAGAAGTTATGAACTCTCTTTTAGCCAAAAAATCCAAGCTGGATGGTCCCCGTGAAGTTTGGATCAGTATCGATGACACTGTCTCTGTTCTTTACGGCCAACAGGAAAAGGGCAGTAGTGGGTATAACCCCAAAAGAAAAGGAGCAAACTCCTATAAAATAAAGGTCGCTTTCATTCAAGATAGCGATGAGTTGGTAAATATAAGTCTTTATCCTGGTAAAGTCCACAGCAACGGTCAATTTATTGACTTTTTAAAAGAAACTATCGATAATTTACCCCAAAACACTGTACTTAAAGGTATCTTAGCTGATAAAGGATTCTTCTCCGAAGACAACTTTGAGTGGCTTGAAAGCAATCAAATCAAGTACTTAATTAAGGGCAAAATGTATAGTTCTTTAAAAAGACAGGCCATCTCCATACCGGAAGATAAATGGTATTATGTGGGCAACGGTTACTATGTAGCCGAAAAAAGATACCATTTAGACAGCTGGAAACATGACAGAAGATTTATCTTCATCCGTTATGAAAGATTAGTTGAACCTAAAAACAAAGATCAGATGTATTTACCTGGTTTAGGTGCTATCTATAGCTATCAGGCTATTGTAACTAACCTTCAAGAAGATATTAACCCTGAAGATTGTTGGCACCGTTACAATCAGAGAGCTATTATAGAAAACAAGATAGAAGAAATTAAAAATGGTTTTGCTGTTAATGACAACAGTCAGAAAAAGTTTCTAAAAAATTATATAGATATTCTTATCAAGTCTATCTCCTATAATAACTTTAATTGGTTTAAACAGGCTTTATTACCGACTGATTTAATGAAGACCAGTATTCGTACTATTAAGAAGAATCTTTATTAACATTCCAGCTAATGTCGTCAAAAAAGGAGACCGAAAATATACAGTTCGTCTTCCAGATTTGGATTATCTTCAAGATATAGTTAGAAATATTAAGGATCGCCTTTTTATGTTTGCTTTCCGGCAGTGTTATTACGGAACATAGCCTAACGTTTTATTTGTCAGTATTAGCTAACACAAAACAAGGTCCCAGGGGAATCTATACCCTAAAAATGAGTTATTAAAGAAAAATAATGTATAAATTAAAATTAATAGTTTAAATCGGAGATTATGAACTTACATTTTGGACATTATAGCTAAAAATGGTATGTGATTATATTTTCCCTGCTACTTTCCGAATTCAGGTTATAATAATTTATTTTTTCTTACTTATCAAGATTTATAAAAGTTTTTAACTTACCTTGATCGTTTCTTAGAATTATATCTTGATTTATCTCAGCAGTTTTACAAAAACTATTACAGGACTTTTTTGTTCAATTATTTTGCTTTATTATCATTCCAACCCTAATCAAACCTGTAAATCCGGCGCAATTATATGATCTATATCCCGCCATTATATAGACGAATTACCATTTGCAGATCAATACTTTGGTCCAAATAATGTTTTGGTCTGGCAGCCTTTTACAAATTCTTCAGATTTCACTTGGTTTTGAATACCCTGTTGCTGTGAACTTCTAAATAATACATTCAACAACATGGATAGTACTTTCATCTATCATCAGAAAATTTACGAAGCACTAGATAAAAAAATAAGAGGGGCCGGTTAAGTTACCTTTCTAGCCAGGCCCTCCCTGATGTTTTTATAGCTCGATCTATTCCTCTGATAAAAATTTAAAATCCTATTAATCTTAAAACCAAAGTTTTACAATTATATCGTTTCTCCAAAATACCTATATATTCATTTAAAAACATAATGTTAACTTCTCCTATTTTACTATCTCATTGAATACAACAAACTATAAAAAATGTCCATTATTTTTAAAATCGCCCTTTCTTATTTCAAAAAATGTGCTCACTAATTAAGATCTAATTAATCTCTTCAACATCTACAAATATATTGATAAAATGATCACCTAACTGAAGATTCTTACCAATACACGGGTATTTCTTTACTACCTCTATTTTTCCCAATCATCTATCCTTTGTCTCCGAATCTTAAACTGCTTGTTCTCCAATAAAATAGACAAATACCAGGAATACTAAAATTTCATTTTTTACTTAATAGATAATACACATGAATCAAAAAATTGTATATATTGATAATATTCCTAGCAGGATTACCAGTAAGTCAGAGTTTTGGGATTCTAGATCAAAGAGTTTCCAAAATCCCCAGGAAACTAATAAACAGGAGAATCATAGTCATTAACTGACGATTACATTGATGGTAAACCTTTTTTCTACCGAAGATTCACCTTCCCAGCTTTGCCAGTACTTGAGACTTAACTTGTATTCTCCTGACTGGTCTACTCGCAACCGCAAAACATATATCCCCCCCTGACCTACACTCGGTTTTTCTGGTACAATATGCTCCTCATTAACAATTGAAATTAATTTCTCTCCAGGGTTTTCAATAGTCCACTGATAGCCAGTGGTGCGGTTTTCTTCTAAACGTATTACTACCTCAGTATCAGGTGAAATCTCAATTGTATCTCCAGAATTTTTATAAGTTAATTCGACCTTCATTTCCTTATCCCTCTCTCAAATATCCATATTGTCTTTTATCTCCCAACCAGACCACTAAATGTAATTTAAAGTTCACCTACAGGCTGCTCTTTTTTTCAGCCCTTTTTTGCAAAAAAATTGAGGGAAGTCAGTAGTTTTCAACCTTATTTGGCTCCCCTCTATTTATTTTTAGCCTATTTACGACAGCGTATTAAGGTAATCTGGTTGTTAGCATCCCACCATATCTGCATACTTTTTGCCTTAAAGATGGTTTTTACAATTCCTTTCAAATCTTCATCATTTATCACACGGTTACGCCATGCATTGTCTGAGTATACCCACAATCTTCGGAGGCTACTGGTGAAATAATGATCAATCAAAATGTGCTTTGCAGCTCCAGAGCCAGCCTGTTCAAATGTTTTACCAACCTTTCCCTGCACAAGATCCTTTTCTTCAATCGGTGGACCTTCAATTGTTGTTTGGTGGGCTAAATGAGCTTGGGCTTCCTCCAACTTCTGCATCACTTCTGGACTAATTTCTTCTGTCATTGCATTCATTCCTTTCGTTAGATATTATCCTTTTTTTACTTTTACAGGGTTCGCCACGGTCTTATAAGCAGAATATTCTCGTTATACCACCAAACCCGGACTCGATCAGCCTCAAATAGGATCGGTACTAACCCTTCCATGGCCTCCTGATTAATCTTCTTATGGCGCCATTTGTTACCAGCATAAGCCCACAATGTAGGACTTCCGCTAAAACGATCATCAACAAGCATATACTGCACAATACCGTTCCCTCTTGGTTGCTCTATATCGACATCAACTGAATAAAATGCAAATCCACTATCAATTAAAACTTCATCCTGTCCATAACGGATGCGAACATAGCCATTTTCACCCCAGTTTGACCCCCAGCTATTTTTAACAATCCAATACCGGTCATTATCATTATAGCCTACAACACAGACACAATGGAGACCCACACTACTTGAACCCTGAGTTCTTTCATATATTCCACTACTGTATGCAAAGAAATCATCATAGACCCTCATGCCTGCAACTACAGGACCGCTATTTGCAATAGCCTCTTTACGTGCTTGCATTGTTGCATGGGCTGTATATTTGTTGATCTTGGTTAGACGTGATTCCCAATCACTGCAACGGTTATTACATGGCATGTTCTGGGGTTGATAAGGGAAACAACCTTCATCAGTGACACCTACATCCTCTGCATATTCCAAACCTCCTGTAAGACTCCAGCCAGAGCAACTTCCGCCACCACAGAATTGCAGAAATGCTTCCGATAGATCGATATCAAGGTTGGAGTTCTGCGATTTAATACGAGCTCCTGCTTCAATAGCTGCGCAGGTACCAAAAGAGACACAGGATCCACAGCTTCCCTGATTCTTTACATCAGTAACATGACCGCTAGAACGCCAGTCTTTCTCCGTTGGTACAGCAAATGACTTCATCTTCCCAAATCGTTCCATTTCAATCTTCACCTGATCATCAAGCCTCAACTTCATCTGCTTAAGTTCTTTTTCTGTGATTTCAAGACCAAGGTAACGCTTTTTTTCCTCAATAGGTAACTCAAAAAGTTGCGTTTTTTCGGGTACCCATGAAAGATTTTTTTCCTTGATTTTTTTCTTGATTTCTGAGAAAGTCAGGGTTTCTTTTTTGTTGCTCATGTTTAGTTTCCTCCTCACAAAAATTCAGACTTTTCTAATATCATAAACCAATACCGTTGCAAAAACTCACGTCGCTGATTCCCACCTCCATCGAAATTCAGGTTCTTGTTTTACCCCCTCTCTCATGATATTCAATCAAGATGATAAAAACAGAGATAACAAAAATAATTTATCAGGTAATTTCCAAATATAACTTAGTACCAAAAAGAATAAACCAATATCCTTAATGAATAACATTTTAAATACTCTTTCAGTAAATATATTAATAACTAGTTAAAAAATATACGCTAGTTAAAATGCTACTGAACTTTGGAATAGCTAATTTAACCCTTTTAGCAGTTTTTCAATTTGTTTAATGTTATAATAATAACCTTCTTTTTATATGAAAGCTAATATAATTACCCGATTTTTTAACTTTTATCAGCTATTTTAATTTATAGATTCTTAATTTCTAATTCTCACTTGCTGGTAATTCTGTTTAACCAACTTTAATATCCTAACCGGGAAACTTTTATTACCTGACACAACTTCTTAACAGGAAATTGATTATTGAAACCCCTAATAAAACCATAAATTACTTTCGTTTCTTTGAAAAATGTAGGCACTGCTTTTTTCAAAATATATTAAATCGAATTTGTTTACTCCAAGTTCATTTTAAAATTTTATATTTTTCTGATTTTCTGATGTCAATTTCTGTTTTCCCTTACCTGAAAAAGCATTATCATCTTTTTGTTTGTATCCTCTATACCATTCAGTAAAATTAATGTAACTAATATATACAGCAATTTCTTTAATAGTTTTATTTGAGTTTAAACTGAGGTCAATAACCTCCTTTTAAATTATTCTTTCTCCCATTTTGGGCTCCTTCTGAGTTTTTATACCTCAAACTCAGTATCCTACAAACTAGGAATAAGTCAATTTTTACATAGAAATAGAAAATTGGGGTATGAAGGGAATTTTTCTTTTGCCAGCTAGCGAGCTTATCTTGGGGTGGAAATACCCTAACTTTTTATATAGAAATATTCAAGTGGGTATGAAGATTTTTTTCTTTTGCTAGCTAGTGAGTAGAAATACATGTAATTTTAGTAAAAGAAAATATATAATTCAAAATATTATTTAGGTTGAATAATTTAAAAATAATATTAATTATGTTTAACATTATATGTTATTAATAATTATATATAATTTTTATATATATACATTTCCACAAATTTTTATGAACTCCTTTTTTTATATTAACTTTTTGAAAATTAGTAGTGTATAATATTATTTTTAAGCTATTATAATCTGATTTTACCAAAAAACAAAAAAATTATTTTGAATTAAAAGAGAAATCTATCCTTTGAAGACTGAAAGTTTTATTATTAAAAAATACAATAATTCAGGAGTTGGATTTTTCTTAAAAACTGGGGTAATCTAAGAGAAAAAGAAAAACCCGATTTGAGAAAATGCTGACATTAAATGAAAATCTTTATAAAATATATTCTGATAGATGAACTTAAGTTAATCTGGAATACTAAAAATTTCAGAGATATTAAGAAATCTTTAAGTAATTGGAGTTTATTAGCATTAGAATCAGAACTAAGACCAGTAATTAGGTTGATAGTCACTTTAAAAAAGTTTTAATATGGTATTAATACTTATAGTAACTGACCTATTCATACTTTTAAGTTAGAGTGTACAAATAACAAAATTAAAAAAATAAAAGACAAGCTAAGTTTATCACAATATAAATCACTTTAAGTTAAAGATTCATCACGGCTTTTCATGTTTATTACCAACTAATTTGGAGGAAAACAATTTTATATATTGATTTGATTTAAAATTAGAAAATAAAAAAAGACACCTTATTGTTAAGTGCCTTAAAATAATTATTATTAAATTTTGTCAAATTAAGTTGCAAATGGATTCAAACAAATATAGTATATCTATAAACATGGCTATATTAAAAAAATGGTAGACCATCGGGGACTCCAACCCCGAACCTACTGATTAATAGTCAATTGCTTTGACTATTGAACTGATTACCTACTTGATAGAGAATTATGTTTTAATTTTTAAGTAAAATTATGTTAAAAATAATATCAGCTTGTATTTAAATTAAATCTATCTTTAATTATTTGCCCTTATTAAAATATATTTTAGATATCTTTCATGGCTTCAGATGGTTCGATTTTTGCAGCTTTGCGGGCTGGAATAATACAAGATAATGTCGAAACTACTGAACCAATAATGAAAGCCACCAATAAATTTTCAAATGAAAATACAGGATAAACTACAGGTGATATTAAAGTATCACCCATGGCTTCCATAACCTCTCCGAAGTCAATTCCAACCTGAGAAGTTATGTATGTTAGAGTACCTCCTATAACAGCACCAATAAAACTTCCAATTGTACCCATGATTGCTCCTTCAGTAGTAAAAAGTAAAATAATTTCTCTTTTTGTCATACCAAGAGCTCCTAAAGTTCCTATTTCCCTGGTTCTTTCTTTAATAACCATCAATAATGTGTTAATAATAATTATTGAAGCCAAAAATACTATAAATGCTATAACTATATAAATTACATTTTGATAAGCTATCAACCATTGAATAATACCCCCAGCCTCAAGCCAGCTGGAAATTTGATAATCTCGATTACCATTTTTTCCAGACATCATATCATTTACATCATCTATTACTAAATTAATTTCATCTTTATTTTGAGTAAATAATAACAATTCTGTAGATTGATTCGGCATATATAATATTTCTTGAGCTTGTTCAAGGGAAGTTAAAAATATATTTGCGTCAAAATAAGATAATCCAGTTTGAATACTACCTATAATATTAAAAGTAGACCCCTGTATTGAACTAAAAGAAGAATTATAAATCAGAGTGACTTTTTCACCAACTTTCTTATCTAACTTTTCTAATAAACTACTTCCTACTATGATTTCTCTTTTATTCGAAGATGGAAGTCGTCCAGAAATTAAATGTTTATCAAAATCAGTAAATTTAATTTCTTCTTTAACTTCAACTCCCCAACCCATCATCTGAATAATTTCATCCTCTTTTACATAAGAAGCACCAAACTTAATTCTTGGTAATGTACCAACAATTTGACTATTTTTAGCTAATTCACTTCGCATTTGTTCTATTCCTTCTCCTTGAAAGCCATCAACGGGATACATCAAGGGTAAAACACGCTCTCTACGAGCATATTCTTTATTAACAATTCTGGCATGACCAGATTCAAGTTGAATAAAATTTTCAATAGTAGTCTCACTGTAACCTAATAATATACTTCTATAAAATATGCTAATTATTATAGCAATCACAATGGCTAATATAGAAATTAACGTTCTTAGTTTATGTCGTTTTAGATTTCTTAAGGCTATCGATAAAATATACTTCATCGTAATCCTCCTATTTTCTATTTATGATGAAGAAGTTCGGCAGGTTCAGTACGGGCTCCCCAATAAGCAGGTATTAAACCAACAAGAAAAGAAACAATTATACTATATGTAAATACAAATATAAATGCTCCATAATTCCAATTCCCGTATATGATTGCCATAGAGATTGGAAGATCAAACTCTCCTTCCATTCCAGCATAAATATTTATTCCGAATGTACTTAAAAGATAGACACCTAGCCCACCTAATAAACAACCAATTATTCCTCCTATTACTCCAATCCCTCCTGCTTCAAGGGCCAAAACAAATGTTATTTCTTTAATCTGCATTCCCATTGCCTTCATCATACCAATCTCTTTTAATCGCTCTAATATAGAAAGAATTACAGTATTTATAATTCCAACTACTGCTAGTAGTAAAATTATTCCCAACATCAAATATAACATTGCATCCGAATATTCCTGCATTTTAATTAAATCTTCAGCAGCTTCTTCCCAGGAATATGCCTTGTAGTTAGTGTTTTCATTTTTTAAAAGAGAATTAATGTATTGAGTTGTATTTTCTGTTTGAGATCTATCAGTTAGTTTAATCGCAAGATGACTATAATTATCACCAACTCCTAAAGCATTTTGGGCAATTTCTATAGGTACAAAAACAAAGTTATTATTTATCTGTGGATTGGGTGTTTCAAAAAGACCTGAAATAGTTAAATCAATAACATTAAACGTTTTTTCTTTAGTCCGAACAACAAGCATAAAACTATCTCCAACATCTAATAACATATCATTAGCTAAATCCTGCCCCATAACAGCTTCAGATTCTCCTTCTATTATAAAGCCACCTTTTACTATAGATTGATCTATTCTAGAAATGCTTTTTTCTTTTGAAACATCTATACCACGGCCAACTACTGGTAATCCCATCTGTCCATCATTTAATTCGGCATTAAAATCAAGACGAGGACTTGTACCAAAGACTTCCGAATTTGACATAATTTTAGAATGTATTCTTTCATCAACTTTTATTAAATCTTCAAGAGGATATTCTTCTCTTTCCTCCCAATATTTTTGACTAGTTATTTGAGTATGACCATATTCAAATTCTGTAACATTTTCATAAGAAGCATCCATCATCCCTAATACAAGGGCATCTGCAAAAACATAAAATCCAATGGCTACAGCAATAACTACTGCTGTATAAATAGTTCTTTTTTTATGCCGTGCTAGATTACGAAAGGCCATCTTTATTAAAAACATTGCTTAACCCCCTACATTGTAATAAAAGTATATGTTTGTTAATCGACTTCTTTTCCAACTCTTTTTTGATCTTTAGTAATCAATCCATCATGTAGACCTAAAAGCCGACGTGCATAATCCATAACTAATGAATCGTGAGTTGAAAAAACAAACGTGGTATTCAATTCTTTATTCATTTTTAACATTACTTGCATAACTTCATGGCTTGTTTTCGAATCTAAATTAGCTGTGGGTTCGTCTGCAAGAATAAGTTTTGGTTCTTTAATCAGTGCTCTAGCAACTGCAACTCTTTGTTTTTGTCCTCCAGATAATTCAGACGGCCTCCTATTTTCTAAACCTTCCAATCCGACCTGTTCTAATAGTTGATAAACTTTTTCTTTACTAGCACCTTTTGAACTTTGCTTTGCGATTTTAAGAGCAAAACTAACATTTTCATAAGCAGAAAGTACTGGTATAAGATTATAACTTTGAAAAATAAAACCAATATGTTTTCTTCTAAGTAAAGCATAATCTTTATTATTCATTTCTTTTAAATTGTTACCATTAATCTTTATCATACCAGAAGTAGGTTTATCCAATGCTCCTATCATATTCAAAAGAGTTGTTTTTCCTGAACCAGAAGGACCATAAATACTAGTAAACTCACCTGTCTCGACTTCAAGATCAATACCCCGAAGGGCTTCTACTTCAACTTTTCCTTGTTTATATACCTTTTTTAAATCTTTTAATTCAAGTAAGGACAATAATCTCACCTCTTTTATAATTTTCAAACTGTTTGTATTGACTATTATTATATCTATTGACTTAAAACATCGTCTCATAAATTAAATGAATATTTTCTCAGAATGTATAATATCTATACCAAAACTACCAAGTAATTAATCAGCTAACATTATACCTCTTCCGCAATTGAAATAATAAACGACTTATTTATTAGAATAATTTATCATTAAAGCGATTATAATTAAATATATAATTTACTGCTTACTACTGAAGATCGTCACTTCCTAGAATATTAAAAATGTATATCCTTTCAATTATAATTAATCGAAAATACATTTTATCCTTTAAAATAAGCAAACATACTATTATTATATGCCATTTTAGAAAACCTAAAATAATTGATTCATATAATATCTATATCCTTATATTCTCACCTCTGTCATTAAACTCTTCTAAGGTATTAAACGAACTAAAACCTGGCAGAAAATATATTTTAAAAGGACAAACGTGGAATGTACCTTTGCAAGATTAAAGAAAATATCAACTTAAATAATGTCAGAGTTGAATACCAAAAGATTGTTATAATCGATAATTTATTCAACTTATACAATTTAATAAATGACAAAAATTACGCTGAAAAGTTTAAAAAATCAAATAATTAAACAGCAGCTTAATTTAATATATTTTCAAAACTTTGCAATAGTTCCTAGGTGAAGTAAACCCTATTTAAGATGGAAGAATTAGTAAATTGGTAAATCTAATAATTTATTTGCTTATATCAAAAGTTAAATATAAAAATGTCTTATTATACCTACTATTATAATTAATCAAAAATAACTCTACTTATAAAGTAAATCTCTACTTTTATAGAACTTATATGTTAAATAAATTGATATAGTTAAAATTACAGCTGAAACCAATACATAAAGTAAATTAATCCCATTGTTTACTACTCCCTGGATATTAAAATACCTGAAAGGTGAGAGAATATTCAAATAGTCTAAATTACCAAAGTACTCCAAAATTACAGCTATTATAAATGACACTAAAACAATCATCATTGCAACTTTTAAACCTGTTTTATATTTTTTAAAATATGCAGTAGATAATTGACCCAAGCCAAAGAACACAAGCTGAGTAATAAACATTCCCATTGTTGAAATTGTTACAATTCCAGTAAGTGAACCACTACCCATCATCGGTAGTAGAATCAACACATTAAATAACCAGGTGGCTAAGGCTATAATTGCTAAATGAAATATTCCTACCAATATTTTTGCTGTAACAATTTCACTACGTGTATAAGGCTTAACAAAAATAAATTCGGAAGTTTTATCTCTCTCCTCTCTGGCTATTATTGTAGCACCAACATAAGCTGCATGAGTATATATAATCAAAACATACCAGAAGTACATAGTTATATAATAATCAATATTCTGCTGAAAGGTCAGGCCTTCAACACCAAACAATATTCTTACAACTTTAGGCATCATCTCCAGAGTTGAACCTATCATATCAGCTTCTTCTATAAACATAGGATACTCCAGTGCAGCAAACCCTGCTGTCAATAACAAAACAATCACCCAGATAATCAGACTTTTTCTGCTTAACTTAATATCTTTTAAAAATATAGTTCTCATCATCCCACCCCCTATGAAGTTGGCATAACATCTTTTCTACAAAAAATATAATGCCCTCCTATTATGAAAATCACTGATAATATAATAAATAAAATCATATATTTGCTTCTGTATCCGTTATTAATAATCGTTTGCATATTATCAAAATAGATGTATGGTGAAAGATATCCTACAGCGGCTATACTCATCTTTCTGGCAAAGGCCCCGAATACATAGCTTACAAAGGCCACACCAACTGAGATTATAATAGGATTTCTTAGATGTGGATAAACAACTCCTGACAACATCCCTAAGGCAAGAAACAGCACCTGTATAAAAACAGTACTCAAAGCAATTAAGATCAAGATTCTGAAATCAAAATTTCCTTTTGCTCCAGCTTCCATACCAGCCCATGATGCTAAAAAGTAGGCAGCACCGATAATCAAAACTGCTGTTAGTGAAGCCAGTAATTTTGAAATGAATATTTTTGATCGGCTGTGGGGTTTAGTAAACAGGAAATCTGTTGTCCCATTAATATATTCTTTTGTAATAGTTTCCAGGCCAAGTTTCATTCCATTGATAGCGCAGGCCACAAGTACAAATGATGTCAAAAATGCGTAGGCTCCCATTGGAGTTGAGAGAATTTCAATATTTGTACCTAAGATCTCAAAAAAAGGATTATCGGAAAACTCAGTAATTGAAATCTGCCCCGCACTGGAAAATAACTCCATATATACCGGCAGCATAAAGAAAATTGATACGGCCAGTACAGCTGACCAAATTATTATTGATCTTTTTAACTGTTTTATTTCATATTTATAAATTGTCATTATTTCCACCTCCTAATGATAATAATGAAGGAATATTTCTTCCAGTGATGGTTCTTCTATAAATAGATCATTTACCTCAAGCTTATGCAATTTTTCTACAACCTCAGCCACATCTCCCTTAAATATAAAAGTGGCTTCATTGCCATTCTGTTGGTAATTTGCTATACTATCTCCTTTAAAATATCCTTCAGGAATACTATTCTTTGCCCTTAATTCAATCTTTTTATAACCATATTTTCTTAGTTCACTAATCTTTTGCACATCAATAACACGACCTTCTTTGAGGATGGCTACTTTATTACAAAGTTTTTGCACTTCACTTAAAACATGAGAAGAAAGTAAAATAGTCATACCCTGCTGATTTTCCTCCTTAAGAATCTCAAAAAATCTCTGCTGTATCAGTGGATCAAGACCACTTGTTGGTTCATCAAGAATAAGTAACTTTGGTGAATGTAATAAAGCAGCAACTATTCCTACCTTCTTCTTATTACCAAAGGAAAGCTCAGTAATTTTACGATTAACATCAAGTTTTAGCCTCTCAGACAACTCAGTAATTCGTTTGTCACAGTCTTTCTGGTAAAGATCGGCTGCATATTTAAGTAGTTCCTTTACCTTCATATTTTCGTAGTAAAATGCTTCAGATGGTAAATAACCAACATCCCTGGCAATCTGATTGGCTTCTTTGATACAATTTTTCCCGAAAATAGTAGCAGAACCTGAAGTCGGGTGAATAAGAGCCAATAGTGTTCTTATTGTAGTAGTTTTCCCTGCTCCATTAGGACCAATAAATCCATAAATATCACTTTCTTCTACTGTGAAACTTACATTTTCTATACCTCTTTGTTTACCATAGAATTTAGTAAGACCATTGAGTTCAATAATATTTTTACTCAAAAATATCCCTCCCATTTTTATTAGGTCAATACCATTACAGACTTCAGCTATCCTGACAAACAGTCACTTTAAATATATAAAATGATTTATAATTAATTAGATGTTTTATTTCTTACCTTCTTTATAAAAACAGAGTCTCATGATTCGAAAATATTCATCCCATTCTTTTAACATATCCATATTTATATCTTCAAAAGAATCTAATCTATCCCTCTGCTCTTCCGAAAACCCCAACATCGTCCAATTTATAATATTAATCATTTTTTTTAGATCCATATCATCACGAAACTTTGTCCAATCTATATTTTCATAGATTCTTTCAAGACCATTTTCAATAGTAGAATTTTTTATATTATTAATTTCTAATTTAACTTCATCAGCTCCTTCCTGGCTGACTGTCTTAAGAAAATCAAACGCCAATGGGTATTTCTTCATGATTTTAAACTTAATCATTCCTACATCCCTCAACCTATTAAAAATATCTGTTTCATTTAGATCTATCTCATCATAAATTTTATCTATTATTTTGCCAATGTACTCAAATAAGAATAAATACAATTCCTTTTTACTATTGAAATAATTAAATAATGATCCCTTAGAGATTCTTGCTTCTTTTATAATCTCATTTGTCGAAGCTTTTTCATAACCATTTGCTGTAAACTCTTTAATAGCAGCATTTATAATCCTTTTTTGTTTATCTGATTTCAACTTGTAAAATTGAGAATTTATGATAATCACCTCACTTTATTAACACATTGACCATTGTGGTCAATTATTATTATACCTTAAATGACCAAATTGGTCAAGTTAGCTTTATTAAAAATGCAAAGTAATCCTTTCATTTTTTAATCAAGTAGGAGGTAATTAATAATTCCATTTACCTCCTCAAAAGACTAAGTTTAAGGTTCTGTAATTGGAGCTTCATTAAGATAATCTTACTACTTTCAAATATTATTTTATAACCCCAATTAATCAATCTCTAAGTGTTTATAGCAAGATTTAAAATAGGCTATTAAAGACTTTTCAATATCTCCTTTTTTTATTTTGCATACTAGCCAGACTTTTCATAAGCTTAATCCAAGTTTCTTAAGAAATTTAAATCTGCTGTGAACTCTTTTCCAAATACAAGTTCTGATTCTTCTCCAAACTCATGAGTTTAAATCTCTAAGTTATTTCCATATTAGCTAATCAGTAGTAATTTAACCAACATACCATAAGGTGATTGAGTTTTTTTATTCTTTCTCGAATGTTCATGCTTATATTTTTGTTGGTTTCCTTCTCGATATTATTTTTAAAACGTCTTCATCTCTCTTAATGAACCCTAAATCTAACATTACCATCTCAGGTATAGAAAAAATATCATAAAATCATCTTTTGAATGGACTACCCTTAAACTCAAGCTTTAACTCTTTAACAAGTAATTGTATGACACTTTCTAATGTTCCCATATCACTTTCTTAATTTGGTTCGTTCATCCTAAAGATTTAATACATACCCAGTAAAATTTTAAAAGCCTCGCTATTTAAACGAGGCTTTTAAAAAATATAATACACTTTTATTTAATGGCATCTTTTAGCACATATTTACAATAAAATAAAAAAATACCTCCATAAATAGATAGTCTATTTTAATTAATTAGACTGTCTCCTTTGGAAGTATCATATCACTCTCTCTCGAGAGGCTATCTTGTCTATCTTTCTTATTATTTATTATTAATTTTTATATTTTTACTGTTATTCATATTTTCTATGCTGATATTTTGCTGAATTTTTATCTAATTATCACTATTATCTATACCTTTAAAAGAGCTATAATCCTTGTTATATCAACATAAAAAAATGGTAGACCATCGGGGACTCGAACCCCGAACCTACTGATTAAGAGTCAGTTGCTCTGCCAATTGAGCTAATGGTCTACTTAAAATAAATCCGTATCTATTTTAAATTGTAATTATGTTTGAAATTAAAATGGGGTGGGTAATGGGGCTTGAACCCACGGCCTCAGGAGCCACAATCCTGCGCTCTAGCCTACTGAGCTATACCCACCATGATAAAATGGTACGCCTGAGAGGATTTGAACCTCTGACCTACGGATTAGAAGTCCGTTGCTCTATCCAGACTGAGCTACAGGCGCATGTTAATATATGGAGCGGGAAACGGGGCTCGAACCCGCGACCCTCAGCTTGGAAGGCTGATGCTCTAGCCAACTGAGCTACTCCCGCTCACAGTGTTTTTTTCTTGCGACAAGTATTAGTATAACTTAAATTACCCTTATGGTCAAAATTTTTAACTATTGATTACAGTTAATTATATGTGTTAAGAAAGGATTAAATCTACAATACTCTTAATATCTACTTTTTAATACCTTTTTCATTTTTTCTAAAGCATTTGCTCTATGACTAATTTTATTCTTTAAACTTACTGTCATTTCAGCAAATGTTTTATCATAATCAGGTACATAAAACAATGGATCATATCCAAATCCCTGGTCTCCTCTTCTTTTTTTTAAAATATATCCTTTACATAAACCGGAAACAGTATATTCCTTTTTTTTAAAAGGATCAACAACTGCTACTACTGTCCTAAACTGAGCAGTTCTTTTTTTATATGGTACATCCTCTAAAAGTTCTAATAACTTATCATTATTTTCTTCATATGTAGCATTTTCATGTGCAAAACGTGCTGAGAAAATACCGGGTTTACCATCAAGATAATCAACTTCTAAACCAGTATCATCTGCTAATGATAAAATATTAGTTTTATATGCTCTATCTCTTGCTTTCTTTAAGGCATTTTCCTTTAAAGTATCTCCATCCTCAATAACTTCCTCTAAATTGTTAAATTGATCCAGAGTTACAAACTTGAAATCTAGCTCTTTAAAGTGGTCTTTTATCTCTTCTATTTTACCTTTATTTGAACTTGCAACTAATAATTTTCTTTCCATTTATTTTAAACCCACACTTTTTTTCTGTTCAACTATTAGGTCATTAATTCCTTTTTCAGCTAAATCTAAAAACTTATCCATCTCTTCTCTTGTGAATGGGTCTTTTTCTGCTGTACCCTGAACTTCAATAATCTCACCATTTTCAGACATTACTATATTCATGTCAACTTGGGCATTTACATCTTCTTTATAACAAAGGTCTAATAAATACTCTCCATCAACTATTCCTACACTTGTTGCTGCAGCAAATCCTTTAAGAGGAGATTTATCAATCATACCTTCTTCTAACATGTATTGTACAGCATCATATAAGGCAACAAAAGCACCTGTTATAGAAGCTGTCCTTGTACCACCATCAGCCTGTATTACATCACAGTCAATCCAGATTGTTCTTTCACCTATTTTTTCAAGATCAATAACAGCTCTAAGTGATCTTCCAATCAATCTTTGGATTTCTCTTGTTCTACCACTTCTTTCACCTTTAGCAGCTTCCCTAATAGTTCTTGTTTGTGTTGACCTGGGTAAAAGTGAATACTCAGCTGTCAGCCAACCTTTGTTTTGCCCTCTTAAAAAGTAGGGAACACTATTTTCAACTGATACAGTGCAAATTACTTTTGTATCTCCTGTAGACACTAATACAGAGCCCTCAGCATACTTTGTATAGTCCCTTATTATTTCAGTCTTTCTTATTTCATCATGTTCTCGTCCATCTACTCTTTTATTACTCATTTTATTCCTCCTATAATACCTCTTGTAACCTAATTTTACAGTAATTTTTTTATAAAGTCAAAATAATAAAAAGCCCGGAAATGGGCTTTTTATTAACTAAATTATCTTATTATTAAACTAATCTTTTAACTGCCTTATGAATTGCTTCATAACCTGTACAACGACATAAGTGACCACCTAAAGCCTCTTTAATTTCCTTATCTGTCGGACTTTTAGTTCGGTCTAATAAAGCTTTAATAGCCATTACAAAACCGGGTGTACAAAAACCACACTGTACTGCATCTTCAGCAGCAAAAGCATCTTTAATTTCTTTGAATTCACCGGTTTCTTTTACTCCTTCAATAGTGACTACTTCTTTACCATCAATCTCATGAGCTAAGACGATACAACTCCTAACTGCCTCATTGTTCATCAGTACTGTACAAGCACCACATTCACCGTTTCCACAACCTTCTTTGGCACCAGTAAGATGAAGTTCTTCTCTTAATAGTTCCAAAAGACTCATTTGATATGGTACTTCTAGTTCATAATCTTTATTATTAATTGTAGTGTTTATCTTTTTAGCCATCTATATCATCTCCAAGTTCACCGATATCTCTGAGACATCTTTTCAATAAACTTACAACCATTTTCTTTTTGTATTCAGGACTTGCTCTAAGACTACTTGCCCTTGGTTCTACATTTTCATCAACTATTTTTTGTATTTTTTTAAAGGTTTCTTTATTGTAATTACCTTCATTTAATAGTTGATCTATTTCTTCATTTCTATATGGTGTTCTGGCAACTGTTCCAAAGTATGATTTATAACTACCGTCACTTTTTTTGGCTAAAGCAGTATTTACAACTGCTAAATCCATGCCGTCAACTCTACTTAATCTGTGATAACTGCTTTTTGGGTTTTCTTTTATATCAATTATTATACTTTTTAATAGTTCATTTTCTAACTTAACTTTACCGACATCATACCAAAATTCATCTATTGGATATTCTTTTATACCATTTTGACCAATGACTTCTACTTTAGCATCTAGTGCAAACACTGTTACACCGAACTCTGCACCAGGTGAAGCGTGGACAATATTTCCACCAATTGTAGCTCTATTTCTAATTTCATAGCAGCCAAATTCACTGGCAGCTTGATATATTGAAAAAAGTTCATTTTTGATAAGTTCACTGTTTTTAAGTTCAGTAATCGTTGTAAGAGCACCAATTTTAACTTTATTTCCCTCTTTTTTTATACCTTTTAACTCTTCTAATTCCTTAATATCTATCAAAGTTTCAGGTGATCTTTTAGCTTCTCTTAGTTTGACTAATAAGTCTGTACCACCAGCTATAACTTGTGCATCATCATTTTCTTCTAATAGTTCAAATACTTCTTCTAAGTTTTCAGCTTTTACATACTCAAAAGGACTAAACATCAAGATCACCTTCTTTATCCATATTTAAAAATATTTTTTCTCTAGTTAGTGGTAAATCAAATATTTCAATTCCTAATGCATTACTAATCGCATTACCAAAAGCTGGTGTTATACCTACCGTACCATGCTCAGCTATACCTCTTGCACCAAATGGTCCAATCGGTTCAGGAGTTTCAAAGAAATACACATCAAATTCTGTGTCATATAGATCAAGTGGAGTCGGTATCTTATAATCTGTAAAACTGTTATTACGCATTTTACCTTCTCTGCCATACCTTAATTCCTCATTTAAAGCTCCACCCATTTCTTGAACCATTCCACCTACAATCTGGCCTCTGGCCATTTGTGGACTAATTACTTTACCAGCATCAATTGCCATCATCATATTTAGCAATTTAAGTTCACCGGTTTCTATATCAATTTCAACAACTACTCCTTGAGCTCCGTAAGTGTATTCTGCTGCTGCATTACCTTGTCCTGTTTCTGGATCAGTATAGGTTAAACCTTTTGGTACATAGGTTCCATAAGTCTGTACAGGTTCACCTGTTACCAAGCCATTATCAGCTAAGTGACCGAAACAAATCTTGTCGGTTTCTATATATTTACTTTCATCTTTTTTGTAAACTACTTTTTCACCCTGGTATTCTAAGTCACCTTTATCAACTTCAAGTACTAAAGCAGCATTTTCTTTTAATTTATCGATTGCTTTTTCAGCTGCATCTATTACAGCTCTTCCAGCTTTCCAGGTTGTTGTACTACCAATTGTCTGCCAACCATAAGGAGAGTTATCTGTACTTATATCTTCTTTTATCTTTATTTTATCTAATGGTAGTTTTAAGGCTGCAGCTGCAATTTGTTTCATTGCAGTTTTTGTCCCTTGGCCCATCTCAGAACCACTCGCAGCTAAATCACAAGTGCCATCTTCGTTAAATCTTAAGGTTGCTGAAGCGGCAGAATTTGTAGCCATTACAGGTGATTTCATCATAGCTGCAATTCCTTTGCCATATACCTTGTTAGGTTTTTTATCTATTTCTATTTCATCAAG
Source organism: Bacillota bacterium (assembly GCA_051745185.1). GTDB lineage: Bacteria > Bacillota > Halanaerobiia > Halanaerobiales > M55B127 > M55B127. The sequence continues at coordinate 23,128 of JBNJDV010000006.1, forward strand.
TCTATCCCTTATTTTTTCATAGCAACCAATAAGGTCACCATCACTTTCTTCAATTTCCTGCCCTAGAGCATTAAATGAACCCGGTCTCAACATATTTTTTAAGCGGAATTCATGCTCATCAATTCCAAGCTCTTTTGCAATTATATGCATCTGTCTTTCTTTAGCCCAGTGTACTTCGGGATGTGAATAGCCTCTAAAAGCGCCGACAGGAGGTGTATTAGTATAGACTCCATAGGAATCAACTTCCATATTTTCAATTTCATAAGGACCTGAACTATTATGTCCTCCAGCTGTAACAATATGAACTGAAGTTGAACCATATGCACCTGAACTAAAGTAGATATTTGCTTTTTCACCTAAAATCTTACCGTCTTTTGTAACCGCAGTTTTAAGATCTACTGCTCCTCCTCTTGCAATAAGCGAGGCATTAAATGCTTCTTCTCTACTTAACTTTAATTTCACATATTTATTGGGAACAAACTTAGCTACAAAAGCAGTTAGTGGTTCAATAGCAACATCTGATTTACCACCAAAGCCCCCACCCAAATAACCGGATTTAACAGTTATTTTAGGAGCATCAATTTTTAACATATCTGCAATTGCTGTCCTTACAAAAAATGGTGACTGTGTGCTTGCATACATAACCATTTCTTCATCTGAATACCATTTTGCAATTGCTCCATGTGGTTCCATTTGAGTATGTGACCTTTGAGGATAATCATAAGTGTTTTCAATTATCTTATCTGCTTTTTTAAAAGCTTCCTCTAAATTACCTTTACGAAGTTTATAATGTCTAAAAATATTAGAATTCTTATGATAATTTGTATCCATGTGTCGATCATATTCTTCTTGATTTTCATGTATTAAAGGACTATCTTCTTTTATAGCTTCTTTAGCTTTTAAAACAGCCTTAAGTGGCTTATACTCGACTTCAATTAAATTTAAAGCTTCTTTTGCTTTCCATTTGTCTTCTGATAAAACCACTGCAACAGGTTCACCATGAAATCTAACTTTATCTACAGCAATAGGCCTGTGGTCACCAATATCAATATTTATGATTTCATCAGTAATGTCCTGACCAGTAACTATTTTTTCTATTCCTTCAACTTCCAGAGCTTTTTTGAGATCAATATCAACAATCTCTGCATGTGCATAAGGTGAACGCAAAACTAAAGCATGTAACATCCCTGGAAATGATAGATCATCAATAAATTCTGCTTCACCTGATGTCTTTTTATCTAAATCTAATCTTTTTTCTTCTTGCGGTATATCAACCATAATTTTTCACCCTCTATATAGTTTAGACTGTGTTGAACTTTCTGCAATTATTTTACCTTCTTTGATAACAAACCTTCTAGCCGGATGTAATCTAATAGCATCTTCAGCACTGTCAGTATCAAATACAACTAAGTCTGCTCTGTTCCCTTCTATTATACCATAATCGTCAAGTCTTAAAATCTTAGCAGCATTATAAGTTGCCATATTAAACACTTCTTCAATCTCTTCTGGTAAACTCATATGTGCTGCATGAGCTGCAACTAATCCAACTTCCATAAGGTCACATTGGCCGAACGGATAAAAAGTATCTTTTACACAGTCCTGACCATAACTCATATTTACTCCCCTGTCAAGAAGTTCTTTAACTCTTGTAATTCCTCTTCTTTTAGGCTGTTTATCATCACGTCCCTGTAGCATTAAGTTTGTTACAGGATTTGTAATAACATTTATTTCAGCCTTTTTTACTTTATCCATTACATATTCTGCATAATGATCATCATATGCAGCTAATGCACAGGTATGACCTGCAGTTACTCTACCTTCCCATCCATTTTCAATAGTTTGGTCTGCTAACATCTCTAAAGTACGGTAGAAAGGATCATCTGTTTCATCAATATGCATATCTATATCAGCATCATATTTTTTTGCAATTTCAAATGCAATTTCAATATGTCTTTTACTATCTTCGGGAGTCTTTTCATTTGCCGGCATACCACCAACTATTTCTGCTCCATTTTCCATAGCTTCCCACATTAACTCTTCTGCTCCAGGATCTTGTATTATTCCTTCCTGTGGGAAAGAAATGATTTCAATATCCATAATATCGGAATATTTCTTTTTTGCTTCTACAACTCCTTTAAGAGGAGTTAATCCACCGATTGTATCAACATCTACATGTGTTCTCATTCTTGTTGTACCGTTTTTAGCTGCTAATTCAATTGCTTTGCCAGCTCTATTAACAATGTCTTCAATAGTATATTCTCTTTTCTTTTCCCATCCAATTTCAATAGCTTCTTTTAAAGTACCCGTCTGATTGGGACGAACTACATCAGAAATAAATATCTTATCTAGATGAATATGAGGTTCAATAAGAGCAGGGGCAACAAAGTTGCCCTCTGCATCTATTGTTTTATCTGCCTCTTGTTCAATCTTATCAGCGATCTTTACGATCTTGCCTTCATCTATTAAGATATCCTGTAATTTATCCTTTTGCATTAAACGAGTATTTTTAATTAATATATCCATTATTATATACCTCCTAAAAAATTAAGCAGTCTCTTCTTCGATCACTTCAGGCATTTGGTCTATTCCCATGTTTTTAAATATATTAGATAAAATAGGCATAAGTACTGCTGCAACAATAATACCATTTAAAGGAGCGATGCCTATTCCAGTTTTATTTCCATAGTATGCAGCAAGAGTACCTAATAGGTAGCTGATAACTGCACTCCAGCGTACTTTTGGAAATTCAACGTTTTCCATTCTTGGTATTTTAGACTTCCATACAAAGAAGTAATCACCTATAATTACCCCGCCTAAAGGTGGAATGAAAACACCTAATCCACTTAAATAAACAATTATATGATTATATATACCTGTTATAGCTAATATTGTAGCAATTATTACTCCACCAACAACAAAAGGTTTTTTGTTATTAATGTTAAACATCTCTGCACCTGCAACACCAAAAGCATATGCGGCATTATCATTAGTGGTCCATAAGTTCAAGGTTAAGAATACAATACCCCAAAAGATTAAGCCCATACTATAAAGAACTTCAACAAAGTCAGCTATTTGGTAAGAAATCGCACCAACAGCACCAAAGAACAACATAATTCCATTACCAAGTAAGAAAGCTATTAAAGCAGCCCAAAAAGCTACTTTAGCATTTTTGGCAAATCTTGTCCAGTTTGGAGCCTGAGTACCACCACTGGCAAATGTACCTACAATGGCTGTAATTGCAGTAGCAACTGTCATAGTACCAGTTGGTTCGATTGATGCTAATGCTGCCCAACCGCCTGCATCTCCTGCTGCTTTTAAAGATACCCAAATACCTAATACTAATAGAAGTGGAACTGAAATATAACTTAAAAGTTCCATTCCTTTGTAACCATAATATGCAGTTATACCCATCAATATACTAGATATTATCATTAAGGGGATCAAATATGCTTCCCAACCAACTGCCCTAGCAATCATGTGAGCCATTGTGGCAACTGCAACAGCATACCAACCTATTTGAGTACCACCTAATAAGATATCAGCCCATTTAGCACCGGCTTTTCCTAATGTATATTTACTTAATAGTACTGTAGTCAAACCTGTTCGAGCCCCAATAATAGAAAGTATAGCAACATAAACTCCTAAAATTGCACTACCTGCTAATAAAACATAAAAAAAGTCAGGCCAAAGATTGAAAGAAATACCAATTTCAGCACCTGCCAACATTGTGGGTGTAAAAAATGTAAACCCTAATAATACTGCACTAATAGAAATAATACTAACTCTAGCCGTCTTAGGAACATGAGTTAACGGATAATCACGATCAAATTCTAAATCCAAATCTTTTTTCTCCATACTCAAATAACTCCTCCTTATAAATATTTTTGATAGTTATTAAAGTTAAATTGCTTTTATTAATTGAACCCCCTTTCCTCATAATAATAATTAAAATATATAAACTTTCTGAAAATTAGCATTATTATATAAATTCATGTATAAAGTTCATATTATGAAATAAACATTTATTAGATGAACAACTACTTTATATATTCTTGTTTGCAAGTAAATCTCCTTTTGTATAATTTATACAAATTTAATGTATATAGTATTGTAATAATAAAACAAAAAAGAGCGAAACCATGAAAGCTTCACTCTTAATATTTAAATATTTAATTATTTATGTACTATTTATAATACTCTCCCCGTACTATACTACTCATCTCTTTTGACTTCTCTAAAAGATATGGAATGCACTCATTAATTTTTTCATCTGTAAACCTCATAATTGGTCCAACTACTGATACTGACGCTACAGGTTGATTATACTTATTTAAAACAGGTATTCCGATTGCATTAATTAATTCTTCAAACTCTTCTTTCTCAACAGCATAACCTTTTTTTCTTATCTCTTCTAATTCTTCAAAAAGTTTATCTTTATCAACAGTAGTCTTTTTCATATATTTTTTCATGCCAGAAATATGTAAAATCTTTTCTACTTCTTCTCTTGGTAAATATGCTAACATTGACCTACCTGCTGCTGTACAGTACAAAGGTATTTCACGACCGATCATAAGATATGCCTTAATAATCTGTTCTGACTCTTCACCAATAACACAGATCGCTTTATCATTTTCTCTTACAAACATAGTCGTTGTTTCTTTACATCGACTTACTATTTCTTTAATAGAGGGCTTTAATCTCATCAAATAGTTATGCATATCTCTATCTTTAATCCATCCATTAAAAATTTCTGAACCAATATTATAATTTTTGGTCTGATGATTTTGTGATAAAAACCCTTCTAATTTCATCGTTTTTAACATATGATGTATTGTACTTCTATTATAATCAAATTCTTCTACCAGTTCATTTACAGAGACTTCGTCAGAGGAAGCCATAATATACTTTAAAACTTTTAAACTTTTCTGTACAGATTTAATTATGCCTTTATTACCCATCTTTTATCAACTCACTTTAACTATATATTTCTTATTTTATAAATATATCAAGTTCATCAAAGTTTAGATGAGGTAAACCTAAGAATTCAGTTCCTTTATCTAAAAATTCATGTGATAGTTTAATTAGGTCACTAACATAAAACTCATGTTCATCAAAATCTATCGGTTGTTCGTGTTTACCGCTTATCATTCCCCTAACTGCCAGAATATTTTTTGCCTTTTCAGCCATTGTCTCAGCGGGGTTAATTAGCTTTATCTCGTTTCCAAGCACTTTCTTTATAACTGGAATCAAATATGGATAATGAGTACATCCTAAGATTAAAGAATCTATTCCTTTTTCCTTTAATGGCAAAAGATATCTTTGGATTGTTTTTTTAACTTCACTGCCATCAAATTTACCATTTTCAACTAATCCTACAAATTCCGGACAAGCTTTAGCATGAATTATGAAATTACTGTTTTCATTTCTTAAAGCATCTTGATAAGCTTCGCTATTAATTGTTCCCTGAGTTCCTATTACACCTACTTTTTTGTTTTCACTGGTTTTATTTACAGTATTTGCTACACCATCAATAGTTCCAAATAATGGTATGTTTAGTTCACCTCTAAGATCTTTAAGCAACATAGATGTTGCTGTATTACAAGCCAAAATTATTGTTTTTACATTTCTACTATCAAAATATCTGATAATTTTATCTACATATGATCTTACCTCATCTTTAGGTTTTGGTCCATAAGGTAAGTGAAGTGTGTCACCAAAATAGATAATCTTTTCAGCAGGCATTGTTTTTATAATTTGTTTTGCAACTGTTAATCCACCAACACCCGAATCCAACATTCCAATTGCCTTTTTTGAATTGTTCATTTTTTTCACTCCTGATGTATATATAACAAAGTTATTTTATTATATCCTGATTTGATTCAATCGGTACACTTAAATCCATATGCCCAACTAAGGTTTCTACCTCTTCTCCATCGACTAATATTTCAACTTTAGTAATATCTTCAAACTGTGTTAAAGTATTTACTATTGAATAAACAGTTAAAATTTCTCCTGATGAACCCCCCCAATGATTTGATATAATTTCTTCACTAAAATCAACTTGTATTGTATCACTATTTTTAGAAATATTCAAAACTTCTACACCATCTGGTATAGTTTTAGTTAAATCAGAAGTTATAGGACCTGTTATTAGAGCATTAACTGTTTCTAAATATATATTTCTGCCTTTAACAGTTCTAACTTCTGTATCCAAATACATTGCATCACTGGTTGAAAAATATAGTTTTACATCTCTTTCTTTAACTAACAGATTTGAATTTAAGATTAAGTAATATGCAGCCATTATTATCAAAACAAATATTAATACAAGCATCACTGATTTAAATAACTTGTTTTTCATTTGAAGATCACACCTCAATCCTTAAATTTATCAAAATAATTAAGTATACCTTGACTAATTGCGTCTGCTGTATCTTTAATGAAATCGTCATCTGTCAATAACTTTTGTTCATTTGGATTTGATAAAAAAGCAACTTCAACTAATACAGCAGGCATTTCAGTATATCTTATAACATAAAGGTACTCTTCTTTAACTCCTCTGTTAAACAACCCTGAACTTTTTATAAGCTCAGACTGAATATTTTCTGCTAAAAGCGAACTGTCTCCTACTTTATTTGGAGCTATAAAGGTCTCAGTTCCTTCAGACGTTCTTTTTGTAGATGAGTTATTATGGATACTTACAAATATTCTGGCATTATTATCATTTGCAAACTTTACTCTTTGATTTAATGATATGAAGGTGTCATCTTCTCTTGTTAGAAGTACTTTAAACCCTTTGTTCTTTAATACTTCAGAAAGTTTTTTGACTATATTTAAATTGACATCTTTTTCTTTTGTGCTTTTAATACCTACTGCCCCAGGATCAAATCCTCCATGCCCGGCATCTAATACAATAATATTGTTTTTATTTTGAATTTCTGACTTAGCTAAAGCAATGTTTATCTTATTATCAGGGTTTTCAGAAATTATATTATGGTTATAATACTCCTCTAACTCAAATACAATCCTTGTTACAGTATCACCTTCAAGTTCAAATCTACCCATTCTAATATCCTTAATAATACCTACAGTTTCTGGTATATCAACTTCATCTGGTGTGATTTCTTCTCCACTTATATCTACAACTAAGCGGTGAGGATATGAAAACTTTTTAACCTCATATTCAACCTTACCACTAACATTTATATTAATATTGGTATACATGTTTTGATCTAATAATTCAATGTTATCAAACTTTTTAGCAAAACTAATCCTGTGAATATATATACTTTTACTAAACTGTTCTTGTTCCCACTTATATGCATTAATTTCATCTAAATCAGCCACTATTCTTACAATCTGACTATCAAATCTACCCACCCGCAACTTTTTAACATTATTTTCTTTGATTTCTATTTCATCTGCCATATTATCTTCACGATAAGTATTGAATAGATTAACAACCAAACGAGTCGGATCATCCAGTGTGAACATATCCGGTTCAATTGGAGCATCTGTTTTAAACATTATCTGATGCTCTTCATAGGCTAAATCAAATACTCTAGCCCTGTGAGCCGGTTTTAGTACTATTGTATCTTCTATATTATCCTGGTTATCTATATTTAGATATTTATCTTCTTTTAAGTCTAAAACCACTCTTAATATTGTAGGTTCAAACTGGAACTGGCTTACTCGAACATCTTTTATCCATTCATTTTCATCTATATTTTTTTCAAACTCACTTAACAGTAAGTCAGGGATATCTAATACCATCCGACGTGGGTTTTCTAAGAATGAAACTTCTGGTTTTTTAATTTGACCATTGGCTTTAACTTCAACAGTTCCATCATCTTTTAGATTTACCGCAGTAATCTGAGGCATAAAATTAATTAAAAGATTACCGTTTTCTTCACTTATTACTTCATCAGAATTTATTGGTATTGGATATTTACTTGTTAAAACAATCTGTAATGTAGCCTGATTTTCAATTCTTCTACTTTTTAAATAGTAGTTTTGATCTGACACATTATCAATAAAATTACTGCTTAAAGCAGCTTTTTCTATTTCAACAATTAATTTTTTAGGATCATCTGTAAGTCTCAACCTATAAGGAGCAATTTCATCCATTTTTATTACTAAAGAATCCCTATTTGGACCCCAGCTTATCTCATTAAGTGTTGCTTCCGGCTTAAATAGAAAATATGTATTACTTATTTTTTCAAATTCTATTAAAAAACCAAATACATCCATAATTCCAGTAAAAGGTATATATGTATAACCATCTTTTATTACCATTGGTGACTCAGTTCTTATGGTCCTATTATTGATTTGAATATATGGACTTCCCACCATCATTTTAACTGTTTTATCATCTCGAGTCATTGATAGGGTGTTAATAGAACCTAACCAATTTAACTTTGCGCCAATACTATCAGCCAAAGCTTTAGAGCGTACTAAAACTGACCCATTACTTTTCACAGGGTCAAGTATTTCAGTCTTATTTTGTCCATTTATGTATAATTTAGGTAGATCTTCTGCAATTACTGTTTGATTTGTTAATAGTATTAGAAAAAATAGTATAATTAGTATAATTTTTTTCAAGTTCATTGATACCATCCTCCGACCTTAAGATAGCTGTTAAATTAACATTCTTAATTGTAATATTCAACATATTAGTTCTATTTCCTGCCATTTTGCTCAAAAATGGAAATAAAATAAGACTTCCACCAAAATATTTTAATAATAATCAACCGTATAGTCATATAAAATGATCCCGGGAAAGTCTTCAATAAACTTTATTAATTTGTTTATAACTTTGTCTAAATACCTCTTATCTCCTGCAACAGTTACTAAGCCAAGTTCTGAATTTTTCCAAAGATCTTTTTTATCAACTTCTGCAACTGCAACATTAAATTTATTTTTGCATTTATCTGATAGGCTTTTAATAGTTCTTCTCTTGTCTTTAAGTGACTGTGCCATTGGAATCTGTAAGCTTACTCTTATTACACCTACAAACATATTTACACCTTCTTTATTTGTGTTTCATTTATTTAAATCTTTTATCCTCATAAAGATATGAAATACATACTTTTTAAAAATACATTTTCATAGTATCAGACTGTTATTTTAAAGTCAATAATATCATAAGCTGCCCTTAGCTTAAATATATTCTGCCTTTTGTAAAAAATAATTATAAATATAATTTAAATATTTAAAGAAATCTGATATTATTTAAAAAAGGATACTTTAAGAAAGGATTTTTATAATGGAAGATAAAACTGTTGAAAAATATCATATAAAAAAAGTGATAGATAATAAAATTCATAATGAAAATGATAGTATAATAAAAGAACAGCCCTTAACAATCTTTGTTAATGGCTATGAACTTGTAACCTTAATGACCCTACCCTTAAATTTAAAAGAACTTGCTGTTGGGTTTATTGCATCAGAAAACATAATAGATGATTATAATGAAATCAATGCAATTAATTTTTCACATCAGGATACAGTAGTACAAATTGAACTAAACAAAGAAGTAAATATCAACTTATATAAAAAAAGAACCTTAACCTCTGGCTGTGGTAAAGGAGTTACTTTTACCAATTTACAAGATTGTGCTCTTGCTGAAGTATATAATGATAGCTTTAAAATTAATTCATCAATTATAAATAAACTAATGTCTGAAATGCAGAAAAAATCCGATCTTTTTTTAAAAACTGGTGGTACACATACAGCTGCTCTTGCAGACCAAGATTCCATCATTTCTGTGATAGAAGATATCGGAAGACATAATACAATTGATAAATTAATCGGTTTTTCTTATCAAAATAAAATAACTTTAAAAGATAAGATGATTATAACAAGTGGGAGAGTATCATCTGAAATAATAATAAAAGTTTTAAAACAAAAAATACCGATCCTTATTTCGAGATCAGCACCTACTTCTCAAGCAGTTGAAATAGCTCGCGAAAAAAATATTACACTGGTCGGTTTTACTAGGGGTAATCGATATAATGTTTATAATGATTTAGATAGAATAAAGTTATGATCAGATTAATGCAATCCATGTATGATTTTTGTTAATACAATATTACATTTGATTATATGTAAAATTTAGTGTATAATTATATTAAGATTATTAGATGTTATTAATGGGGGTGTAATAAATGGTTACTTTAAGAATAGATCGTGAATATATGGTATCTTCTTCAGAGATTGTTCGAAACTTTAGTAAAATGCTTGATAAAACAAAGGAATCACCTTTGTTTATCACAAAAAATAATGATATTGAAGGTATTATGATGGATATCGAAGATTATGAAATGCTTTTAGAAAAAATCGAATATCTGGAAAATTATTTTGAAGATACCTATATTGAAAAAACAATTAAAAACAGAAAAAAAGATTTTAATATTGAAGATAGTATCAATGAAAAAGAAATATTTAAACTAATAGATGAAGGTTAAAGTCCTGTAATGTAGGAGGCAGCGATTAATGAAACTTCTTTTTCATCCTGAAATAAGAGATGATATTAATCAATTAGATAGGAGCATCAAAGTTTATTTAAAAAAAGCCTTAAATAAATTAAAAAAATCACCAGAATTAGGTATACCTTTAGGTAATAAAGGAGATTTAGATTCAGCTGGATGCAAAAAATTATATTTTTATAAAAAAAAATATAGAATTGTATATGAAAAATTAGATGAAAATAAAGTTATAATTTGGTCTATAGGAAAAAGGGAAAATCAATTAGTATATTTAAATGCCTACAAAAGAATACTGGAAAATAATTATTAAGTGGTCATATTTTATAAATATATACTATTTTTACAGCTATACTATAATATTAATAATAGCAAAAGCGCGTGATTCTATAATAAAAATCACACGCTTTTTAATATTATATTTCTTTTGATAATTTTATTACTGATCTATACATATATATCAATAGATTTAATAACTTATTCTTCTTTAAGTTCTTCTATTCTATTTAATATTTCATCTAATTCGTTCTTCATCTCTTTAGCATATTCAGACAATTCTCTGATTTCATCCTCTTTAGAATAATTTTCTTCACGATAAGAGGGAGCATATCCTCCTCTGGCAAAACCAAAGTTAAATCCTCTTCTCATACCTCTACCATAACCTCTTCTAAAACCATGTCCCATTCCAGGTCCAGGTTTAGTAAATCCAGGTGAATCATAACCAGCACAAAATCCTAATCCTCTTCCAGTTCCAGGTCCATATCCAGCAGGTCCTCTTCTATCTCCGCGTGGCATATCTATCACTCCTTTTATTTTTGTTTATCTTAAATATATTATAGTGTAGTTATGAGCATATGTCAAGAACTAATTATAAAAACTCTCTTTTGAATTTCATTATATTATATTTTAGTGATGGTAATGATTGTGATTATGGTTATGATTACTATGATTACAAAGTTCATTATCTGCATCTAGCTCATTATTTAAATATGCTTTAACACTGTCTTTTACTAAACCAGATGCTCCAGTAACAACCTCAATATTGTTTTGTTGAAAAAGATTAAATGCTTTTTGACCCATTCCCCCGGCTAAAACAATATCAACATTTAAGTCACTTAGATAATTTGGTAAAAAGTTCGGTTTATGACCTGGATTCTCAATAACTTCTGTATTTAGAATATCACAGTCTTTTACTTCTAAAATTGTATATTCTGGACATCTACCAAAATGCTGTGCGACCTGACCGTTATTTGTAGGAACTGCAATTCTTTTTTTCATAAATTGATCACCTCAATTAAATTTTTTTAAACTTTCTTTTACTTTTTCCCAAATAGATTTAATTTCTTGACTAACCTTATTTTCTTCATCTTTTTCTACAATTAGTTCTGCATTTCTTAAACTATCTACTATATCAGATGAAAAAGATATTTTTCCTACTAATTCAATCTCTTCTTCTTTTAAGTACTTTTCTATTTCTTTACTTATTTTTTCATTAATATCATATTTATTTATTACTGCTAAAGCAGGTATCTTAAAATGTTTAATAACTTGAGCTACTCTTTTTAAATCAGAAAATCCTGATTTAGATGGTTCAGTTACAAATAATACAAGGTCTACTCCTGTAATAGATGAAATTACCGGACATCCGATACCAGGTGAACCATCAATCAATACTAGCTCTTTATTTAGCTTTTCTGCTTTTTGTGCTGCTTTTTCTCTTACTTCACTAACCAACTTGCCTGAATTATCAGAACCCATCTTTAAACTAGCATGAACCATTGGTCCAAATCTTGTAGTTGAATTATAGATCTCTCCGGTATCAAGTAGTTTTAGGGACAATGCATCTTCAGGACACATTGCTACACAGACTCCACAACCTTCACACTTGTAACTGTCTATATCATAACTTACTGGATCAACAGCGTTAAACCTACAAACATCACAACAGATACCACAGTCTGTACATTTACTTTGATCTTTAACAGCCAGCTTATTTGATTTAAAAACTTCTGACTCCCTGTTTTCAGGATTTAATAAAAGATGTAGATTAGGAGCATCAACATCACAGTCTGCTAAAACTAAATCATTGAATAAATATGATAAGTTGGCAACTACAGTAGTTTTCCCTGTACCACCTTTACCACTAATTACTGTGATTTTTTTCATCAACAACACTCCTTACCTGTTTAAAAACTTTTCGGAAGTCATTTTTCAATTCTTTTTCTTCTAAAACAAAAGGGATCCCTTCTGAATAAAGCTGAGCATATTTTCTTTTGAATGGAATTTTTAATAAAATATTAATATTATTCTTTTGACAAAATTCTTCTATTATATAGTTGCTGTTCTCTTCAGCTCTATTTATGATTACTCCATATGGTATCTTAAGCTCATCCATTAACTTAGCAGCTAATTTAAGATCGCTTAATCCAAATGGAGTCGGTTCAGTTACTAAAAGACCATAATCACTATCAACAACCGCTTCTATTGTTGGACAGGTTGTGCCCGGTTGAGCATCAATTATTATATCTTTATCAGGGTCAGCTTTCTTTTTTAATGCTTCAATTACTGGTACTGAACTTTCTTCACCAATATTTAACTCACCCTGCCAAAAATCAACATTATATTTATTTGTAGCATGTTTTAGAACTCCTAATTCACGATCAGTTTCAGTTATGGCATTTTCAGGACAGATTAATTTACATCCTCCACAACTATGACAGATTTCCGGAAATACTAATACTTCATCAATCATCATAGCTAAAGCATTATATTCACAAAAATCAACACATTTACGACAGGAAGTACATTTTTTTTGGTTAACTTCTGGAATTTTTCTATATATACTTTCCTCTTTATCAAAAATGGGATGTAGAAAATACTGGGAGTTAGGCTCCTCAACATCGGCATCTAATAACTGGACATTTTCTAAAGAGAGGGCTAAATTAACAGATACCGTTGTTTTGCCTGTTCCACCTTTACCACTTAATACAGTTATTCTCAACCTATTTACTTCCTTGGGGTTCCATTGGGAGAGGTCAACTGTGATAGCTTTCCTCCTTGAAAGTTATCTACAGCCTCTCTAACTGTACCCTGTTGGATTATATACATTTCGATATTTCCAGATGATAAAGCAGTATAGGCTTTTGGACCAACACTACCAGATATTAATACCTCTACACCCCGGTCAGCTATCAGTTGTGCTGCACTTACACCTGCACCACCAGAGGCCTTGGCAGCCTCATTTTTAATCAATTCAACATTATCTGTTTCAGTATCAACTACTGCAAAATATGGTGCACGACCAAAATGTCTATTGACTCTACTTTCAAATCCGTTATTATTTTCTGCTGTTACTGCAATCTTCATAAAATCAGCTCCTTATTTTTTCTTTATTTATCGGTAATATTATAACACTGTAATGAACATATGTCAATAATTACGCCTTGTGTCCACCAATTGTAGTTTTGATTCTTTCCTTGATACTACCTGGTTTTAAGCTTCTCCCGTAATAAAGTGCCTGATAACCATATTTGTCCTGCAGGGCATCTTTAATCTTCATCAATCTAATTTCATCTGCCTTATTATTAAATATATTAAGCTGTAAATTTGCTTTATTGGAAAAATTACCCAGACTGACCCGTACTTTTCGTACTGCCTGTCCTCTGTAATGTTCATTTAATAAGATAACAGCAGTCTCATAAATATCACTTGTTAGGTTGGTATAAATATCTATACTTCTTTGACGATAAAAACCGTTTTCTAATTCTTCCCTACTATAGATTAATCCTAAACTGATTGTTTTACCGGTTAAATCACGGTTCCGAGCTCTTTTACCAACTTCTTCTGCTAGCTCAAATATGACCGTTTTTATCCTTCCTATATCCTTATAATCACTGTAAAGGGTAATACCCCTTCCTAAGTTTTTTCTTTCATCAAGATAATGGCCTTCTACTGTTGAAAGATCAACACCCCAGGCATGGTAATACAATTGAGTACCCATCACTCCAAACTTATTTTCTAAATATTCTAAAGGTAAATGAGCCAGATCACCACAAGTTTTTATTCCCATACCGATAAAATGACGAGCCAGTTGGCTGCCGATTCCCCAGCATTTTTTTAATGGAAGTGGCCATAACTTATCTCCTACATCTTGATATGTCCACTCTACTAATCCCTGTTTTTTCCCTTCATTATCCATTGCCACTTTAGATAAAAACATATTTGGACCCAAAGCCATACTGCAGTTCAATCCATAGTTTTCTAGTAAATCTTTTTTGATCATCTGGGATACTTTCCATTTATCACCGAAAAGCCTTTCTGTTCCATCAAGCTTTATCCAGGACTCATCAATAGAATAAACATGAATAGCATTTAAGGGAACATACTTATTAAATATTTTGGTGATCTCAAGAGAAATTCTAACATAAAGTCCCATCCTTGCTTCTACTAATTTTATTTCAGGATCATCAGGAATTTGATAAAACCGGTCAGCTGTTTTTATACTGTACTTCCTTTTTAAAGCAGGTGAAGCTGCCAATATGACAGAACCATTTCTTTTTTTATCACCTAAAACAGCTAAGGGAGTCTCAACTGGGTCCAAACCCCTTGATACGGCCTCTATACTGGCAAAAAAAGACTGCATGTCAACACATAGAATATTTTGGGAGGGCAAACTATCATAATCTACAGGTTTCAAACTAATCACCTCGAACATATGTTTTTATATCTGTTAATTAAGTTAATACTAACATACATATGTTCGTATATCAACAAAAAAATTGCCGGCTAACCAATATAGCCGGATATAGCCATAAGACCGTGTATTGTTGCCAGTACAGCAGTCAAATAGGCAAGTCTAATATGGTATTTTATAGGGATTTTTGTCCAACCCCATCTATTCATCCGCGGTATCAAAGCAGTAACTAAAAGCAGCAAATAAGTGGCAATCCCAATATATAGTATAAGTGGGTAATTACCAAAATAGGTATAGGCAAGGTTATTTAACCACAGCATATTTTTCCTCCTCTAAAAGGTGATATTTACTGAAGTACGGTTACTGTGCCTAATTTTAAAACTATCACTACTCATATGATAGGCCAGTATTACCTTATATTCTTTTCCCTCTTCTAAAACACGGTCCATATCATCACCACTGTCTAAAGGAATCACAAACTCTAGCACAGTTCCTTCTTCATTCTCTGTTCCAGCTGCCTGTAGTATATTGTTTTCATCATCTGCTTTGTGTCCTGTGTTAGCAACACCAAAATGATCTTCTATCTTTACAGTACCATCTTCTGTTACATCTCCGATAATTATATTGGCATTTCTCATCATTGTTGTTGGATCAAAACCAACAGCCACCCAACCTTTGCCAACAGACTTTACTGCAAATATTAAATTATCATCTCTAGTTAACCAACCAATTTCCATCTCAAGTTCTTCTACCTTCATGGTATCTTCATATTCATCACCATTAAATACACCATCCACTTCAGGATAATCAATATCCTGTGCATTAGCTGTTAATGAAACACCCGCTAATAAGATAAATAATAACAGAAAAACCGCTAATCTTTTTTTCACGATTATCACCTTCCTTGCATTATTTATGTTTTTATTGACCAAAAGACTGAAAAATCCTTTTTAACTCAATAAATTGATATCAATGATATCTTTTAAAGGTATTTCTGTTATTTTCTTTACTGTTAATTTCAATGAGTTATTTTGTTTATTAAAACCCTTTATATAGCTTGTAATCTTTTTATATTCTTTATTATCATAATATGTTATTTTAACTTTGATCTTTTCTTTTAATGCTAACTTTATCTTATAGTCAAAAAGTTCATAAATCTGTTCGTCTAATTCAGGCCTCTTTTTATCATCTTCACTTTCTTTTAATTTCTCTAATTTTTTTCTGTGCTCAACTAACATAAGTGAGGTCCATTTAATATTACCACGGTCTTTAATATCCAAATTACCCCCCCTTTTTTTTGCGAACATATGTTCTGTATTGTATTTATATTATAGCACTAGGAGGATGTTTTGACAATCATTAATTTTTTACTTCTAACCTTTTTACTTTGTTTTCGTTTTTATTCTTTTTACTTTTTTTATACTGTTTTTTTACAACAATTTTACTGTTGGAAGACTTTATCTTAACCTTTCTTTCCTTGTTATTATACTTAAAAGGAGAATATATATTTGTAATTGTTAATTTATAAAAACCTGGTTTGATCTTGTTAAAATTAATTTCTTGACCACCTTTGTATTTTTTTATATATTTATTTTCACTATTATATAGACTTATATAAAGCAACTCATCGTTCTGACTATCAATATATTTATCTATCGTAGTTTCTATCTTTTTAAACTTTACTTTAAAGTTTGTATATTTAACTAACTTAAACTCTATTTTTTCTCCCCTGTAATTATTTATTAAAGTTTCTCTTTGGGGATGCAAAAAGTAATTTGCCTCAAAGTCTCCCAAATCAGCTACTTGTATTCTTATGTTTTTATTCTTTAAAACCTTTGTAGATAGTTTTCCCTTTTTATCTGTTATAACTTTCTTGCCGTTCACATCAAAAACAATACCTGACAGGTCTTCAATATCGGCTTTAACTTCCGCTTTTACTGGTATAAGGTCCTTTTTGTTATTACTATATTCATATGTTAAAGGGATTGATAAACCAAAGCTTATATTACTATAAAACTTATTTCTTTTAAAATTGTAGGAATAATGACCTTCAAGTCTTAACTTTTTTTGCCTGCCAATTTTATGATTAAGCTTGTTTTGCAATCCTACTCTTAAACCATCATAGTTATCTATAATTATTGAAGAATTTAATTTATTTGATTTAATCAATTTACTTAGCTTAAATTTAACATTATTGCCCTCTAAAAAGTCATGGAATCTGATATTCACCCTGTATCTATCCTTTTTAAACATTAGCTTTAAATATTTTTTGTCTCTTTTATAGTAATTATTATTGACTCCATAGTCCAATTTGATCATATCACCAGATTGTCTGCTATATTCTTTTATATATAAAAGATTTTTCCTCTCATAAGCATCAGTGGTCTTTAAACTATAACCATAAGTGATTTTATTTTTTATTTTATCATCAATATATCTAAAATATTTCATTTGATAATTTTCTCTACCTTTTGAGTAATAGCCCATCTTAAATATATTATTGTTATGCAATCTTTTTTTAACTTCGATATTATACAGTGTATTTTCAGCCTTACTATAGTTTTTTATGAGATAGCTAATATTTTTTCTTTTAACTCTTCCCTTTAAATAGTAATCTAAGTGATGATTATTTGCCTTTAATTCCAGGTAATAATATTTATAGTCGCTTTTATAGTAGTTTCCAATTCCAAATTCATTATTAAAATCTGTATATATAATTCTTTTAAAATTATTAATACTATCTTGATAAGATAATTTCAATTCTGATAATTTACTATTTTGATTTCCTAATTGAATAAAACTGTTAAAATATCTGCTTCCTAATTGCCATAATTTATTTTTGTTTTTATACTGAAATTTAAAAGAATTATCTTGTAAAGAAAGATAAGTTTGTTGGTTAAAATAAGTTTTTAAACTCCAGCT
>JBNJDV010000007.1:0-36584 GCA_051745185.1 Bacillota bacterium
TATAATTTTTTACAGTTTGCGGGTTGTGGCGCAGCTTGGTAGCGCGCACGTCTGGGGGGCGTGAGGTCCCGGGTTCAAATCCCGGCAACCCGACCATTTTATAATAGTTAATAAAGCCCGAATTGGGGCTTTTTTTACATTAATAAATAAATTAAGGAAGTGAATTGATGGTAAAGGTAAGTTTTGTAACCCTAGGTTGTCCTAAAAATGAAGTTGATACAGACTACATGATGGGGATAACCTTTAATGATAAAAATTATGAATATGAAGAAAATCCTTTAAAGACTGATGTTATTGTAATAAATACCTGTGGATTTATTGAAGATGCAAAAGAAGAATCAATAGATACAATACTACAGGCTGCAAAATATAAAGAAGATGGAATTATTGATGCTTTAATAGTAACAGGTTGTTTAACTCAAAGATACAAAAATGAATTGATGAATGAAATCAAAGAAATAGATGCAGTATTGGGTACAGGTACTTTTGATCAGATTAAAAAAACAATTGATGATGTATTAGAAACTAAAGAAAGATTTAATAGAATAGATAAACCAGTATTTGACTTTAATCAAAAACTTGAAAGATTTAATACTAAGAACCATTACTCGTATGTTAAAATCGCAGAGGGTTGTAATAATAACTGTAGTTACTGTAGTATTCCATTTATTCGAGGGCCACTAAACAGCCGTAAAATGGAAGATATAATTAAAGAAATTAAGATATTAGTGGAAAACGGCACAAAGGAAATAATACTTACTGCTCAAGATACTACTGAATACGGCAAAGATCTCTACAATGAAAGAAAATTAGTTGATCTATTACAAGAAATAGTAAAAATAGATGACTTAAAATGGATTAGACTATTATATAGTTATCCTGAACATATAACAGACCGACTAATTGATGTAATAAAAGACAATGATAAAATTTGTAATTACCTTGATATCCCTGTTCAACATTCTTCAAATAGAATTCGTAAAGAAATGCGAAGAGAAGGAACAACTGAAGAACTTCTAGATGTAATAAACAAAATCAGAACAAAGATTCCTGATATTGTATTAAGAACATCAATGATTGTTGGTTTCCCGGGAGAAACTCAAGAAGACTTTGACAATTTAAAGGACTTTATAAAAGTTGTTAAGTTTGATCGCTTGGGAGTATTTCAATACTCACAAGAAGAAGGTACTAAGGCAGCAAAAATGAAAAAACAAATTAATAAAAAAATAAAAGAAAAAAGATATAACAAAATAATGGAAATCCAGCAAGATATATCATATAATAAAAATAGAAATTATATTGGTAAAGAAATTGAAGTAATTATTGATGAAAGAATTGAAAATGAATTTATAGGTAGAACTGTTTATGATGCACCCGAAATCGATAATACTGTCTATGTAAGGGGTAAAAATATTAATATCGGTGATATTATTAAGGTTAAGATCACTGATGCATTTGAATATGATTTAATGGGAGAGAAAACAAATGAATCTACCAAATAAGTTAACAATGCTTAGAATCATCTTAGTACCTGTTTTTATAGCTTTTCTACTACTTAGAAAGGATATACCAGGTGCCGAAATATTTTCGCTTGTTGTCTTTATTTTAGCTGCTATAACAGACAGTTTAGACGGCTATATTGCTAGGAAACAACAGATAGTAACAAAGTTCGGTCAAATAGTAGACCCTGTTGCAGACAAACTTTTAATATCAGGAGCACTAATTGCTTTTGTATCTTTAAATGAAATTTCAATCTGGGCAGCAATATTAATCATCGGAAGAGAATTTGCTGTAACCGGACTTAGAGTAATAGCTGCTAAAGACGGAGTAATAATCTCTGCTAGTATTTGGGGTAAGGTTAAAACTACAGTACAAATTATTGCAGTTATTGCAGTTATTGCAGATCCAAAAATAATTAGACTACCTTATTATATTCCAAACATATTAATCTGGATTGCCGTTATTATTACACTTTATTCTGGTTATAAATACTTTAAAGCAGTAAATGTTGATTTATTTGTTGAAGAAAAGCACTAATTGTTTATAAAAGGACTGGTCATTATATGAATAAATTCAGAAAAAAAGTTATAGAAACTATAGCAAGCTGTTTTTATGTAGGTTATATTCCAGGTGCACCAGGTACTTATGGATCACTTTTCGCACTATTTTTTATCAGCCAATTCTCCATTTTAACCCAAAATTATAGTGTTATCTTTTTTATCATTATTGGTTTAATCTTTTCTACTTTGATGGAGAAACAAACCGGTAAAGAAGATGACCAAAGAATTGTAATAGATGAATTTGTCGGAATGTTAATCACATTCTATTATGTTACTCCTAATTTATTATACTTAGCAATCGGTTTTATTCTTTTCAGACTCTATGATATATATAAACCATATCCAATTATGAAAATACAGAAATTACCCTCTGGGCTGGGAATAATGTTAGATGATATAATGGCAGGAGTTTACGCAAGAATTGTTTTACATATTTTTATAGTAATATTCCAAATCGGTTTATAAAAACCGATTTTTTTATTTTTCAACTTATGATATAATTTATAGAGAGGTGAACTCATATTGAATATAGAAATAATTAGTATCGGTGATGAAATACTTGATGGATCAGTACAAGAAAAAAATGCAAACTTTTTAAGTAAAGAGTTTAAAAGATTTAATATAACTCCTCATCATATTAGTATAGTGGGAGATAACAAAAATAATATTAAAAACCTTTTAATAAAAGCCAAAAATAGATCTGATATCATTATTATCACAGGTGGACTAGGTCCGACTCGGGATGATATTACAAGAGATGCTGTAGCTGAAGCATTTGATTTAAAGTTAGTTTTTAATGAAGAAATAAAAAGAAAAATCGACAGACGCTTAAAAGAATACCATGTACAAGTTACAGATAATAATAATCATCAGGCCATGATCCCCGAAAATGCAGAAGTAATTGCTAATCCTAATGGTACAGCTCCAGGATTTATTATCAATAATGAGGACACTGTATGTATTACTATGCCCGGAGTGCCGTCAGAAATGAAACCTATGTTTTTAGATAAAGTCTTACCTTATCTTGATTTAAACAGTCAGATGAAGTACCAAAACAAACTCTTTTTTAAAGGATTAGGAGAAGCACAACTTGAAGATAAAATATTTAGCTCAGTTGATATACCAAAAGATATTTATTTAAGCTTTGTAGTTAAAGGAGACTATATTTTAGTTAAAGTAAATGGAGATAACAAAACTTTAGTTGAAAAGACCACAAATAAAATAAAAGAAAAATTAAATCTAAATATCTTTGCCGATCTTAATATAGTAAATTCTATATATAAGATAATGACAAATAATAAGTTAACATTAAGTACTGCTGAATCATGTACTGGAGGACTTTTAGGCAATAGAATTACTAATCAATCAGGAAGTTCAAGCTACTATAAAGGTGGTGTTGTAACATACAGTAATGAGTTGAAAACAAAACTTTTAAATATCAAACCCGGTTTAATTAAAAAACAAGGAGCGGTTAGTTTAAAAACTGCCCAACTTATGGCTACAAATATTAAAAATATTACTGATTCTGATTATGGTGTTGCGATTACAGGTATTGCTGGACCTACAGGAGGTAGTGAAGAAAAACCAGTTGGTTTAGTTTATGTCTCAGTATCTGGTAAAAACCGTACTGTTATAAAAAAACTATACCTAAAAGGTAAAAGAAAACAGATAAAGTACTTAAGTTCAGAGTTTGCTTTAAAATTATTGAAAAATCTATTAGAAACGGAGGGATATAATGAAAAAGTATAATATTATTATCGGACTGTTTTTAATTGTTTTTGTAATCTCTTTTAACTTAGGTGTTGAAGCTCAATCAGAACAATTGGAACTGTTAAGTCAAAGTATTAATGATTATCATCTAAATAACTACAGTGAAGCACAAGAACTAATTAGTCAGATAAATATAAATGAACTAACCACAGCAGCAAAAATAGATACCCTATACTATAGCTCATTAATTGAACTTGCTTTAGGGAATATACCAAAAGGAAAAGAATATTTAAATCAATTAAATCAAATGGGGTATGACTATGGTATCATACACTATGAACTTGCAAGAATTTATATGAATATCTATAATAACTTTGATAGTGCATACCCTCAAACTGCTTTAGAGGAATTTGAAAAAGCTCATGCTTTAGGTGTCGATTCAGCTCAATTTCATAGAGATTATGCAATGGCATATATTGGTGTAGATAACCAAAAAGCAGCTGTTAAGGAATTAGAGAAAGCTGTCTCAAAAGATGGTACTGTATCAGACTACATGAATATTGCCAATACGTATAAGGAAGCAAAAAATTATAGTAAGGCAGAAGAGTATTATAAAAAACTACTTGACCACGACAGTCAAAATACTACTGCAATCAGTGAACTTGGAGATGTTTTAATCGAACAAGAAAAATACGGACAGGCCACTGAAGTACTGCTAAAAGGTTTAGAGATCAGTCCTGATTCGGTAATTACAAACTATAAGCTAGGACAAGCTTATTATCTAAATAAAGAGTATGATAATGCAGAAAAATACTTATTAAAAGTAATTGACTTAAAATATAATAATTATAGTGCACTCTATTATTTAGGTAAAACCTATGAACAAAAAGAAAACTTCCAAAATGCAAAGTATTATTTAAATGAATCAACTAAGTTTAATCCCGACTATGTCCCAGCATATATTGCTTTAGGAACCATTAATTTAAAAGAAGGTAAAAATTATCAGGCAATTGCACATTATTCAACTGCAGTAGAAAAAAATCCTGAATATCCAGATAGTCACTTCCATTTAGCTTTAGCATATTATCAAGCGGATATGAAAGAAGCTGCAATATCCGAATTAAGAAAAACTCTGCATTTAACTAACAATGAACACAGTAAAGCTCAACAGTTACTGGATAGATTACAGGAGGAATAAATTAATGAGTAAAAGACTTTTTATTGCAATACCGGTTGAAGGCAGAACAAAAAAACTATTGAAACAAAATATCAATAAAGCCCAAAAAAGTCTTGATTATAATTTGAAATGGGTCAGTGGAGAAAACCTCCACTTGACCCTAAAGTTTTTAGGAAATACAAAAGTTGAAAAAATAGAAGAAATAAAATCGACATTATCAAACACATGTTCACATTTTAATACATTAAATATTTTTTATAATTTTTTTGGTGCTTTTCCTTCGACAGATTACCCCAAAGTCCTCTTTTTTGGATTAAATGGTGACATAAAAAGACTAAAAGTTTTACAATCTGAGCTGGTAAATTCACTTGCAAAGGCTGGTTTTGAAAAAGAAAATAGAGAATATACTCCCCATCTAACCTTTGCTAGGACAAGAAAAAGCACAAATATTAATAAGTTAAAAGTTGATTACAATGACTTTATTAATAAAAATGATTTAAGAGTATTCCAAAAAGTAAATACAATTTCTTTAATAGAAAGCAAACTATACAAAACTGGTCCTGTTTATGAAGAAATATTTTCTATTAATTTAACTTAAAGCTTGCAAAAAGTAAACATTTGTTCTATAATTAAAACATAAAATAAGACAGAGGTGATATTTTTGGCCAATAATAATGATAAAGAACAAGCGCTAGATATGGCGGTTAAAAGAATTGAAAAACAGTTTGGACAAGGTTCAATAATGAGACTTGGTGATAGAACATCATTAGATGTTGAAGCAATACCGACCGGAGCCTTACCTTTAGATATTGCTTTAGGTGTAGGGGGAATTCCAAAAGGAAGAATAGTTGAAATCTATGGAAATGAGTCTTCTGGTAAAACAACCTTAGGTTTACATATAATTGCAGAAGCTCAAAAACAGGGTGGAATTGCTGCATTTATAGATGCTGAACATGCCCTTGATCCAAGATATGCCGAAAATCTAGGAGTAAATATAGATGATTTATTAATCTCACAACCTAATAATGGTGAAGAAGCACTTGAGATAGCTGAAGCATTAGTACGCAGTAATGCAATTGATTTAGTTGTTGTAGACTCAGTTGCAGCATTAGTTCCTAAAAAAGAATTAGAAGGTGAAATGGGTGATGCACATGTTGGTTTACAGGCAAGGCTGATGTCACAAGCTATGAGAAAACTTTCTGGAGCAATTTCTAAGTCAGATACCGCATGTATATTCATCAATCAAATTCGTGAAAAGGTTGGAGTTATGTTCGGTAACCCAGAAGTAACACCAGGTGGACGCGCCCTTAAATTCTACTCTTCAGTTAGAATCGAAATTAGAAGGTCTCAAACCATTAAAGATGGTGATGAAATAATAGGTTCACATGCCAGGGCAAAAGTTGTAAAAAACAAAGTGGCAGCTCCTTTTAGAAAAGCTGAATTTGATATAATGTATGGTACAGGTATTTCACAAACCGGCTGTATATTAGATATGGGAGAACAAATTAATATAATTGATAGGGCAGGTTCTTGGTACTCTTATGGGGATGTTAGATTAGGACAGGGTAGAGAAAATTCGAAAGATTTTTTATCAGAGAATGAAGATATCCTAGAAGAAATCGAACATAAAATAAAAGTAAAAGTAGGCTTAATCGAAGATAAAACAATTAATGATAATGATAATGAAGAAGAAAACAAAGAAGATAAGGACGAGTAATTGAATTAATAATATCGATAAATTTTGCCTGTATATTAACGTATACAGGTTTTTTGTTTCTTGACACTTACCCAAAAAAAAGATAAAATAAATGTGATGTATTTAAAAACTGAATATGTTTTTAAAATAAACTAGGAGGTGAAAATAATTTATAATACCCTTTTAATAGTAATCATATCCCTTGTCCCGGGATTAATTGTTGGTTACTTTATTAGAAAGTTTATTGCTGAAGCCCGGATTCAGTCTGCTGAAGAAGAATCTCGCAAAATTCTTGAAGAGGCTGAACGTGAAGCAGAATCTAAGATTAGGGAAATTACCCTTGAAGCCAAGGAAAAAGCCCAAAAGATTAGAGAAGATGCTAATCGTGAAGGTCAAAAAAGAAGAAATGAACTTCAGCGTCTGGAAGACCGTTTAATGCATAGAGAAGAAACACTTGACAGCAAAAGCGAGACCCTTGAGAAAAAAGAACAAAAACTTAAAAAACAACTAAATGAAATTGAAAGCGAAAAAGAAGAAATTCAAGAAATCAAACAACAAGAAATTCAAAAATTAGAAAAGATATCTAACTTATCGCATAGTGAAGCAAAAGATTATCTATTATCCAAAATGGAAGAAGAACTTGATCATGAATACGCTAAAATGATCAAGGAAAAAGAAAGAGAAGCAAAAGAAGAGGCTAATAAGAAAGCACGTGAAATTATTTCATTAGCTATTCAAAGATGTGCAGGTGATTATGTCTCTGAAACTACTGTTACTGTTGTTGATCTGCCTAACGACGAAATGAAAGGTAGAATCATCGGTAGAGAAGGTAGAAACATCAGGGCATTGGAAAGCCTAACAGGTATTGATCTAATTATTGATGATACACCGGAAGCTGTTGTAATCTCCGGTTATGACCCAATAAAAAGAGAAATAGCAAGAATTGCTCTTGAAAAACTAATTATCGATGGAAGAATTCATCCAGCACGTATTGAAGAAATGGTTGAAAAAGCTGAAGATGAACTTGATAATCAAATTAAAGAAGTTGGAGAACAAGCTACATTTGATTCTGGAGTTCACGGCCTAGATTCTCAATTAGTGAAATATCTAGGTAGGTTGAAGTTTAGAACAAGTTACGGTCAAAACGTTTTAAATCACTCCTTAGAAGTTTCATTCTTAGCAGGAGTAATGGCTGATGAACTTGGTGCTAATTCAACACTTGCTAAAAGAGGAGGACTTCTTCACGATATAGGTAAAGCTATTGATCATGAAGTTGAAGGACCTCACATTGATATCGGTGTAAATTTAGCAAGAAAATTAGGTGAATCTGAAGATGTAATTCATGCTATTGAGGCTCACCACGGTGATGTTGATTTCCAATCTGTTGAAGCTGTCTTAGTTGCAGCTGCAGATGCGATCTCAGCAGCAAGACCGGGAGCCCGTAAAGAAACATTAGAAGCCTATATCAAAAGATTGGAAGAACTTGAAGATATCGGTAAATCCTTTGATGGTGTTGAAAACGCATATGCAATTCAAGCTGGTCGTGAAATAAGAGTAATTGTACAGTCCGAACAGATTGATGATGTAACCGCAAGTAAGCTTTCAAGAGATATCAAAAACAAAATCGAAGAAAACCTTAATTATCCGGGACAGATTAAAATTGTTGTTATTAGAGAAACTAGACAAATTGAATATGCAAAATAAATATGAATATAAAGGCCCTTTAATTAGGGCCTTTTTTAAAATTAAAAATGGAGTATGATAATGATGAATATTTTATATATTGGAGATATAGTAGGTAGAGCAGGCAGACGTTCTGTAAGAAAATTGTTGGATAAAGCAAAAGAAGATAAAGAAATTGACTTCATAATAGCAAATGGTGAAAATGCAGCTGGAGGATATGGAATAACTGAAAATACTGCAGAAGAACTATATGATTACGGCATTGACTGTATAACGATGGGTAACCATACCTGGGGAAACAGAAAAATTTATAACTTTATAGATTCTGATGAAAAGTTAATTAGACCCTTAAACTTTAATGATTCAGTTCCAGGTAGAGGTTATAATATTTATAAAGTTAATGGCAAAAAAATTGCAGTAATAAGTTTGATCGGTCAGGTTTTTATGGGGGACAACAACTCACCTGTAGAAGCATTTAATAAAGTCTATGAAAAAATAAAGGCTGAAACTGATTATATAATTGTTGACTTTCATGCTGAAGCAACAGGAGAAAAAAGAGCATTTGCAGAATTAGTTGATGGAAAAGTATCTTTAGTTGTTGGTACTCATACACATGTGCAAACCAATGATGCTCAAATATTAGACAAAAAAACAGGTTATATCTCAGATCTTGGCTTTTCAGGTGCCTGTGATTCAATATTAGGCATGAAAAAAGAAAAAGTACTTTATAGATTCAAAACAAAGATGCCCAAAAGACTAGAAGTGGCAACCGGTCAGGTTAAATTATCAGGGATTTATGCAGCTTTTGATAAAAAAGGACAAACTACTTCAATTAATTCCTTTAAATTAAAGGATTAAACTGTGAAAATATTTTTACATATTTGCAGGAATTTTTTCCTCTAATGAGAATATAAATAATACAATTTAATTTAATAATATACAAGGGGGTATTATAGAAGTGGATATATTAAAAGTTTCAGCAAAATCTGACCCAAATTCTGTAGCTGGTGCTTTAGCAGGAGTTCTCAGAGAAGAAGGAAGAGCAGAAATGCAGGCAATAGGAGCTGGTGCATTAAATCAAGGAATAAAAGCAGTTGCAATTGCAAGAGGATATGTTGCACCGAGTGGCATCGATTTAATTTGTATTCCCGCTTTCACTGATATCGAGATTGATGGTGAAGAAAGGACTGCTATAAAGTTAATTGTTGAACCGAGATAAAGACTATTATAACCTGTTTGTCTTTTTGACAAGCAGGTTTTTTTACGCATTTTAATAAATATATATGGAGGTAAATTATGTTTGTAGACCTACATCTGCACACCACATATTCAGATGGTTCTTTTAGTCCTGAAGAATTAATATTAGAGGCAAAAAAGTTAAACTATTCAGCTATTGCTGTAACAGATCATGATACAGTAGCTGGTTTAAATCAAGTAATTCAATTTGGTAAAAAACATGGTATAGAAACTGTTCCTGGAATAGAATTTAATACTTCATATAAAAACTGTGATGTTCATATTTTAGGATATTATATGAATAAAAAGTCAAAAAAACTGCTTAAACAACTAAAAAAAATTAAAGATGAACGTAGAGAAAGAATTGAAAAGATGATAAGATTATTAGATAAACAATTTGGATTTAAAATTACTATGAAAGAAATTAAAGATATTTGCTCTAACAATATACTTGGAAGAGGACATATTGCACGGCTTTTATCTGAAAAAAATTATGTTGACAGCTGGGGAGAAGTTTTTAACAAATATATCGGCAAGGGAAAACCAGGATATGTAGACAGAAAGAAAATAACACCATTTGAAGCTATAGATATTATAAACGAAGCAAATGGTATCCCAGTAATTGCTCATCCTGGATTAATCCATAATCAACAAATAATAGACCAACTAATAAACTATGGGGTTTCAGGAATTGAAGTTTTTTATACTGAACATAATAATAAAATGACAGAAGAATATTTGAAAATGGCAAGAAAAAATGAACTGTTAATTACAGGGGGTTCTGACTGCCACGGCCCTAAAAACAAAGAAGGTATAAAACTTGGTAAAATTAAGTTAGATTATTGTTATTTAGAAGAACTAAAAAAGTATAAAACAATTATAAATGATAAACCTTTTAAGAAGGATTTATTATCTTAACATAGAATTAAGTAAATTAGGATTAATATAATTTTAATTACTAAATATATCGAGGATAAGGAGTGTCAATTAATGTATAATCAAATTTATAATTTCATTTCACTTGGGGGACCAATGGCTATCCCTTTAATAATCTGTTCAATATTTTCATTGGCAGTAATTATTGAAAAAGCAGTCTATTTTATTAGAAGAAAAGACAACAGTTTAAGGCTTTTAAAAAGAATAGAACTTAAAGTTGAAAATGATGACATTATCGGAGCATTAAATGAGTTAAAAGGTGAAAAAGGACCTAATGCCAAACTTTTATCTACAGCTCTTTCTCATTATCAAGAAGATCCTGATAGAATAAGAGAAGTATTACAAGCTGTTGGAGAAGATGAAATCAAGAAGATGGAAAAACATCTACCTGTATTAGATGTTGTTGCAATGATTTCTCCTTTATTAGGACTATTAGGAACTGTTTTAGGTATAATTAGCAGTTTCAATATATTAGGTACTGCAGCTGGAGCAGCTAATCCTGCCCAAATTAGTTCAGGTATTGCAGCAGCATTAATAAGTACTGCTATGGGATTAGTAATCGCTATTCCAACTGCTATTTTTTATTCTTATTATATTAATAAAGTAGAAGAAAAATCCCATGAAATGAATCTAAGTATGATTGATATCATGGATGTTATCACAGACAGGAGTGAAAGAGATGTTCAAACCTACACATAAAAAGAAAACATCTATTAACATAATTCCAATGATCGATGTTATCTTCTTTTTATTAGTGTTTTTTATGCTGTTTACATCTTTTAGATCAAATCCTTATGGAATGGAAATGCAGCTTCCTAGAGCTGTAACAGTAACTGAACAAAAGCAAGAAAATTTTATAATTAACATTAATGAAAACGGAGAATTTTATCATGAAGGTGAAAACCTTCCAATGTCAAAAATAAGTGAACTAGCACAACAAAAACATCAGGAAAACAATAATATGGTTGTTATTATAAATGCTGATAGTGATACAAAATACAGTGCAATTGTTACAGTAATGGATGGTGTAAGAGAAGTAGGGATCTATAACCTTGCACTAGCAGCTGAAAAAAAAGATAGTTAGGTGGTGTTAATATGTTTAATAATGACAGGAATCGTTTATTCCTGTATGTAACTATATCATTAATATTCCACCTTCTTTTGTTTTATTTTTTCCCCTTCGGTTTTCTACAGGGTTTTAGCAATGAAGATGCAACCGGAGAAAACTTTGGTTATGTTCAATATGTGGAATTTCAGACTCAATCAAACACACAAACAGAACAACAAACACAACCTGAAAACATAGCAGAAGAACCTGAAGAAGAACCCGAGCCAGAGCCGGAACCTGAACCTGAGCCAGAACCCGAACCTGAAATTGAAGAGGAACCAGTAGAAGAAACCACTGAACAAGATATTGAAATAGCTCAAGAAGAACCAGAAGAAGTAGTGGAAGAAGAACAAAACAACCAAGAACAGGAAGTTATAACTAGTGAAGAAAGTGAAACTGAAATAGAGGTAAGTCAAGAAGATAGTCAAGCTGAAGAAGCTGAAGAACAAGAAGAAGCTGAAGAACAAGATCAACAAGATGAACAAGAAAGTGAAACTGTTGAGGAAGAACCAAGTCCTCCACCTCCGCCAACAGCTGGAGAATTAATCGGTTTATCACCAAAACCAGTATATCCAAAATATTTAGTTAGTGAAGCTCAAAGTGGAGAGGTAGCTTTAAATGTAACGGTAAGTCAAAATGGAGAAGTTGAAAATATAATTATTACTAATTCAAGTAATATAGATAGTATGGACAGAAATGCCAGATTATCAATTGAAAATGGTTGGGAGTTTAAAAGTTATGATCAAAGATATGAAATTAATGTAACTGTTAACTTTAATATTGATCAAAACGGAAATCCTAATGTAGACGTAGATATAGGAACTGTAAACTTTCTCTAATTTCTATATGGGAGGTTTAATCATTGAAAAACAGTCAAAAAAAGATATTGATATCATTTTTACTTCTTACATTAATATTTATTTCAATATCAGCATCGGCTCAAACCGATGTTTTTAATGAAGTAGATAATAATAATAATTTAAGATTAGGAAATGATTATATAGTAATAGTAATCAATCAAGATGAAAATGCAAAAGGTAGATTTGCAATTGAAACAACAGGTGGAGCACCCATGGATCCTAATGACAATAACAAGCCATTAGTTTATGGAAGACCTAAACCGTGGACTTCATATACTACTGTTAAGGTTAACAACGTAAATTATGTCTTTGGAGGCTCTACTAAAAGAAGAGCTGGTTCAGATGCAGAGTATGGTGAAGTTACTGAAGGTCCAGTAATTAGAGATAATCAAATATATACAAGCAGTTTAGTAGATAATATAAAAGTTGAACAGATTTTATCAATAGTAAAAAGTTCAACAACCGGATTATTTGACACAGCTCAAATAAAATACAGAATATTAAATACTAGTAACGAAACAAAAGAAGTCGGTTTACGTATTATGCTTGATACAATGTTAGGTCAAAATGATGGTGCACCATTTAGATTAGCAGACCAGGCAATAACTACTGATAATCTTTATCTTAAAGAAGAACTGCCCATTTTTTGGCAGGCTTTTGATAGTATTAGTAATCCCACTGTTACATCACAGGGCACCTTTAAAGGGCCTGGTGTAACTGAACCAGACAAGGTATTCTTTTCTGATTGGGGAAGTTTAGCAGATGGAGTATGGAACTTTGATTTTAGTCCAGATCAGGAATTTATTAGAAAAGGTGAATATGAAATAGATAGTGCAATAGCTTTAATGTGGGAACCAAAAATGTTAGAACCTAATGAAGAAATTACTTATGTAACTAATTATGGTTTAGGAGGAATTAAAGTTGTTCCTGGACTATTGGCCTTAGGTGTTACATCACCTGCTGAATTTACATTTGATGATAATAATCAGTACTTCCCAGTAGTAGCTTATGTTGAAAACACATCTGAAATAACAGCTGATAATGTAGAAATAGAAATAGATTTACCTGATGAATTTAGAACTGAAAATACTGTGCAACAACTAGGTGACCTTGAGTCTAGAGACACTGCACAGGTTAGTTGGCAGGTAAGGTCTAATTCAGATGAAATTCCTGGTAATATGACTTATAGGGTAAGGGTTACAGCAGAAAATACTGACTCTAATGAAGTTGAAAGAGATATTAGATTTGTAGGACCACCTCTGATTGAAACTGAAGTTACACTTGAAGAAAGTCTAAGGAAAGAAAAGGGAAGAATAATTCCAAATCCGTTTGACCTAAATGTCAAGTTAACAAATATTGGTGGATCCACATTATTTGATGCGAAAACTGATATTGCTTTACCACCAGGACTTAATTTAGCAGATAAAGAAGTCAACAAAAAATATCTAGGATATATTGAAAGTGGAGAAAGTGTTAATGTTAACTGGTCAGTTAAAGTATTGAATGTAACAGGGGAGATGCCATATTCAATTGATATTAGCGGACTTAATAATTATATGAAGTCTACAAGAGATAATTTAGATATACCTGAACTTAATCCTTTTGTATATCTAAAGGAAGTTGAAAATGGAGAAAGTTATACAACATATAATTTAATCGGTGAAAACTTACTAACTGTCAATAATCTAAACTTAGAAATTAATTTTAATCCAGATACTCATCGAGTTAACTATATATTCCCTGGTGATATGTTTGTGCAAAATGATAAAATAATTCTATGGGAAAGTCCAGTTCAATCAAACGGAAATATAGAACTTCAAGAAATACTGCCTGAAGAAGCTAACTCAGGTATAATAGCTACAATACAGTTTGCAAAGAAAAATGATGGTCCCTTAGATTTAATGATAAATAATGTAGAAGCATATGATGAACAAGATAATAACATTAATGTAAATTATGAAAATTAAAAGGAGGATTAATTTTAAAATGAGAAAAGTTAGTAAACTACTAGTTTTTACTTTAGCAATTGTCTTACTGTTTTCAGTTACTACCTTGGGAGCAGAAATTAAAGATGTTCCAGAAAGTCATTGGGCATATGATAGTGTACAGCAGCTTGTAGAAAAAGGTTATTTTTCTTTATATGAAGATGATACCTTTAAAGGTACCAATAAAGTTAGCAGATATGAACTTGCTGAGATAATTGCAAGAATGTTAGAAGATACTGTTAGTGGACAAATAGATATGAGTGAAGAAGATGTTGATACCTTAAGAGAATTATCCCTGGAATTTAGAGATGAACTTGTTGATATTGCAAATGATCAGAATAAATTCTCTAACAATTTGCAACAAGTACAGAAAAAAAATGTAATTCAGGACGAAGCAATTGGACAAACAAATGAAAAAATTACTGAAATTCAAGAAGAAGTAAGCCAAATTATTGATGAAATTGTAACCGTAAAAGAATTAAACAATCAGGTAGATAGTTTATCAACAAGAGTTTCTAGTTTAGAAGAAGAGTTAGATTCAACAAATACTCAATTAGCTGAAAAAGATCAAATGATAGCTGACTTAAGAGATGAACTTCAGGGTACAGATATTCAAGAACTGAAAGATAGAAACTCTGCCCTCGAATCTAAAGTAAGTACTCTTCAATCCAGACTACAGGAACTACAAGAAAATGTTAATAACAACAATGACCAACTAGCACAGTTAAATGAGCCGGAAAGTGAAGGAAGTAATTTTGAAGGAAGTAAAACAACTCTATATTTAGGTGCTGCAGTACTATTAGCATTACTTCTAGGAAGTTAATATGAAAAGTATAGTTATAAAAACTACTTGCTTTTTATTAATATTTTTATTACTAGTAATGCTAAATTCAATTATTTTCACAAATCCTGTATTTACTAAAAAAGTAAGTGCAGCTGGTTTGGAAAGTAATGATATTTTAACTGGTCTTGGAATTGCAGCTATCCTTTATATATTATTTGAATCAATGGATAATGATAATTTAGTTGAATCAGAAATAGATAGAGATAATTTGCAGGATGAACAAAATATTGAAATCAATATTGATTCAATAAATGTAGACTTACTTGCTAGAGCGATTTATGCTGAAGCAAGGGGAGAATCATTTGAAGGACAAGTAGCTGTTGGCGCAGTTATTATCAATAGAATGAACTCTCCAAAGTTTCCAAACACAGTAGAGTCTGTACTATATCAACCTGGACAATTTAAATGTGTTGAAAATGGACAAATAGATCAGGTGCCTAATCAAAATGCCTATAGAGCTGCTAGAAGGGCAGTAGATGGGGAAGATCCTTCAAAAGGAGCATTGTTCTTCTTTAATCCTGATAAGTCCGCAGATCCAGCAGCATTTGACCGTTATGAAGTTACTGTAAGAATTGGTGACCATATTTTTGCCAAATAAATATATCAGGCCTTTAAGCATGTGATTTAAAACCTCACATGCTTTTTTATATTTTAAATAAATAAAGTGCTATATTCCCTACTAGATTTGTAATAATTAACAAAAGGAAAATTATGGCTAATTATTTAATTATATTTAGTGGAAGATATAAAATATTTCAAAATAATAGGGGGAATTGTTTTTTATGTTTAGAAACAAAAAAGGAATACTTGTTTTAACATTTCTACTAGCCTTTACTCTTGTTTTAACTTCTGGTGTTCAAGCTGATGTTAAAAACATGATTGTAATGGTTGGAGACGGACTAGGTGTTGGACAGATGGATATGGCAAGATACCTTGCAGGTGGTAAAGACCATAAACTAGAGTTTATGAAAATGCCTAATGTTGGTATGATGATGACAAGTTCGACACAAGGAGTACCAGACTCAGCTGCTGCAGGTACTGCAATAGCTACTGGACATAAAACCAAAAACGGTATGGTAGGTATGAGCCCTAGTGGTGCTGAATTAGATTCTATTTTAGACTATGCAGAAAGCTTAAATAAATCTACTGGTATAATTAGTTCCAATAAAGTTACTGATGCTACACCGGCTGCCTTTGCAGTATCTGCCGAAAGCAGAGATAATGAAGGCAAAATTGCAAAAAGTATTCTTGAAAATGATGTAGATGTAATATTAGGTGGTGGAGCAGACGAATTTAAAGAAGAGGAAGTAGGAGAAGATGTAATAGGAATAGCTCAAGAAATGGATTATGATTATGTAACAGATGCCGATGAACTCAATAATGTTAATCCAGAAAATGGCAAATTATTAGGCTTATTTAGCCCTTCATATATGAACTATGTTCTAGATCGTGATGACGTAGGTTCAAATGAACCTTCATTACTAGAAATGACTAAAAAAGCAATTTCAATTCTGTCACGTGATGAAGATGGATTTTTCTTAATGAGTGAAGGTGCTCGTATTGACCATGCAGCACATGCTGCTGATGTTCCTGGTATGGTAGCAGAAACACTTCAATTTGATGAGTCTGTCGAATATGCTGTTAACTGGGCAAAAGAAAATGGAGATACAATGGTTGTAGTCTTAGCTGACCATGAAACCTTAGGTATTTCAGTACCCGAACCGCTTAAAAAGGAAAGTATTATGAATATTGAAGTATCACCAGAATATATGGCTGGACAAATGGTTGAAAAAGAAGAAGAACCAGGAATGACAGTTGAAAGTATCAAAAATGTCTTTAAAGAATATGCAAATATTGAACTTTCAGATCAAGAAGCAGAAGAATTTAATGATTCTATCATAAATAATGATGGAAACATGTATTATTCATACATGATCGGATGGGAAATCGGTTCTGTAATTGCTGAAAAATACTATGCAGGAGCATTAACATCTGAAATTAGAGCTGAATCACCTACTGGTGGACATACCTTAAACTCTGTACCAATATTTGCTTATGGTCCAGAATCTGAAGGATTTAATGCTGTTCTAGATAATACTGAAGTATATGATGTATTATTTGAAGCATTTAAACCAGGTAATTAATTCATAATATAATAGAATTAAATGGAGAGGGTTAATTCCCTCTTCATTTTTTAATATTTATTGTAAAGCACACTTGACATTTTGTATAGGTTGTATTACAATATGTTTAGAAAAAATATTTTTTTATTTGTATTGTAAAGCAAGCTTTACATAATAATCACAAGGAGGTATAAATAATGAGAAAGAAAACATATGAAACAATAGGAAAAATATTTCCTATAATTGTTGGATTAGGTGTTGTGGTTGCAATATTTATGGATAGTTTTATTGTACCCCTAATTATTGTAGGAATTGGAGTACCATTTATTATGTGGTCAAAGACTAGAGTAAAAGAAGTAATAGAAGATGAAAGAGACCAAGCTATTGGAAGTAAGGCATTAAGAAGATCAGTAGTTACATTTTCATTATTAGCTACTTTTATTGGACTAGTACTCTATATCCAGGGTGGAGAGATGAAAATGGCTTTATCTCATACTTTATTAGGTAGTGTTTCATTTATTTTAGTCCTATATTTAATCTTTTTTGCCTATCTAGAAAGAAAAATGTAGGTGATATTAATGAAAAACAATCTAAAAGTCTTAAGAGCAAAACATGATTTAACACAACAAGATCTCGCTGAAAAAGTAGATGTTACACGACAGACTATTATATCTATTGAAAGACAAAAGTATGAACCTTCATTATCATTAGCCTTTAAATTGGCTAAATATTTTGATGTAAAAATCGAAGATATCTTTAAATATGAAGAAAAGAATTAGAAAAGAGAGCGGTTTATAGTTAAAATCGCTCTCTTTGTAATTACATATATTTTACTTTTAAATACTTTAATAATTATCAATAACTAAAATTACATTTTTATACTTTAGCTTTCATCACTTTCTTCATCGATTTCAATTTTAGGTAATCTGTATACACTTTTTAATGTATCCTGTTTAGATAAACCCTTGATTTTATACATATATCCGGGCAGTTGTGTTTCTGAAACATCTGATACATTTAATTTAACCATTTTATTTTCCTCAGTAATGATTAAGATATCATCATCAGCTTTAGCTAATACCATTGAATGCATACTATAATCCCCAGATTTAGAAGTGTTTCTGCCTTTTCCATTCCTATTTTGATTCTGGAAGTTCTTAACTGAAATCTTATTAACCTTTCCACCTTCAGATATAGATACTAGATAATCATAATCATTTACTTTATCCATAAAGATTGCCTTGTTATCATCAAGTTTTATACCAGAACTACCCATCGTATATCTACCGGTGCTGCTTACAGAGTCTTCATCAAATCTGATAGTTTTGCCATTATCAGTTCCAATTATTAAATCATTGCCCCCAGAACTTTCTATTACATCAACTACTTTATCACCTTTTTCAAGTTTAATTGCATTAATAGAGGAGTAATTTGAATCATATTCTTTCCCAAGAGTTCTTTTAACTTTACCGTTTACAGTAAGTATATCAATATATTTTTCTTTTAAGTCATCATTTAAACAGATTACTTTAATAATTTTTTCATTCATTGGAACTTTTAAATACTTATTAAGCGGTTCACCTGTTGATAGACCGTGATGTTCTTCAATATCATGGATAGAAAGATTATATACCTGACCACTTTCAGAAAAGAAAAGCAGTTTATCATAAGAACTACCTCTCATTAATTCTAAAATATAATCATTTTTTGATGCTCTCATATTACTCATATCTGAGTTTCTTTTGATATTTTGTCGAAGTGAATAGGAGACAACAGCTTCCTTTTCTTCGATAAGGTCCTGTTTTGTAATTACTGCTTTTTTCTCATCACTTAAAATATCTGTTCTACGTTTATCTCCAAATTTTTCTTTGACTTCTTTAGTTTCTTCTATAATAACTTCATCAAGTTTCTTTTGATTTCCTAAAATACTCTGTAGTTCTTTTATTTCACCTTTTAACTTACTTACTTCAGTTTCAAGTTTTTCAATCTCCATACCAACTAATCTTCTAAGCTGCATATTTAAAATAGCCTGAGCCTGTTTATCAGATATCTTCAGTTTAAAAACTAATTTTTTATGAGCTTTTTCAGCTGATTCAGAGTTTCTAATAATTGAAATAACAAGATCCAACTTATCTATTGCCTTCATTAACCCTTCAAGTAAGTGGAGTCTGGACTGAAGTTGGTCAAGTTCATATTTAGATCTTTTAGTAATAACTTTTCTACGGAACCTAATAAAGTATTTTAACATTTTAAGTATGTTCATTACTTCAGGTTTGTTATCTATTAAAGCTAATAGATTAATCCTGTAACTGTTCTGTAGTGAGGTATACTTATACAACCTGTTAAGGACTATATTAGTGTCTGCACCCTGTTTTAATTCAATTACAATACGTAGGCCCTCCTTATCAGTTTCATCCCTTAAATCCCTTACTTCTTCCAATTTACCTTTATTTATATATTTAGCAATTTCTTCGATTAATTTAGATTTATTAACCTGAAAGGGAATTTCATAGATAACAATCTGTTTATGTCTTCCAACTTTTTCTTCCTTAGTTTTACCTCTAATATTTAATTTTCCCTTACCCTTTTTATATGCTTCTTTAATACCGTCATTGCCAACAATTGTACCTCCGGTTGGGAAATCAGGTCCAGATATGTACTTATCAATTATCTTATCTATAGAGAGGTTAGGTTTTTTTATTAAAGCTATTATTGCATCAGCAACTTCATTTAAGTTATGAGGTGGTATATCTGTACTCATACCTACCGCAATACCGCTTGATCCATTTATTAAAATATTGGGAAGTCTAGAAGGAACAATATCTGGTTCCTTTAAACTGCCATCAAAGTTATCACTAAAAGGAACCGTTTCTTTTTTTAGATCTTTTAGGATATAGTCTGACATTTCAGTGAGTTTAGCTTCAGTATAACGCATTGCTGCTGCTGAATCACCATCTATAGAACCAAAGTTACCATGTCCGTCAATTAACTTATATCTCTGGTTAAAGTCTTGAGCCATCCTTACCATAGCATTATATACTGCTTGATCTCCATGGGGATGGTACTTACCTAATACCTCACCTACAATTCTAGCTGATTTTTTATGGTCCTTATCGTGTGTTAGACCTAGTTCTTTAGCTGCATAAAGTATTCTTCTGTGAACCGGTTTTAACCCATCCCTCACATCAGGTAGTGCACGAGAGACAATTACACTTAATGAATAGTTAAGATAAGCTTCTTTCATTTTTTCTTCAATCGCAATTGATGAAATCTTCTCAGTCATAATTAACCCCTTTCAAATTCATGTTATAAAATATAATATAAATATATTAAAATTTAAGTTGATTTTTCTTTATCCTATTTGATATTATACCATGTAGCTATATTATTGCAAGAAAGGGTGGCAAATCAACAAACTCTTTGTTATAATTATAATTGTTGGAAAAAGAAAGGGTGAATATCGAAGTGGACTTATTTGATAATGATAGATATAATGCGGATAAAATCGAAGTTCTTGAAGGGCTGGAAGCTGTAAGAAAGCGTCCCGGAATGTATATTGGTTCAACCGGTATTAAAGGACTTCATCATCTAGTGTGGGAAGTAGTAGATAACAGTATCGACGAATTTTTAGCCGGCTTCGGTGAAAAAATTAAAGTAACAGTACATGAAGACAATAGTGTAAGTGTGGAAGATTGGGGAAGAGGAATCCCTGCAGATTTACATAAAGATACGGGAAGACCAGCTGTAGAGATCGTTTTAACAACTCTCCATTCAGGAGGTAAGTTTAATAACAACAGTTATAAAGTAGCTGGAGGCTTACATGGAGTTGGTGTATCTGTTGTAAATGCTTTATCAGAAAAACTTGTAATTGAAACTCACTGGGAGGGTAATAAGTATACTCAAACCTATAAAAAGGGTTTACCTGTTAATAATTTATCTAAAGAAGGTAAAACTAAAAAAACCGGAACTATAATCACCTTTAAACCAGATAGTGAAATCTTTGATACTACAACTTTTAAGTTTGATACCTTGTCCCATAGATTTAAGCAGTCCGCATATTTAAATAAAGATTTAACTTTAATATTGGAAGATAAAAGAAATAATAAAAAAGAGAAATATCAATATGATGGTGGTATAAAAGCTTTTATAGAATACTTAAATAAAAACAGGGACTTATTATATGATGAAATTATATACAATGAAGACTCTATAGACGAATACGAACTCGAGTTTGCAATTCAATATAATCAGGGTTATTCAGAACGAATATTTTCCTATGCAAACAATATCAATACAGTAGATGGAGGGTACCATCTTACAGGTTTTAAGTCTGCTTTAACTAAAGCTGTTAATAACTTTGCTAAAAAGAATAATCTTTTACCAAAAGGTGTTACTAGCTTAAACGGACACGATGTTAGAGAAGGTATAACAGCAGTTGTCAATGTAAAATTACCTAATCCACAGTTTGAAGGACAAACCAAATCAAAACTAGGTAACAGTGAACTTAGAAGTATTGTTGAAAAAAGTGCTTATGATTACTTGTCTCTATATTTAGATACAAACCCAGAATTAGGTAAAGCAATTGTATATAAGGGATTAAAATCTGTAAGGGCACGGCAAGCTTCTAAAAAGGCTAGAGAGTTAACAAAAAGAAAGTCAGTTCTTTCATCCAGTTCATTGCCTGGTAAATTAGCTGACTGTGCAAGCAAAAAGGCTGAAGGAAGCGAATTATTTATAGTTGAGGGGGATTCGGCCGGAGGTTCAGCTAAACAAGCTAGAAACCGCCATAATCAAGCGATATTACCATTGAAGGGTAAGATACTTAATGTAGAAAGAGCTCGTCTAGATAAGATATTAAACAACACTGAGGTTGCTTCTATAATAACAGCATTAGGTACAAGTATAGGAGAAGACTTTAATTTAAATGACTTAAGATATGAAAAGATAATAATAATGACAGATGCTGATATTGATGGTGCACATATTTCAACACTGATCCTTACCTTATTTTACCGCTACATGCAGGAACTAATTGATGAAGGGCATGTCTATTTGGCGCGTCCTCCGCTGTATAAGGTAACATATCGTAAAAATAGTCAGTATATCTTTGATGAAAAAGCTCTAGAAGATTATAGGAAAGAACACGGTTCAGGTAACTTCAGTATTCAAAGATACAAAGGTTTAGGAGAAATGAACCCTGATCAACTATGGGATACTACAATGTCCCCTGAAACAAGAAAACTACAAAGAGTTGAAGTTAATGATGAAATAGAAGCTGATGATGTTTTTACAAAACTTATGGGTTCAAATTCTAAATTGAGAAAAACTTTTATCTTCAAAAATGCTGATTTAGCAACAGAAATTGATATTTAAAAATTTTTTGCTAAGAATTATAATATAATTAGATTAAAAAGAAAAGAGGGTTTATAATGAAAAGCAAACTATGGATTCCTCGTATTTTAAGTATCATTTTCATTTTATTTTTATCTCTATTTGCACTTGATGTTTTTGGAACAGATGTATCATTTTTTAAACAAGTCGGTGGCTTTATTATTAATCTATTACCTTCAATATTCTTTGCTGCCGCATTAATTATATTTTGGAAAAATCCCACTTATTGTGGTCTAAGCTTTATCATACTTGCTGTTTTGTTTACAGTCTTTTTTAAGACCTATACTAATTTAATTAGTTTTATTTTAATTTCATTTTTACCAGCCTTTATCGGATTTTTATTTCTCATTTTTAGAGAAAAAGTTAAAATACCAAAATAAAGGAGAAATTCTTTTCATGAAGTTTCGCAAACCAGTTTTAGAAGATATAAGCGAGTTGAAAAATATCTCTGCAAAATTTAAAGATGAATACAACTGGGCAGAAGATATCCCAATAGCAAATATTGATACTGATCAAAAGGCTGAAAATAGGCTCTTTTCAAATGATCTTGGAAGTATATTAATTGCAG
The DNA here is from genome assembly GCA_051745185.1 of Bacillota bacterium. GTDB lineage: Bacteria > Bacillota > Halanaerobiia > Halanaerobiales > M55B127 > M55B127. The sequence continues at coordinate 23,378 of JBNJDV010000007.1, forward strand.
AGGATAATAATAAGATGGTTGGATATCTTGCTGTAAAAAGATTTGAAGTTGAAGAGGAGACAGGATATGAAGCTTCAATAATAATAGATACTGATTATAGAAATATGGGGCTTGCTAAAAAAATGACTAAAATGGTCTTTGAAGAAATATTGAAAGACAAAGAAGTGGAAGCCTGGATTCATGAAGATAATATACCTTCACTCAAAACTGTTCAATCATTAGGTTTCAAGTTCAAAAAATACTTTGAAGAAGATAAAAAGATAAAAATATTTACTAAATATGGTAATAGACAAGGTGAATAATTGTTTTTATTTTTAATTAATTACACGATATTATGTTAAAATATACAATATTGTTATAATATTCAAAATATTTATTGACTATACAACTTTTTTATGGTAAATTATATATAGATAGGTGTGGGATAACCCACTTCTCCACTTATTTATGATTTGGAGATGATGATTAATGAATTCTGAGATTAGTTTAAATAAGAATAGTCATGTACCTTTATTTTTTCAAATCCAAGAATATTTCAGAAAAAAAATAGAAAATACCGATATAAAACCAGGTACTCAATTGCCAACTGAAAGAGAACTTAGTGATCAATTAGATATTAGTAGAGTTACAATAAGAAAGGCAATGAGAGCTCTCATTGCAGAAGGACTATGTGAAAAAAAAGTAGGGAAAGGTATTTTTGTTTCTGATGAAAAGATTCCTATCAATTTACATAGGTTAGAAGGTACGACTGATCTTTTAAAAAAAGCTGGAAGTTCTATGAAAACAGTACAAAACCATAAAGAAGTAATTAAAACTGATAAAAAATTTGCTAATTTATTAAATATAAAAGTAAATAGTAAAATACTCTATTTAAAGAGAATTAGATATATTGATGACAGTCCAGTGATCTTAGAACATACATACTTGCCATTAATTAGATACCCTAAATTAGATAAATATGAGTTTAATCAATCTTTATATGAAATTTTAAATGAAAAATATGAAGTAACTCCAAAAAACTCTAGAGGTTGTTTTAATATAATTATGGCTAAAGAAGAAGAAGCCAAATTACTTAATCTACAACTCAACACTCCCTTATTAGTAAAAGAAGCTACCGTATATTCTGAAGAAGGTACTGCTATAGAATACAATAAATCAGTTTACAGAGCTGATAAATTTAATTTCATGGTCGATTCAAAAACAATAGAATAATAATATTCTCATAGATATTTTCTAATAGTGATTATTTTTATTAACTTTGTGGGATACCCCACTCCTCCTTGATCTATATACAGCTACAATTTCTTACTTAAAATATTAAGTTTTTTCTCACAACCTGATACTAATATTTTTTATCATATAATATTGAAGGTTATTTAACTTATTAATAGCTAAATTAAAGTTGTGGTAAGAGTTAATTTAAACAGTCTGTCAGATTTGGATAATAGGGATGACAGCTGTATGTTGAAGAACTAATTTAGATAAACTAATTACATTATTTAAAAAAACATTGAAGAAAGGAAAGTATAATGCTCCTCCCTATGTTCATTATACAAGGTGTTGAGATGAAAGTAATAGGAATCGGAGATAACGTAGTAGATAAGTACTTACATATAAACAAAATGTTTCCAGGTGGAAATGCTCTTAATTTTTCCGTTTATGCAAAAAAACTTGGAATAAGTGCGGCATATATAGGTGTTTTTGGCACCGACAAAGCAGGAAAACATGTTAAAAAAACATTAAATGATTTTGATATTGATATATCTCACTGTAGAACCTATGAAGGGGAAAATGGAGCAGCAGAAGTAAGTTTAGAAGATGGAGACAGAGTCTTTGTTGGAAGTAATGGTGGAGGTGTTTCAAAAGAATATCCTCTTAAATTTGACGAACAAGACTTAAACTATATAAAACAATTTGATCTTATTCATACAAGTTGTTTTAGTTTTATTGAAGAAGAACTACCAATACTATCAGAATTAGGTATAGCAATTTCATTTGACTTTTCAAAAAATTATGACGAAAACTATCTTAATCAGGTTTGCCCATATATTGATTTCGCATTTTTGTCCTGTGGACAGCTCACAGAAACAGAAACCAAAGAAAAATTAAAACAGGTTTATGATAAAGGATGCAAATATGTATTAGGTACAAGAGGTATAGATGGTGCATTCTTATTATATAATAATAAAATATATTACCAAGAAGCTAAAAAAGTCGAACCAATCGATACACTTGGAGCTGGAGATTCCTTTATAACAGTATTTTTAATCGAAATTATAAACAGTTCAAAGGTTACTGAGGAGGTGATTGAAAGGGGGCTTAGTAAAGCAGCAGACTTTGCTTCAAAAACATGTCTAATCAATGGTGCTTTTGGTTATGGCAAAAAAATTAATTAGGAGGATGGAAAATTGAGTAAAAAATTATATTTACTAACAATAGTATTTGCCTTGTTAACGGTTATGCTTTTTAGTTTTACAGTAGGTGCACAAGAACAAGTTGAGTTGAAATTCTTACACAGATGGACACAAGAACCTGATAATTCATTTTTTGAGGAAGTAGTAGCAGAGTATGAAGAACAGAACCCAAATGTAAAAATAGACATGCAGGTAATTGCAAATGATCCTTTCAAAGAAAAAATTAAAATAATTCTCGGTACAGAAAATGCTCCAGATGTATTCTTTACATGGCCTGGAGAATTTACAAATAGATTCATTAGAGCCGATCAAATAATGGACTTAACCCCATATATGGAAGATGGCTGGGGAGATACATTTATAGATTCAGTTGTGGAACCATTTAAATATAATGATAAGATTTATGGTGCACCATATCGTCTAGATGCAAAAGTTTTTGTATATAATACAAAAATATTTGATGAAGTTGGAGTTGAAGTCCCTGAAACTTGGCCAGAATTCCTAGATGTATTAGAAAAAATTGATAATGCGGGATATACACCTATTGCTTTTGGTAACATGTTCCCATGGGCTGTATCACACTATATAGGACAGCTAAATGCTAAATGTGTACCATATGAAGAATATATGGCTGACTTAGATCCAGCTACTGGTGATTTTGATCATCCAGGTTATGTTCAGGCATTAGAAAAATATGCTGAATTAACACCATATTTTAACGCAAGTGCTAACGCAATCCGACATGATGAAGCTAGATCTAATCTAATGAATGGCCAAGCTGCAATGATGTATCTAGAAATTATTGAAATTCCTGAACTACAAAAAACAGCTCCACAAGAATTTTTAGATAACTATGATGTATTTGTTATGCCTGATATTCCTGATGGAGCAGGAGACCAAAGTGCATTAATAGGTTATCCTGAAGGTTTTGTAGTTGCAGCGAATACAAAACATCCTGAAGAAGCAGTTAAATTCTTAAAATATCTTACAGGTAAAGAAGTAGGTAAAAAAGAAGCACAGGACTTAGGTTTCGTAAACGGAGTTAAAAATGTTGTAGAAAAGGGAGAAATTCCTGAATCAATTTATAGTACAACTCAATTAGTACTGGAAACTGAACGTTTAGTTAACTGGTTTGACTCTTCCTTACATGCTGAAATTTGGAGTGTAGCAGGTAGTGAACTTCAAAAATTAACAGATGGAGTGACAACTCCTGAAGCAGCAATGGAAAAAATAAGAGAAGCTGCAGAAGATGTAAGAGAACAGTTTTAAGAAAATATAGTTGCTATTGGGTAGCTTAACAGTTACCCAATAGCTTTTATAAAGGAATGATTTTCTTGAAAAGAAAAAAATATACTCCCTATTTATTTATTGTTCCTGCACTGTTATTTATTTTAGTTTTTGTATATGTTCCTATTGTACAAAATTTTTATTACAGTTTTTTTAGGATGAATAGTTATTCTCCAACCAAAACATTTATAGGCATTTCAAATTATCTGGCTATATTTCAAAATGAAATATTTTATACAGCACTAATTAACAATACTTGGTATGCAGCAATTTCTTTAATATTTCAGGTAGGATTAGGTTTGGTATTAGCTATTACACTTGAAAGTAAATTATTAGGTAAAGAAAGAAAGTTCTTTAGAACTATCTATTTTTTGCCTTCAGTAATAGCAATAGCAGCTGTAGGTCTAATGTTTTACTATATATACAATCCTAATCTTGGCTTATTAAATGCTGTAATAAGGATTTTCACAGAAAATGATTTTAGATATGCCTGGTTAGGACATCCTAGAACAGCGATTTTTGCAATAATTGCAATGAGCCAGTGGCAGTTTACCGGCTATATTATGGTTTTATTAATTGTAGCAATACAAAAGATACCTGAGGAATTATATGAAGTTGCTGAAATAGATGGAGCTTCCCCATTTCAAAAAGCTTTGTATGTTACTATTCCACAGATTAAAGAAATGATATTGGTAACATCTATAATAACTGTAATTGGATCATATAAGCTTTTTACTGAAATATTTGTTATTACTAGAGGAGGCCCATATGATTCAACTCATGTATTAGGTACATTTATGTATAAAACCGCCTTTTTTTACGATAAAATGGGATATGCTGCTGCAATTGCAGGAATTATATTTGTAATTACATTTACAACCTCTATTATTCAAATATTTATTTCCAAAAGAGGAGAAAACTAAAGGATTGGAGGAATAAAATGAGCTATGCGACTAAAACACAGAAAAATTATTTAATAAAAAAGATCTTAATTATTTTAGTGTTAATATTTTTAGCATTTCTGGTATTATACCCCATGTTCTGGGTTGTAAGCAGTTCATTAAAAACAAATAATGAATTCCTTTCAGATCCTTTGGGGTTACCAGATAAATTAGTATTTAGTAACTATTCCGAAGCCTGGGCACAAGGACTTTCAAAATACTTTGTTAATAGTGTATTAATTAATATTGTCTCAGTTTTAATAACTGTAAGTATTGGTTCAGCTTGTGCTTATGGACTTGCAAGGTTTAATTTTAAAGGGAAAACCTTTATATTTTATGGGATATTAGCAGGTTTATTACTATCACCACAGGTAGCAGTGCTTCCTTTATATAAATTACTTGTAAACTTTAATTTATATGATACTTATTGGGCTTTGATTTTACCATATGTAGGATTTAGATTACCTTTTGCAATATTTTTAATGCGGTCATATTTTCTTTCAATACCTAAAGAGATTGAAGAATCAGCATATATTGATGGTTGTAATTCATTTGTGACCTTTATAAAAATAATACTGCCGATTAGTAAACCAATTATTGCTTCTGCGGCAATTGTAACATCAAGGTTTTTCTGGAATGAGTTTTTGTTTGCTCTAATCTTTATTGAAAGTAAATCAAAATATACAATCCCAATAGGATTATCAAATTTTAGAGATACATTAACAACAAACTATACTGCCATGTTGGCAGGTATTACAATAGCTGCATTACCTATGATAATACTCTTTTTAGTAATGCAGAAACAATTTATTAAAGGGTTAACTGCTGGAAGTGTTAAAGGTTAATTTAAACAAAAATAGGAGTGATAAAAAAATGGATAAGGAAAAGATTGAAATTTACCAGAAAATGATCACAAAGGGAATCAACCAGAGAAAAGAAATTGAAGAGACTGTAGCAAAGATATTTAAAAAAGATATAAAAAATATATTTTTAGTAGGTTGTGGTGGTTCTCTGGCAGTTATGAATCCACTTAAATATATTTTGGAAATTAATTCATCTTTGCCAGTATATGTCTATAATTCAAGTGAATTTTTAGCAATCAAACCTATAAACTTTACAGAAAATTCATTAGTAATAACCTCTTCTTATAGTGGTACAACTAAAGAAACAGTTGATTCCGCAAAATTTGCCAAAGAAGTTGGAGCAGTAACAATTGGATTTACTGGTGAAGCAGATTCACCATTAGGCAAAACAGTAGACTACTGTTTTGACAATAAAGCTGATGAAGGTGTTACTGACTCAAAAATGGTAATGCTTTATCAAATTATCTTTAATATTCTAAAACATAAAGATAACTATAAATATTACGATGAAATGATGGAAGCAATGGATAAACTGCCTAAATTATTAGTTGATGTTAAATATGAAGTAGAAGAAAGAGCAGAGGAATTTGCTGAAAAATATCAGGATGCAGAATTCTTTATGGTTTTAGGCGCTGGACCACTTTGGGGTATGGCATATACCTATGCGACCTGTATCTTAGAAGAAATGCAGTGGATACATGCTCAACCGGTTCATTCTGGTGAATACTTCCACGGTGCTTTTGAAATAGTAAGAGAAGACACTAATATAATTTTATTTAAAGGTGAAGATAGAACAAGAAGTTTAGCAGAACGAGCAGAAAAGTTCTCAAAAAAATATTCAAACCATGTTATTATAATAGACTCAAAAGAGTTTGATCTACCAGGAATTCCTGATAAATTTAGAGGATATTTTTCACCATTATTTATCTCATCAATAATGGATGTTTATTCTAAAAAAATTGCTGACAAGAGAAATCACCCCCTAGAAACCAGAAAATATATGGGAAAAATCGATTACTAGTTAATTGTATTTAGCAGTATTATCTTCCCCTAAGATAATACTGCCCCTTTTTAAGGGGAGTTTTATATGGAATTTAAAGATAAAAAGAGGAAAATATTTTTTAAACATGAACTAAAGTAAATAAGCATATAATATTTTAAGCAGTATTATTATTAAATAATGCTGCTTATATTTTATTTGAAAAGGATAAAATACCATGGAAAAGAAAAGTTATAGAAAAAACTATATATCTTTAATAACTGAAGGAATCCTATTTGATGTAGGGTTTATCTTTTTTGACCCTACAACAATCCTGCCTTTATTGGTTGAAAGGCTTACTGGTTCTGCACTTTTAGTTGGACTGCTTACAATGGTAAAGTTCTTAGGGGCAGGTGTTTTTTCTTTATTAGCAGGTAACTGGAATCGTAATGTGAAGTATAAAAAGAAATTTTTAATTAAATATAGCGCATTATCAAGGCTTCCAATCTGGCTTTTAGGACTATATCTAATATATTTTAAAAATGATAATGTTATTTTAGTTGGGCTTTTTATAATCTTAATCCAAACCTTATTTTGGTCTGGCGATGGAGCTTTATCAACTGCCTGGATAGATGTTGTTGGAAAAACCATCAATCCCTATCAGAGAGGCAAGTTTTTTTCAACTAGACAGATTATTTCGGGCTTTATCGCTATCTTTGCCGGCTTTGTAATTAAATATATCTTATCTTTAGAAGGTTTATCTTTTCCAGCCAATTACGGTGTTATTATAACTATTGGAGCTTTTTTATACACCTTGTCAGTTTTAATGTTTTTTAATATTGAAGAACCACCCAGTGAAATTAAGGCTAAAGAAAGTCTGAAAGATTTGTTTAAAAACTTATCATTTTATTTTAAAAATAATCCTGCATTTACTAAATCAATGCTTGTATTAAACTTCAGTATGTTAAGTTCAATCAGTCTACCATTTTACATAATCTATGCGAAAACAAATTTTAACATTGCTGACAGTACAGTTGGAATCTTAATTATAGTTCAAACAGTCGGTAAAATAGTTGGTGGGCTTGTTTATGGATATATTGGTGATAACTATGGTCATCATATTTCCACTATTATTTACAGTGTAGTTGTTACTCTTGCACCAATTACAGCTATCTTTTCCGGCTTCTTTTTTGTAGATTATATCATAATTACTTATTCAATTTTATTTTTTATGCTCGGCTTTTTCATTAACGGCTGGCCGATTTTTTTCAATTATATGATAGATACTGTAAAAGATGAAGATAGAACCCTTTATGCAGGTTTAATCAACGTAGTAAAAATCCCGGCTTCCTTAGCTCCTTTTGCAGGGGGGATAATTATCAGTTTCTCAGGATATTTACCATTATTTATTACTGCCTTAGTTTTTGCTTTAATTAGTCTGATTTTTTCTTTTAAACTCCCTGATGCAAGGGAAGGTAATGTATAAAAGAATACAAGGAAATTATAATGATTTATTGAATTATAATTTATAGCATCAAATATTATATATACACAATTGGAGAGACAAGTATGGATAAAAGCAAAAATATTATAATGGCCTTACTCGTATTATTTATCGGAATACCAGCTGCAGTATTTTCATATTTGTTCTTTTTTATTATCGATATTCTTTCTATAAATATTATTAATTACTTTAAGGGTTCTTTGTTAATTATTCTTATACCTGCTTTAGGTGGTTTAGCAGTTGGATTTTTATTAAAATACGGCAGGCTAACAGCCCGAGGTCATGGAGTACCATTACTTCTTTCAACAATTAAATCACAAAAGACCGGGTTAACAAAAAGTGACTTGAGAGCAGAATTTTTTGCAACCAGTTTTACAGTTATTTCTGGTGGGTCGGTAGGAGTAGTTGGCCCCATAATTGAACTAACCGCTGGTATAACAGATATTTTAGGTAGGTATTTCAAATTTGATTTGAAAAACTATCAAACCTTAATCGGTTCTGGAGCTGCTGCCAGTTTTTCTGCTGTATTTAATGCTCCAATTGCAGCAGTCGTTTTTTCATTAGAAGTAATTAATAAAAACTGGTCATTAAAAAATATGTTCTACACTATAATAGCGAGCTTTTCTGGTATTTATTTTAAAAGATTAATTATTCCAAACAAAAATTATCTTTTTGATATATCTATAAATATAGACATTTTTAATACAAAACAGTACATTTATTTAATTGGATTTAGTGTTTTTATATCTTTTATTGGTTGGGTTTTTATAAACCTATTACTTTTAAATGAGACTTTATTTTCTAAAATAGAGATTCCACTATATTTCAAGCCTATGTTAGGTGGGCTTTCTGTAGGAATTATTGGATACTTTTTAATTGATATAATGGGAACCAGTAGTTCATTAATTACAAATATTCAAAATTACAAGGTCAGTATAACACTTATAGCATTACTTTTAGTGTTTAAGATAATAGCAACCAGTTTTTCGATCGGTTCAGGTGGCTCAGGTGGTTTATTTGCACCTATGATTCTAATCGGACTACTTTCGGGCTTATTAGCAGGAAATATTGGATTAGAATTATTGCCCGCATATGCAATTAGTCCTATGTTTTTAGCACTTTGTGGAGTCACAGGTATTTTTGGAGGTTTAATCAAAGCTCCAATTACTAGTGTAATACTTATTTTAGAGCTGTTTTATTTGCCGACTTTTGTTATACCATTAATTTTAGCCGCCTTTATACCATATATAATATTAAACTTGTTAAAAGTAAGAAGTATCTATAATCCAGAGCTTTTCAATAAAGAACTGTAATATTTTACAGTAATTGACAAGAGGGCTTTTTATGGTATAATTGAATTAATATAATATGGAAGGGGAGATTTTATAATGCAAAAATATCAATGTACAGTATGTATGTATATTTATGATCCAGAAAAAGGGGATGACACTCAAGGTATAGAACCAGGTACTTCCTTTGAAGAATTGCCCGCTGACTGGACTTGCCCTGATTGTGGAGTAGGTAAAGACCTATTTGAACCTTATGAATAAACATAACTTAAAAAGTAATTAAACCGGGTAAATATCCCGGTTTTTACTTTTGTTAACTAATATAGTATAATATATCTTGAAGTGCATGATGTAAGGAGTTGTTTAACTTGGTTAAAAAATTATTTAACCCAAACATAGAAAATCTGTCTACATCACAAATACTAGTATCTGGTTACTTTATAATAATTATAACTGGTACCTTGCTTTTGATGTTACCAGGGGCAACTACTCACCAGGGTAGTATGAACTTTATTAATGCTCTTTTTACCGCAACCTCGGCTACCTGTGTAACAGGTTTAATTGTTGTTACAACAGCTTCTGCCTTTACTGTTTTTGGTCAAATAGTTATAATGGTCTTAATACAGGTCGGTGGATTAGGAATAATGACAATGTCAACACTTGTTGCCTTTATAATCGGTAAAAAGATATCACTAAAAGAGAGACTAATAATTCAAGAAGATCTAAATCAGTTTAAAATATCTGGTCTAGTAAGACTGGTTAGATATGTTATTGGTTTTACACTCCTCTTTGAAGGAGTGGGAGCATTAATAATGTTTATAAGATTACTTAAGGACTATGATGGGCTAAGAGCAATGTATTTAGCTATCTTTCATGCAGTCTCTGCCTTTAATAATGCCGGATTTGATTTATTTGGTAACTCCTTAGAAAGCTTTACTGGTGATATTACAATTAACTTTGTAGTTATGATCTTAATAATTATCGGTGGTATTGGTTTTGGTGTAATAATTGAGATCTTTAACTTTAATAAGTTTAAACACCTTAGTTTACAGTCAAAAATTGTAATATTTATTTCTATAGCGTTAATTATTTTTGGTTTAGTTGTAATTTTTGGATTTGAATATACTAATCCGGATACAATGGGTAACTTAAAGTTTGGTGATAAGGTACTTTCATCCTTGTTTTTATCAGTAACACCAAGAACTGCGGGTTTTAATACTGTACCAACCGGTTCACTTAGAACTTCAACACTATTTTTTATCATTATCTTAATGTTTATCGGTGCTTCACCTGGTTCTACAGGTGGTGGTATTAAAACAACAACATTTGGTGTAATGGGTGTTACATTGTGGAATTTAGTTATTGGAAAAAAAGATATTGAAGTCTTTAACCGACAACTTGAAAAAGAAATAATCTATAAAGCAATTTCGATAACTATGATTTCATCATTTTTAATTATTTTGGTAACAACTATCCTAACTATTACAGAAACTGGTGGATTTTTAGATATATTATTTGAAACGGTTTCAGCATTTGGTACTGTCGGTCTGTCAACAGGAGTAACCCCCACTTTGTCTAGAATAGGTAGAGTTCTTATTACATTTACAATGTTTGCAGGTAGAGTGGGTCCTCTAACCTTTGCAGTAGCCTTTGCTGAAAGAGAAAGAAAAGGAATTTATCATTATCCAACTGAAGATGTTATGGTCGGTTAATGATTTGTTTACTTAGGAGGTAATAAAAGGATGAAGCAATTTATTGTAGTTGGTCTGGGTAGATTTGGTTCAAGTGTTGCAAAAACACTTTCTGAAAATGGCCATGATGTATTAGCTATTGATGAAGATAATCAAAAAATACAAGATATTTCTAATTCTGTTACACATGCAGTTGAAGCTGATGCAACAGATGAAGAAGCTTTAAAAACTTTAGGTGTTAGAAACTTTGATGTGGCAATTGTAAGTATTGGAGATAATCTTCATGCTAATATATTGTGTACTTTAATTCTAAAAGAACTCGGTGTACCATATGTAATAGTTAAAGCACAGGACAACTTACATGGAAAGGTTCTTACAAAAGTGGGAGCAGATCGTGTTGTTTATCCCGAGCGGGATATGGGAGAGAGAATTGCACATAATTTGATTTCTTCAAATGTATTAGATTATTTAGAATTTGCACCTGATTACAGTGTTGTAGAGATTATGTCTTCTGACAACATGGTTGGTAAATCACTAGGTGAACTTGAATTTAGAAGTAAATTTGATATCAATGTTATGGCTATCAAAAGAGGGCAACACTTAAATATGTCACCTGGTGCCAATGACAAAATATTAGAAAACGACACATTAATTGTTATGGGTAAAAATGAAAATCTAGATAAACTAAGAGACTTTTAAAAACCAGGTTTTCTGGTTTTTCTTTTTATAAACTTGGGACAAAAATTCTATTTTAATGAGGGGATATAATATGGATTTCAAAAAGGAAATTTTTAGATATGATTTTCAAGAAGTATTAGATTCTCTTGATGTGAAAAAAGAAAATGGTTTAACCCAAAGTGAAGCTGAAAAAAGATTTAAAAAATATGGTCCCAATTCCCTAAAACAGAAATCACAAATTTCTCCATTTAAGATATTTGTTGATCAGTTTAAAAACATATTAGTTATTCTTTTATTAATAGCTTCCGGATTTTCATTTTTTATTGGTGATACTGTAGAAGCAATCGCTATAGGTGCTGTTATCATTTTAAATGCCCTATTTGGTTTTGTAACTGAATACAGGGCAGAAAAGTCAGTAGAAGAACTAAAAAAAATGATCACATCTGATTCAAAAGTACTCAGAAATGGTGAAGTTAAAAATATTAAATCCAAAAATATTGTACCTGGTGATATAGTAATAATTGAAGAAGGGGATAGAATAACTGCTGATGGTAGGCTTATTGAAGCAGATAACTTAGCTTGTGATGAATCAGCCTTAACAGGTGAATCAGAACCTGTTAGTAAACATACTGATAAAATTGAAAAAGAAGATGTTCCATTAGCAGAAACTAAAAATATGGTCTATACAGGAACTGCAGTTACAAGAGGAAATGGTCTGTTAGTTGTTACAGGAACAGGACAACAAACAGAGATGGGTAAAATAAGTGACTTATTAAATGAAACAGTTGATGAAAAGACTCCTCTTGAAGAAAAACTTAATCAATTAGGTAAATCATTGATAGTAATTACCTTAGTTGTGGCTGCAATTATAGCTGTTGTCGGTATTATATCTGGAAGAGACATTGTTGATATGGTAAAGACCGGAATTGCTCTTGCCATTGCAGCAGTACCTGAAGGATTACCTGCTGTAGCTACAATTACATTGGCTATTGGTATGAGAGTAATGGCAAGACATAACGCCTTAGTAAAAAGTTTACCGGCTGTTGAAACGTTAGGTTCAACAACTGTAATCTGTACTGATAAAACAGGAACTTTAACTGAAAATCAAATGACTGTTAATGAGATTTATTTAAATGATAGAGATATTGTAGTTACAGGTACAGGATATAATCCGGAAGGTGTTTTTAAAGAAAACGATAAAGAAATAGACCTTAAAAATGATGAACTTTTAAATCTGTTTTTAAAGGCTGGAACTTTAAGCAGTAATGCCTCCATTAACAAAAAAGATGATCTCTGGGAAGTTGTTGGTGATCCGACAGAAGGAGCTTTAGTTGCTGCTGCAATGAAAGCGAATATTTCTAAAAAAGAATTAGAAGAAAATAATTTAAAAAGAACAGGTGAGATTCCATTTAGTTCAGAAAAGAAGTTTATGGCTGTATCATACAGTGAAAAAGATAAAGAATTTACTTATCTAAAAGGTGCTCCCGGTGTTGTATTAGATAAATGTGACAAAGTTATACTAAAAGATAATAATATTACTGAACTAACAGAAAAAATTAAA
>JBNJDV010000008.1:0-31764 GCA_051745185.1 Bacillota bacterium
TAATGTTACTACACCAATTGAACCAGTCATTGGATTTGCTCCAAAAAGTCCTCCACCTCTTTTTCGTAATTCTCGATTATCCAGTCTAAGTCTGCAGCACATACTCCTTGCATCTTCTGGATTCATATCAGAATTAACAAAATTGCTAAAATAAGGAATACCATATTTAGCGGTCATTTCCCAAATAGGATTTAAAACCGGGTTATCCCAATCAAATTCAGTGGTAATATTATATGTTGGAATTGGAAATGAAAAAACTCTACCTTTTGAGTCTCCAGACATCATTACTTCAGCAAAAGCTTTATTGATTAAATCCATTTCCTCTTGAAACTCACTATAAGTTCTCTCTTTCATTTCTCCGCCAACAATTACAGGCTGATCTTTAAAGTGATCTGGCACTGTAAGGTCCATAGTTATGTTTGTAAAGGGAGTTTGAAACCCAACCCTTGTAGGAACATTCATATTAAACAAAAACTCCTGCATAGCCTGTTTAACTTCCTTATAGTCTAAATCGTCATAAGCTATAAAAGGGGCCAGTAAAGTATCAAAATTAGAAAATGCCATTGCTCCTGCAGCTTCTCCCTGTAATGTAAAAAAGAAGTTTACCATTTGCCCTAAAGCTGTTTTTAAATGTTTAGGAGGAGAACTTTCAATTTTTGTTGAAACTCCTCTGAAACCTGTTCTTAAAAAATCTTCAAGATCCCATCCACAACAATATACACTTAAATTACCCAGATCATGAATATGAAAATCTCCATTCATATGTTTTTCTCCAGCATCAGCTGGATAAATTTCCTGTAACCAATATTGTGAAGTAACTTCTGAAGAAACAAAATTATTTAAACCCTGTAATGAATAACCCATATTACTATTTTCTTTAACTTTCCAATCATCTAAACCCAGATAATTGTTCATAGCATCTATAGCGTCATTAAACATTTTTTTAGTATCTCTTATTTTTTTATGTTGCTCTCTATATAATATATATGCCTTTGCTGCTTCAGCATAACCTTTTTCAATTAACACTTTTTCAACCAAATCCTGAATCTGTTCTACTTCAGGTATCCCATCTTCCTTAAAAAATATTTTTAAATATGATACTACCTCTTGAGTAATCTCTTCTCCAATTAAATCATTTTCTAATTCAACAGCTTCTGCAGCTTTTAATACAGCACTTTTTATCTTTGACCTATCAAATTCGACTGTTGACCCATCTCGTTTTTTTACATACTTTAATGCCATTAATAAATTCTCCCCCTTTAAAATAAAAAACCTAACTTAAAAGTAGTTAGGGTATTAATTTAATAATACTTTACCCTGTCTCGGAGATAAAAGTCTATTATAAATATCAGGCAGTTCTCCTGGCTAAGATATTAAACACATTAACTACCTTCCCCAATAAAATGAGTGGCCATACAGTTAATGCTAATCATCACAGTGGCGGACCCGCTCAGGATTTAAACCTGATTCTCTTTTAAACTTTCTTTATCCATAGAAAGTACCCGATGATAATATAAAGTTTTATTATATATTCTTTAATAAGAAGAAATATCCTTTATAAAAAATTACAAAATTATATTAATACCAAAAATAATTAAAATAACTCCAGCAATAAAATCAGCATATTTTTCTATAATAATAATCTTTTTTAAATATTTAATAATGATTAAAGACAAAAAAGTAAATATAGAAGCAATGATACCTATAATTAATGATTTAAATAGCATTTCTAAAAAGATTTCATTATATAAAACAGAAAATCCTATTCCTAATGCATCTATACTTACACTTATTCCTAGAATAACAATTGATAAAAATGTTAATCTCCTGTAAATACACTCCTCTTCTTTTTTAAAGCCTTCTCTAAATAAAACAATACCAATAATTAGTATTATAATTCCACTCATCATATCACTGATTTCAATGATCCTCAGGTTTATAAAATTACCTAATAAAGCACCCGTTAAAGCTAATAAAAACTGAAAAAAACCAAATGAAAATATTAAGGATAATCTATTTTTAAAATTCAATTTAGTACCACAGGCTATACCCATCGATACCCCAGATGCATCTAGTGATAGTGCAATAGCTATTAATATAATTTCCATACTAATCATCCTATTTCATAAATTCTTCACTTAATTATCTTAACAAATATTTATTTTAAAATCTAGTAAATATCTAACTATTTTTTATTAAAATATTTATTCAGTTCATTTTTAATTTCTAATGGATGTCTTCTATTAATAATTCCATTAACAATTTTTTCCATATATGGTTCAGTATATTCAAATATCTTTTTATACCCTTTACATAAATAATTATTGTAATCATTATTTGATAATCTATTTTTTAAACAACCTCCATGGCAGATAAAATAATATTTACATTCATTACATTTCTCAGAAAGATTATTAAGCTTATTTTTTCCAAATTCTTTTCGTTTAGCTGAAGTCACTAAAGTACGTAGTGTAGTTTGATTAATATTACCTAATTTATTATTCTCATTTACAAAATGATCACATGTATATAGGTCACCATTATGCTCTAAAACTAATGAATTACCACATTCCTTGTGAAAGTAACATGTGTTTGTATTACCGGTATACCAAGCATTTAATATTTCTTCAAAAATTTGGATATGAATTTCACCATAACCATCTTGTATCCACTTATCAAAAAAATTTATTAAAAAGTCTCCATATTCTTCTGCTTTAATCAAATAATTTGAATTATTTAACTCAACCAAAGGGATAAATTGAATGTAATTTACATTTAACTTTTTAAAAAATTTATATATTTCTATAGGTTTTTTTATATTAACATTATTTACAACACATAAAATATTAGTATCAATATTATATTTTTGTAACATTTTCAAATTATCAATAATTTTATTAAAATGGGTATTTCTATTTTCATCTGTACGATAATATCTATGAATATTTTCTGGCCCGTCAAGACTAAGTCCTACTAAAAATTCTTCTTTTTTAAAAAGCTTTATCCACTCTTCATCTAAATTAACTCCATTAGTTTGAATACTGTTACTATATCTTTTACCGTCAGGAAGATACTTGTTTTGAAAAAGTACTGCTTTTTTAAAAAAATCCAATCCTCTTAAAGTAGGCTCTCCTCCCTGCCAAATAAAAGGTATATTAATTCCTGGATGGATACTCATATAGTTTTTTATAAAAGTATCTAATAATTCATAACTCATTTTCATAGTTTTTTTATCTTCATATAATTTTACTTTGTTTTTGTAATAACAGTATTTGCAGTCCATATTACAAACCGGACCATTTGGAAAAACCATAATATTAAATGGCTTTATATGCATAGAATTTTCTCCTTAAAATTAATATCTATTAATGATAGCCTTTAGATTTATCAATATAATTCCAGATATCATCGGCAGTTTCATCCTCATCTTTACTAACTAATGCACTATCAGGTTTAGGTACTGTACCACTTTTAAGAGGATCATCAGTCTTTTCCATCCATTTATCTAATCTAGTTCTCATATCTTCTAATATTTCAGCTTTTGTTTTATCATAAGCAAGATTATCTGCTTCATTAGGATCTAATATTAAATTATAAAGTTCTTCCTTATGGATATATGTAACACCCCAATCATTTTCAAGTAATACATTTTTAGAATAACTCTCATCAGTATTGCTTAGAAATGGTTTTGTACGATTCCTATATCTTCTAATATATTTCCATTTTTCTGTGCGAATTGCACGCATCGGTTCATAAGCAGTATGATAATTAACCTCTGCATAAACTTCCTCATTAATACTTTCTTTAACACCTTTTATTAAAGGTAAAAAAGACTTCCCTTGTAACCATTCCGGCTTTTCAATACCTATTATTTCACATAAAGTCGGGAATATATCTATCTGAGACACCATGGAATCAATCACTTTTCCTTTTTCAAATCCATAAGGCCCTCTTATTATTAAAGATACTCCTATACCATGATCTGATAAAGTACACTTCATATTTGGAAAAGGTATACCGTGATCAGTAGTAAATATTATTATTGTATTATTATATATATTATTTTCCTTCAAGGTTTTAAATATTTCTCCAATTCCCTGATCTAAAACCTTTGCACTCTGTTTATATTCTGCCATATCCTTACGAGTTTCATAAGTATCAGGCATGGGAGTAGGAGGTTTAGTATAATTTACAGCTGATTCATCTTCAACATCATGAAACGGGCGGTGTGTTTCTTCAAAACCAATACTTAAAAAGAATGGCTCTTTAATATTATTCTCGATAAATTCATTTGCTCTTGGTGTAACATTTTCAGCATTATTATTTTTAACTTCAAGAACTTTATTATAACCAATAGAGTTTGGATTACTTCTTATATGCTGCATACCTATTAATGTGGAAGTATACCCCTCATTACTCAATACATTAACAATATGTTTGCTCGTATCAGGAAGTTCAAAGCCCCTATTTACTAGCCCAAACTGTTTATTATTGTGTGGGTATTGTCCAGTCAATAAACTTGCTCTACTAGGTGAGCAAGTGGGTGCAGCACTAAAAGCTTTTCTAAATAATGTCCCCTCTTGTGCTAGTTTTTTTAAGTTGGGTGTCGGAATTAAATGACCATAAGGTTCAATATATCTTCCGGTATCATGAGAATGAATATATAGTATATTTGGTTTCATTAGAAATCCCCCTTTTATATACTATCTTCCTATATCATTTTTAATTTTTTCATATTCATCTTTACTGATCTCTTTATTTTCATACTTCTTTTTAGCCTCTTTTAAAACATAAGCTTTTGTTTCTTCATCATCTTTTTTAGGACTCAAATTTATAATACCTTCACTATATAAATAGTAAAAACCCATTCCTAAAAATAAAATTATAAAAAATTCCATTATTTCACCCAATTTCTTTTTTTATTTTAAATGTGTTATTAAATCTGTTTTACTAACCTGATTAAACCTACCTTTATCTAATAAATAGTAATTTTTATCATCAATTTTTTCTTCAAGGTAATCAATTTGTTCAGGATGACAGGTCAAAAAGAAAATCTGATTCCTATTTTTTAAATTATTTATGATATCAAATATATTCCTTAAATGTTTAGAATCAAAATTAACTAATGAATCATCTATTATTACTGGTAAAGCAGGTTTTATATCCATAATACGATTTATTCTAATAGCCATATACAGTTGTTCAATTGTTCCCCTGCTTAAATTGTTTATTTCATCTATTACTTCACCTTCATTGTTATATATCTTAAAGTCAAGACTAGTAAGATTTTCTTTTGGTTCAATTTTTTTATAATCTCCATTTGTTATATCATTCATTATATTACTTGCTTTATTTAATAAATTATCCTTTTTTTCTTTAAGAAACCTTTCCCAAAATTTATTTAATATATATGCTGACATTTTATTTTTGGCGTACTTTTCTGCAAGAGGTCTCATATTGCTTCTGGCATTATTTATTTTTTTTTCTGCTTGAATTATTTTTTCTTCACTAGCCATATTATCCATTCTTAATTTAATCTCTTCTCTTTTTCTTTTTTTATCTTCAATTTTTTTATTTATATTTTCTAATTCATCTTTTGTTTCTAAATAATTTTCTTCTAATTGTTCTTTGGAAACAAATTTATTAAAGAAGTTAGTAAATGTTTTTATAATATCATTTTGATCTAGCTTATCTTCAATATCAAAAGCTGTCTTCATTTGTTCAGTTAAATTTGTCAATTGATTTTTAATTGTATTAATCTTTTCTATTTTATCATTATAATCCTTACTAAGGTCTGCTAAATCAGTATATTCTCCGATAATTTCATGCATATTTTTATCAGTCGTATCTAACAATTCCATTCCTTGCAAATCAAGCATATCATTTCTTAATTCTTTTAAGGAATCCAACTTACTTTTAATTGTTTTAACCATATTCTTTATTTGATAAATTTTGTTAATGCTTTGTATTAATAATTCAATATTTTCATATAAATTCTCACTATCAAACCTGACTAAAATATCATTATCAATCTTCTCAATATCCTCGTATATATTATTAAGTTCTGATATAAAACTTTGTTTTTTATTATTGTATTCTTCTTTTAAATCTAGATATTCGTTATATCTACTTCTTAAAGATATTAAATCTTCATAATAATCTTTTAGCAAATTGGGATCTATATTTTCATCCAGGTATAAAGATTCTCTGATTTCATTAAGTTTTAGAGCCACTTTTTCTTTCTTTTCATTTTGTTCTTTTATTTTCTGCTCTAATTGATTAACTTGAGTTTTCAATTCTTCTAATTCATCTTTCTTTTCATTATAATTCATTAACTTATTATCATCAATTTTCTTTTTGTTAAAATAAAAAAATGTTAATATTAGATCGATTATATATAGCCCTGCAAATCTATAATTTATAAAAGTTAACCATGTTATTAAAACAGTAAATAAAACTATAAAGATCAAATATTTTTTACTTGTATTTTTATCTTTAAGCTTTTCCTTTAATTCAAATAATCTTTCAGACTTAGCAGCTATTTTATTTGTTAACTTATTGAGGTCTTCTTTTATTAATTTAATATTTCCGCTGATTTTGTTATGATCTTTAACCAACTGTCTTAATTTATTTTTATATTCAATTTCTACAGTTACATCTAATAATAAGTTTAAATTACTTGATAACCTGCTACTTATATTGTTCACATCATTTTTTATCTCATTAAATTTATACTTTATATTTTTGTTTTTTTCTACTAAATTTTTCTTTTTTTCATTTATTCCCGAAACTTGATTATAGTATTTATCAATTATATTTTCATTTTTAATAACACTTTCTTGCAGGTCTTTGCAATAACTAGTACCTGTAACTGTTTTGAATTCATCTTTGCTCTTTTTTAGTTCATCATTTATTGTTTTAAACTTATTGAAAAGGTCTTCAGACCTATCATAATAAAATTTAACTTCTTCATCCTTTATTATATCAAACTTATTACTATTTACTTCATTTTGTAATAATTTTAATTCATCAATTTTTTCATAATTACTATTCAGTAAATCCAACTTTATTTTTTCTTTATTTAAAGTTGTTTTTTCTTGATCAAGTTGTTTTATTTTATCACTAGTTTCTTTTAATAAATTTTTAGATTTGTAATATTCTTCAACTTGTAATTTTGCTTCATTTTTTTGTTTTAATCCTTCATTAATAGCTTGATTATAGCTTTTGAACATACCAACATTAATTTTACCATACTTGCCACCAATATTAGATGCTTTAGACAGATAATCTTCTCTTAATTTTGGTATCAAAGTATATTCTTTTAACCCTGCCCCCATTAATATTGACATTAATTTATCTTTATCATTAACACCATCTGGGATTTTTTTTAATTCTTTTAAAGTTATAGTAAATAACTGATTATATGTAAACTGATCAATATTTCCAAAAATTTTTTTAATATCTGTCTCCTTTGAATTTATTTTATCTATCTTCGGTTTTGCATAACCATTGATTAATAAATTATACTTATCTCCATTATCTGATAAAGTTGCTTCTAAACTATATGAAGATCTAGCAGGAGGAATATAATTTGAATTAGGTATACCAAAACCTATATATCTTAGGGCTTTAAGAAAAGTTGTTTTACCTGCTCTATTACCTCCACCTATGATATTAAAAGAAGGGTTTAAATTTTCAATTTTTGAATTGTTAAAAATACCAAAATCATTTAAGTATATATCTTTATATCTCATCAAAGTTCCCTTCTTTCAATAAATTCACCTATTATATCTTTTTTAGCCTGTGCTAAAAGTTCTTGAAAGACCTGATCATCAATTTGAAATTCCTTAGGATCTATATTTTCATTATCAACTTCAGAATTCCAAATCTTTCCCATGTTTTTCTTTAATACATTTTTCTTTTTCTCATCAGTATTATATTCACTTATAAAATCTATAAAGTCATTAATAAATGGATCTTCTTTAATTATTTGATTAATATTTTGTACTGCCTTATTAGTTCTGTTTTCTACTTCATTTATCCATAATAAAGGTGTCTTTTTACCAAATTTAGTTCTTAAATTATCTAATGTATCCTCAAGAATATCATTTTCTTGTTCTTCTAAAAGTTCGTAAAACTTTGTTCTTCCTACTAATACAATTCTTATAATATACCCTTTATTACCTTTTGATAGTTGATTATAAAAATCATCCAATTTTTCCTCTATATAATAATTAAATTCAGTTAAATTGACTTCTTCAATATTTGATAAGTTGATTTTCATTCTCTTATACTCATAATCTGAGGTTTCAATAAATTTTAATTTGGATTTGCCCGGCTCTAAGTGTACTAAATAAAAACCTTTTCTGCCTGTTTCTCCAATATCTCTTCCCTGAGGTATTCCAGGATATACAATAAAAGGCTCTTTATCATGTATAACCCTATTATCATGTATATGTCCTAATGCCCAATAATCAATATTATCATTGCTTAATAAATCATTTTTAGTGATTGGAACATAATTATAATTATTTGGGTCTAATTGTGTATGTAACATTCCAATGTTATATACATTTTGATTATTGGTTGTATAATACTTATACATTTTTCTATTCTCTGATGGTCCCCTATAAGATTGTCCCAGTATCCTAGCAATTATTTTTTCATTTTTATATACATTGAATGCACTTACCTCTTCAGTCTCACAAATATGTACATTTTGAGGTAACTCAAATAATTCTCCATTATTCTTATATGGATCATGGTTTCCATTAATTAAATACACACCTATATTTTCCTTTTCTAATCTACTACACTGATTTATAAAAAAGCGGGTAGCCTTTACTGACCTTGATTCATTATCAAATATATCTCCTGAAATAATTATAAAATCGACTGATTTATTAATTGCAGTATCAATGATTTTTTTAAATGAATTATATACGGCATTGTATATATTTGCATCTATATCAAAACTATTAGTGTTTATCTTTATTCTGCTACCTAAATGTAAGTCAGCAGTGTGAATGAAATTAACTTCTGGTTTCATCTTTGTCTCCCCTTTTTTTAATCACAACAACTTCTGATGGATTCATTTTTTGGTTAATAAAATGATAATGCAAAACATTATAGTTTTTATGGTCTAAATTAGCAGCAAACTCTAATACTGCATTTTTCTCTTTTTCTCCACCTTCATGTTCTGAATAAATTACTAAAACTATTAATCCATTAATTGCTAATAATTTTAAAGATTTTTGTAATGATTTTATTGTAGTTTCCTTTTTAGTAATTATATCTTTATTTGAACCGGGAAGATAACCTAAATTATATATTATACAATTAATTTTTTCATCTATGTATTTATCAATTTTTTCGTGTCCATCATTAATATATTCAATTTTTAGATCTTTATCTTTTAATTTCTCCTTAGTATTTTCAATTGCAGTTTTTTGAATATCAAAGGTATAAATTTTACCATTTTGATCTAATTTTTTGGATAAAAATAAAGTATCATAACCATTACCACATGTTGCATCTACCAAAACTTTATTATTATCCAAATAATTATCAATAATCCAATGAGAAAATTCAACACCTTGCATCAGTGACATAATTTAACCTCCATATAATCCCATTATATATCCTTATTTCTAGAAAAAATACAAAACACCTGTTTGATTATTTTAAATTTAGACATAATAAAAAAACTGCCGAGTATTAAACTCGACAGTTTCTTAAATACTTTTTGTCTAGAAGAAATAAAAACCATTATTTTTCAACAGGTCATCTATAACTTGATCTCTATAATTATTGCTGTTGAATTGGTGATTAATCTTTTTTTTGTTCACCTTTTTCTTGTAGATACTAAACATTGCAAATGTCCCCCTTTCGTTGTTTTAGTAGGGAACATCCTCGCTGCAAGACTACTTTGTTCCAAATATATATTTTTAACTACTCAATATATCTCTTGTTCTTAAGGTAAGTATAACTTATTTATAGATATAATGCAATCCTTTTTAATCATTATTTTTTAAAAATATATTAACATATTTTGTTAAATATTAACATAAAAATGGTACCCCTAGCAGGAATCGAACCTGCGCACTCGGCTCCGGAGGCCGATGCTCTATCCACTGAGCTACAGGGGTAAATTAGTTTTAAATTGTATTATATAGATAAAAAATTTATCAATCAAGTACCTCTTCCCACTTATTATATAAAGCTTTTAGGTTTTCTTTTATTTTCTGATGTTCTTGTTTCAATTCATTTAATTTTTTATAATCTTTAATTACTTCAGGTTTTGTCATTTCTTGTTCTATTTTACTTTTTAATATTTCATTTTCTTCTATTTCATTTTCTAATTTTTCTTTTTTTCTTTTACGTTTTCTTTCTTCACGTTCTCTATTTTTCTGACGGAAATAATAATTATTTTTACTTTCTTCATTTTTGTTCGATTTATTTGAACTATTACTAGATTTGAGCTGTTCTTTCTTTTCTTTATAGTATTCATAATTACCATAAAATTTAGTAAGATTTTTATTCTCTAACTCATAAGTATAATCTACTATTTTATTTATAAAATAACGGTCATGTGAAACCACTAAAACAGTTCCGGGATAATCCTTTAAAACTTCTTCTAAAACTTCTCGAGATGGTAAATCCAAATGATTAGTAGGTTCATCTAAGAGTAAAAAATTATAATTCCCACTCATTAACTGTAGTAGTCTTAACCTGCTTTTTTCTCCACCGCTTAAATTTTTTATCTTTTTAAAGACTTCCTGTTCACTAAATAGGAAAGCTCCCAGAGCGTCTCTGGCTTCACTAATTTTCATATCACACTCTTTTATTAAAGTAGTCACTAAATCATCCTCAGGATCAAAAACATCAAATTCCTGACGGTAATAACCCATTTTAACACTTGCTCCAATTTTTACTTCACCTTTATCTGCTTTAAGATCACCGTTAATAATGTCTAAAAGTGTAGACTTGCCCGAACCATTTGCACCAATTATTACAGCCTTATTCTGCCAATATAAGTCTAAATTAAGGTTTTTAAGTATCTCTTCATCATCAAACTTTTTACATATATTTTCTACTTTTAAAACTTCATCTCCACTACGTCGATTAAAATTTAAATCTAAATTCATTTTTTTACCGTGTAAAGTTGGTCTATCCATCTCATCTATTCTTTCAAGTCGTTTTTCCATAGCCTTAGCTCTTTTAAACATTTTTTCACTGTCTCTTGATCGACCCCAAACTCTTAATTGATGAATAGATTCTTCTAATTTCTTTATCTTTTTTTGTTGGTTTTTATATTCTCTCATTTTTTGCTCAAATCTTCTTTTGCGTTCTTCTAAATAATATGAATAATTACCATAGTATTTTTCATCTTTGCCGTCATCAATTTCAACTATTCTTTCTATTACTTGATCTAAAAAGTATCTATCATGAGATATGATTATAACTGCTCCGTTATATTTTATAAGAAATTCTTCTAACCACTGTAAAGATGATATATCAAGATGATTTGTAGGTTCATCTAATAATAGGATATCCGGGTTTTTTAAAAGTAGTTTTATTAAACCAACTCTTGATTTTTCTCCACCGCTGAGATAAGATATTTTCTTTTCTAAATCTTTTTTATCAAATCCTAATCCAGCAGATACTTGAATTATTTTATTTTTATACTCATAACCGCCATTTATTTCATACTTATGACTTAGTTGACTATATTCTTCCATTAAATCTTCCATTTTTTCATTTTTCTTATTTTTATCAAAACTGCTGATACTTTTTTCATAACTTTTTAACTCTTTTTCCATCTTCTTTAAATGTGAAAATACCGTCAGTAACTCCTGATAAATTGTATTATCCAGATTAAATTCAGGCTCTTGATCTAATAGACCAATACTTATACCATTTTTTAAAGATAAAGTGCCTTGTTGGAAGTCTTCATCTCCATGAATAATTTTAAAAATGGTGGTTTTCCCTGACCCATTAGCACCAATTAATGCTACCTTTTCTCCTTTATTTACTGACATTGAGAAATTTTGTAACACTTCATGGGTACCATATGATTTAGATATTGAATCAATATTTACTACGACCATAATTATCCTCCACTACCAATGTTTTGATATTTTAAAATCAACACTTTCAATAAACTGGTTGATCAAATCATAATAATTACCTTCTATTAAGATATGATGATTACCAATTGGATTTTTTAAGAAATAACTTATATCATTATCATTAAAATCAACTAAAACTTGTGTTCTACATGCAAATTCACTGTTTAGATTAGTAACTAATTTAGCATTTTTATATGCTGCATGGCTTAAATCTTTTCCCCCAATTTTAAATAATGTAACATCACCTTTCTTAACTTCTCCCTGAATTCCTACTCCAATTCCAGTTTCAAAATGCGATCTAATTACATAATTGTCAACTGAATTTGTAGCAATAGTACAGTGAGCAAACTTCACTTTGCTATTTTTGATATTTAATGATACAGGGTTAGCCATAAATGGAACTTGTCCTGTTAGATAATTTAAGATCATCATAGAAACAGTTGCTGGTACATCACCTTCACATCCTGCTATTATTCCCTCATTATTTAATAATGAAAGTGCAAGACAACCAGTAGTTTCTAACTCTGTTACAAGATCAAAACATCTTATTGTTAAAGCGTTCAAATTATTTCTTTCAACAATATTTTTTAAAGCAAAATATACTTTGGAAGCCTTAATTAAATCATCATTAGTAGGCTCCTTAATATCTACAGCACTATTAGTGAATTCATCAATCAGGCTTTTGGCGCGATTATCATCAATGTCATTATATTCTTTAAACACTTCAGACATTTCAATATTTATTACATTTATTCCCCAGTTTTTCTTTACTAATTCTTTATCTATATGACTATCTATTAGCCAATCTGAAGGTTCACCTATTATACCTAATTTACTATTATTAAGTAAACTTTTAGTTTCTTTTATTTTAATTAATTTTTTTAACTCTTCAGCAATATTTTTGGGTTTATCATGAAGAATTCTACCTTTTTTGCCTTGAGTATTAACCCAACTTAATATTTCCATTGATGCAGCTAAAGAATTATGCAAGGAAGTTGCTATTAATGTAATAGTACCCTCTAACTTATCATAAATATCTTTAAATAAGTTTTCAGTTCCACCTGTTTTTACAAAAACTGCTATCAAATCATACTGTTCCTTTTTATTTGAAGTCAAAATCTCTTCATCAATATCTTCAATATCTATCTCATAAGATAGCTCTCTAAGAAACTGTTCTAAAGTTTGAGATATTGAATCTTGGTCATGAATGGGAGATGATAATGAATATATACCAACTTTCATTTATTACTCATCCTTTCATAAAATACTTATGGCAATTGGAAAATAGGTTCCTCATTATTTCTTCTATATATAACAAAAACATTACCTATAATTTGAACTTGTTCTGCACCACTCATTTCACATACTTTGTCTGCCACTTTTCTTATATCTTCTAATGAATTATCTAAAACCCTTACTTTAACTAGTTCATGATCATCTAATACTTCATCAATTTTCTCATAAACAGCCTCATTTAGACCATCTTTCCCAATGTGTACATATGGGTCTAATCCATTAGCTTCACTTCTTAGATAACTACGTTGTTTACCTGTAAGCACTATAAATCCCTCCTTATTGTATATAGTCAAATTCGATTGGACCAATTACTACTGTATCTCCATCTTTTAGTCCTTTATCTTTCATTAATTTATCAATATTATTATGCCTTATAATTCTTAATAATCTCTGAACTGATGCATCATTACTAAAATTAGTTTTTTCTATTAATTCATCAATTAGTTTTCCTGTGATTTTATATTTTTTATCAGATATCTGTTTGATCTTCATTTCTTTTTCTTCAGAAAAATCTGGTTTAATTAATACATTTTCTTTAGCCTTGACTTCCTTATCTTTTTTAGGTATTTCTTCTAACTTTTGTCCGGTATAATACTTTAATTCATCTATTCCTTTACCTGTTGCTGCTGAAATTGCAAATACTTTGTAACCTCTATCTTCGATTTCTTTTTTAACTTCAGATAAGTTATCCCTAGCTTCCTTTAGATCAATTTTATTTAATGCCACTATTTGAGGTAGATTATATAGTTCAGTATCATAATTTTTTAATTCCATATTTATAGTTTCAAAGTCTTTTATTGGATTCCTTCCTTCAATACCTGATACATCGATTACATGGATTAATAATCTTGTACGTTCTAGATGTTTTAAAAATGAATGTCCGAGTCCAACTCCCTTATGAGCACCTTCTATTAATCCAGGGATGTCTGCCATAACATAGGACTTATATTCTCCATATGATACAACACCCAAATTCGGTTTAAGTGTGGTAAAATGATAAGAAGCAATTTCTGGTTTTGCTGCAGATACTTTAGATATTAAAGTAGATTTGCCGACATTTGGAAATCCTACAAGGCCAACATCAGCAAGTAGTTGTAGCTCTAATCTTACCTTTAATGTTTCTCCTTTTTCACCATTTTCAGCAAACTTTGGTGCTTTTCTAGTAGATTTTTTAAATCTGGCATTACCTCTACCACCTTTTCCACCTTTTGCCAATATATATTCCTGGGCATCTTCTTTCAAATCAGCTAATAATTCATCAGTATCATCATTATAAACTAGTGTACCTGGTGGTACTTTTAGATACAGATCTTTTCCATCTTTACCCCGTTGATTTTTACCTTTTCCATGTGTACCACTTGGAGCTTTATAGAAATTATTGTATTTAAAGTCAGATAAGGTATTTAAACCTTCATCAACAACTAATACAATATTGCCACCATGACCCCCGTCTCCACCATCAGGGCCACCCATAGCCTCATATTTTTCTCTTCTAAAACTTACAACACCATTACCTCCATCACCGCTCTTTACTTTAAATATTACTTCATCTACAAACATTTTGTAACACCTACCCCATTTCTTGAGACAATAAAACCCTCAGCACAAATATGTACTGAGGGATTTTCTTTAAAGATAATTAACTTATTAAGGCTTCCACCTGATCTTCTGTATAAACACTTATCTGACGAGATTTTTTACCTTTTCTTTCAAATTTAACATATCCATCTACTTTAGAAAAGAGGGTATCATCTTTACCTCTCCCCACATTTAAACCAGGTCTGAATTTAGTTCCCCTCTGACGAACTAAAATACTACCTGCAGGAACAAATTCACCGTCAAATTCTTTTACTCCAAGTCGTTTCGATATGCTATCGCGACCATTCTTAGAACTTCCAACACCTTTCTTCTGAGACATTAAACTCCCCCCTTTCAGTTTGTTGAATTTTTCTGTATAAAAAATTAAACATTAATGTTTTCAACTAAAACTTTTGTATAAGGCTGGCGATGGCCAGTCTTTTTATAATACCTTCTTTTGGGTTTATACTTCAATACAACCACTTTTTTATTTTTATCTTGTTCTATAACTTTCCCGGAAACTTCAGCACCTTCAAGATATGGCTTGCCAAATTTGTATCCATCTTTATCTGAATACTGTAATACTTTATCGAATTTAACTTCTTCACCTTTTTCAGCATCCAATTTTTCAACCTTAATCATTTGACCTTCTTTAACTTTATACTGTTTTCCTCCGGTTTTTATTATTGCATACATTACTACATACACCTCCCTTACCTCAGACTCGCCGAAAATTAGGTAGCCAATATAATTTGACATTTCAAACCCATTTCGTGCGGTTTTGGTAGAGTACCATCTTATAGGTACACATTTTACCGACAATTTATTTTAGCATAGATTAAGCTTATAGTCAAGGATACAAGGCAATTAGTTAAACTAGATTTATACCAATTCTGCTTTTGCAAATGTACGGTGAACTTCATTTATTTTGACATCTACATTTCTTTCTTTTAATCTACCACCGTCTTTTACAATAATGATATACCCTTTAAATCTTGCTATTCCATCATCTTCATTATGAAGATGCGTATCTTCAATATAAACATTATACTTTTCACCTTGATTAACTGGTAAAGCCATCCTCTTTAACTCTTTTTTACTACCTTTACTTATAATTTCATAGCTTTCTATATGATATTCATTATTTCCTCTAATATATATATCCATGCTCAGATATTTTTCTAATTCAGATAACTTATCTCCACCAGCACCGATTAGAACAGCTGCTACATCTGGATGAAGTTCAAGTAATATAGCTTCAACATTCTCTTCGGTCGATAAACTTTTAAGTTCTCTAATAATATTCATAGCCATTGTAGTTTCAGACATTACCAGGCCTGTTCCATTACAGTAGGGACAGTCTTTTTGGAAAAGTTCTCCAAGTTCTTCTCTCACCTTTTTTCTGGTAATCTCAACTAACCCTAATTTTGTTAAACCTAAAAGTGCAGTTTTAGTTCTATCTTTTGCAAGTTCCTCTTCTAATACTCTCAGCACTTCTTCTTTGTTTTGTTCAATAGACATATCAATGAAATCTATTATAATTATACCACCAATATCTCTTAATCTTAACTGTCTAGCAATTTCTACTGCTGCTTCAAGATTTGTTCTAAAAACTGTATCTTGTAGATTTTTTTTGCCAGTATATTTACCTGTATTGACATCAATAGAAACTAATGCTTCGGTATTATCAATTATAACATAACCACCCGACTCTAACCAAACTTTTCGCTGCCATAGCTTTTTGATTTCATTCTCTATTTGATAAGTTTCAAATATCGGTGTCTTTCTTTCATATAAATGAATTTTATTATGTGAACCCGGCACACTTTTTTCAGCAAGTTGATTGAGTTTTTCGTACTCTTTTTCATCATCAATTACAATTTTACTAACATCTGGACTTAAATAATCTCTCACTATTTGTTTTGTTAACTCAGCATCTTTATAGATTAAATCAGGTGTATTAGCTTTTTTGTAATCTCTCCAAATATTTTTCCATAAATGTAATAAGAAGTTAAAATCATTTTCTATTGTTTCTCTATCTTTATCTTCAGTATTAGTTCTAACAATTAAACCATAATCATCACCAATTAACTCTTCAGCTATATCTTTTAATCTGTTTCGCTCTTTATTATCATTAATTCTTCTTGATATACCGGTTCTGTTTTCAAAAGGCATTAGTACTAAATATCTGCCGGGCAGAGTTACTTTACATGTCACTTTTGCACCTTTTGTACCTATTGGTTCCTTAACCACTTGTACCATTATCTTTTGCCCTGGTTGAATTACTTCTTTAATTGAAAGATTATTCTTCCTCCACTTTTTTTCTTGTTCCTTATTTAATAAAGGATATACATCACTAATATGTAAAAAAGCATTTTTTTCTAAACCAATATCAACAAACCCCGCCTGCATCCCAGGTAAAACATCCTTAACACGACCTTTGTATACATTATATACAATTTGGTCATATGTATCTCTTTCAAACATAAGATCAATCAAATTATTATTTTCTTTTATTGCTGCTCTTTTTTCTCTTATACAAGAATTAATAATTATCTGTCTACTCAATTCTCTCTCACCTCTTTTTTTAACACTTGCGAATTAATAGGCCTATATAAATTTTCATCTTTTCTAACAAAAAGACCTATCCTTTTAATTTTTACCAAAGGTATAATTTTTACTATACCATTTGTTTCAATATTTAATGCTCTAATCACTTCTTGTGGCCTAACATTACCACTGCTACCTGTACTTATAGTAAATTGCCATACATCTTCATCAATAATTTTTCCATCATATATCATTGGTGCAAGATCTATAATTCTATCATCTTTATTTCTTCTAAAACGAGTAATTTCAATTTTATCTTTCTCAAGGAAATGATTTAATATATCATTTTTATCTATATTATTCTTTTTAAAATCCATTTCATATTGATAAATAGCTGTATTTACAATTGCTTGAAGTGATTTTTCTTTATCATTAATCTCAATAATTTCTTTTATCTTTAATCCAGTTGGCAGCTTTTCATTTACAGCATTTTTCATTAAATTAAAAGATAACCTTTCATTTAATTCCAAGTCAAAATACTCCTGAAAACCAATCATTCCAACTGGAAGTGGCTGAGACATAGAAAGTATTATGTGCGGATTATATCCCTGTGAATACTTTACTGGCAATTTTGCTCTTTTAAAAGTTCGTCTAAATGTATTCATAAGCTCTAAATGTGATATATATTTAAGCTCATCTTTTTTCTCATATTCAGCTCTTATAAACATTATAATCATTCCCTATAATATCTAAATCTACATCTAAATTAATACATATATTACAACCTTTACAGTTAGCAAATCTACAGTCAGAAGTGTCCTCATCTTTTAAAGCTTTTTTATATTCATTTAGCAAGAATTTTGGGTTTAAACCTAAATCAATATGGTCCCAGGGTAATACCTCATCCTTATCTCTTCTTCTTAAATAGAAGTCTGGATTGATATTATTTTCTTTAAAAGCTTCTAACCAAATATTTATATCAAAAAAGTCTCCCCAACCATCAAATCTTGCCCCTTTTTCCCATGCTGTAATTATTATATCAGATAATCTTCTATCTCCTCTTGAAAAAATACTTTCTAGTAAAGATAAGTTCTCATCATTCCAGCTAAAGTTTATACCCTTTTTATTTAATTTACTTCTTAAAAAGTTTATTTTATTTTTTAAATCAACTTTGTCAACCATTGCTTCCCATTGAAAAGGAGTTGATGCTTTAGGTATAAAAGTTGAAACACTTACATTTATTCTTATTGGTTTCATAGACTTTTTATTGTTTTTTCGAATCTTATTTCCTAATTCTAATACATTGTTTACCATATCAACAATACCTTTTAAATCTTCTTTTGTTTCTGTGGGTAAACCGATCATGAAATATAATTTAACTGTTGACCAACCTTCATTAAAAGCAGCTTCACAGGCCTCATATAAATTTTTTTCAGATACTCCTTTGTTGATAACCCTTCTTAATCTTTCAGTTCCAGCCTCAGGAGCAAATGTTAAACCGGTTTTTCTTACCTTTTGTACTTCTTTAGCCAGTTCTACAGAAAACTTATCAATCCTTAACGAAGATAATGAAACACTTACATTCTCTTTTTCATATTTTGCAGTTAATTCTTGAACTAAATCTTTTATTTCTGTATGATCTACTGTACTTAAAGAAGTAAGTGATATTTCATCATAACCGGTACTTTCTAAAATACTATCTATTTGATTTAAAAGAGTTTCTTTTTTTCTTTCACGAACCGGTCGATAAGTAATACCTGCTGAACAAAACCTACAACCTTTTGTACATCCTCTAGAAACTTCAACGGTTGCTCTATCATGGACAATATCCATATATGGAACAAGAAAGTCTACTGGATAAAATGATCCATCTAAATTAGAAACAAGCTGTCTTTGAATCTTGGATTTAACATTTTCTCTAGATTCAATATATTTTATATTACCCTGATCTGTATACTCAACATCATATAAAGAAGGTACATATACACCTGGTATTTCAGATATTTTTAATAAAATATCTTTTTTAAATAATCCCTCTTTTTTATATTCATCATATTTGTTTATTATATCAACAATATAATTTTCTGCTTCACCAATAAATATAAGATCAAAAAATAATGCTACAGGTTCAATATTACTTACTATTGAACCTCCTCCTATTACTAAAGGGTCATCTTCTTTTCTATCTTTGCTATAAAAGGATAGATTAGCTAAATCCATAATTGTTAATATATTTGTATAACTCATTTCATACTGAAGAGTAAATGCTAAAATATCAAACTCATCAATACTTTTTCCGGATTCTAAAGAAAATATTGGTAGATTCTCTTTTCTAAGTAATTCTTCTAAATCAGGCCATGGAGAATAAGTTCTTTCACATATTATATTATCTTCTTTATTTAATAGATGATAGATTATTTTTAAACCAAGATGTGACATTCCAATTTCATATACATCTGGAAAAGCTGTTAAAATTTTTATTTTGTTTTCTTCCCAATTTTTTTTAATAATATTATATTCATTTCCAGTATATCTTTCAGGATTAGATACCTCTATTAGCCTATCATAAATTTTATCTCTAACATTCATATACTACACCTCAAAAAACAGTATTTATTAAAAATGTAATTTCTTTTTTCTAATATTTATATTTAATGCTATCCCTATTGCAATTATAGATATAACCATAGAAGTACCTCCATAACTAATAAATGGAAGAGGAATCCCAGTAATAGGCATTACACCCATTGTCATACCTATATTTTCAACAATATGAAAGAAGAACATTGCTATTATCCCAGTAACAACTAATCTACCATAATTATCTTTTGCTTGTAATGCAATATTAAATAACTGCCATATTAATAATATAAACAATGCAATTACAACTATTACACCAATAAAACCAAATTCTTCACCAATTACTGAAAAAATAAAGTCTGTATGTTTTTCAGGTAAGAAGTTGAGTTGATTTTGGGTACCCCCAAATAATCCTTTTCCGGTTAATTGTCCAGACCCTAATGCAATTTTTGATTGGATAATGTTATACCCAATACCCTGGGGATCAATATTTGGGTTAATAAAGGCAATCAACCTGTTGAGTTGATAATCCCTTAAAAAGGGTAGTGGAGTACCAAAAAACAAATGTGAGGATATAACTAAAATTACAGATAAAAATCCTCCACCAAAAATTACAGATAAAAACTTTCTATTTACACCAGCTACAAATAACATGATAATAAAGATAACCAATAGAACTAATGCAGTTCCTAAATCATTTTCTAAAACAATTAATATAAAAGGAATAAGAAAATATACAAATGGAATAATTAAATCTTTTAAACTATCAAAATCTTTATTCTGGTCTAATATTGTAGCTAAAACTAATATTAATACAATTTTAGTTACCTCAGATGGTTGAAAGTTAATAAAGCCCAAATCTATCCATCTTCTTCCACCACTTACATTTAACCCAAAAAAATGTGTCATTAGCAGAATTATAACCGTTGAACCAAATATCAATTGATAGTATTCTTTAAATATTCTATAATCAAAAAATTGAATGAATACAGCTATTATAATACCCAAAATTGCAGCAATGATTTGTGTTTTTAAATATGTAGAGCCTAACGAATCAACCCTATTGATTTCAACAGCACTACTAATGGCAAACAAACCTATAACAATTAACAAGATAATTGTTATAGGAATATAAAGATTTAAATTTCTAAAAAGTTTTTTGTTTAGATACATATCAAACTTCCTTTATTGCTTTTTCCTCCTGAGCGGGAAATTAGCAACCATTGCCATCATCTGTTCTTCACGGTTAATTTCCATTTCGATTTCCCTTTCATCAACATCAACATACTTTTTCATTACTTTCAATAAATCCTTTTTCAAAGATTCCATTTCTGATGGTGATAACTTAATTCTGTCCTGCACTAAAATAAACTGTAATCTTTCTTTTGCGACATTTTTACTTGGTTTATCTTTTTTCTTTTTCTTTTTAAATCCTAAAAATTCTAATAATCCGATTGTAATTACCCCCTTATATTAAGAAAAGTTAAATATCTTTTTTATTTTTGTAAAAAATGTGTCTTCTCTTATATCAATAAAATTAACATCTTCACCAGTGATTCTCTTTGCAATATTTCTAAAAGCTAAACCCGCTTTTGGATTGTCTTTTAATACAACTGGTTCACCTTTATTAGAAGAAACAATAATTATATTATCTTCAGGTACAATTCCCTTTAATTTAACAGCAAGTATTTCAATAATATCTTCAATATTCATCATGTCTCCTCTATTAACCATTTCCGGATTTATTCTATTAATTATCACCTCTGGATTTTTTAATCCTTCAGCCTCTAATAAACCAATAATACGGTCAGCATCTCTAACTGCAGATACTTCCGGAGTAGTTACTATTAAAGCAGCATCTGCACCTGCTATAGCATTTTTAAAACCTTGTTCTATACCTGCAGGTGAATCAATTATTATAAAATCCATTTCTTTTTTTAAGTCATCAACTAGAATTTTCATTTCTGCAGGTTGTACAGCTGTTTTATCTCTTGTTTGAGCAGCTGGTAATAAAAATAAGTTTTTATGTCGCTTATCTCTAATTAATGCCTGTTCTAATCTGCAATTGTCTTCAACCACATCAACAATGTCATATACAATTCTGTTTTCTAAACCCATAACTACATCTAAATTTCTCAAACCAATATCTGCATCAATAAGACATACTTTATAATCCATCATAGCTAATGCAGTACCTATATTTGCCACTGTAGTTGTTTTGCCAACTCCACCTTTTCCCGAAGTAATTACTAATGATTTTCCTGCCAATTTATTCCCTCCATTTTATATAAATTTATATTTCAAATTCTTCTACCATAATTTGCCCATCCTGAATAAAAGCTCTTTCTGGTTTTATTTCATTGCTTTTAGCAGCACCTTCAGGAGGTCTTGCAATCTTTTTAGATATTCTTAACTGAGTAGGTTCTAATCTAAGTGCAATTACAGAAGCTTCATTTGAACCCTTCACTCCTGCATGAACAACTCCTCTTATTTTACCAAATACAATAATATTTCCACCAGCTATAACTTCAGCGCCAGGATTAATATCGCCTACAATAACAACATTCCCGGATCTTTTTACTTTTTGACCCGATCTTAAAGTTCTATTTATTAAAGCAGTATCTCCATCATCAGTTATTTCGATAGTTTCTTTTTTAATCATATCTGATGTAAAGATTACATTTTCAACATCTTTGTAACCCCTTGCTACATTAACAATCTCATTTAATTGATCGATTTTAAAACTGTTTTCTGAAATATTAATAAATAAATCTGCCCCAGCATAGAAATTAGTAGCTGTCTGCACATGATCTTTTAATGCGTTAAGTATATCTCTAAATTCAGATTCAGGATTTAATGTTAGCACAATCCCATCTTTTGCAACTTTAAATGATATAGGTGATCTCATTTTAAACAACCTATCCTTTCATATTATTATAAATTAACTAATTATTAATAAATTCCTTTCTATTCAGAAGAAAATACTCCACTAATATAATCTATAAGACTGTTTTTGTCTTCAATTAATTTTTTTGTAGTTTGCTCGTTATCTTCTATACTAATATCATCGTTAGTACCATATCCAAAATATTCTTTTATTATATCTCCAGCAATTGGTAAAGTATAACTACTTGAGCTGCCGTTTTCTAAAAATACTAAAACAGCAATTTCAGGATTTTCAACAGGTGCATATCCTCCAAACCATCCATGACTTATATTTTCTCTATTGGTCTGAGCAGTACCTGTTTTGCCTGCTACTTCAACAGGAAAGTCTAAAAAAGTACTTCTAGCAGTACCATATGAACTCATTGTTACTTCTTTCATTCCTTGCTGTAGAATATCAAACACTCTTTTTTCATAATCTAGTTCTTTTAATATTTTCGGCTGTTGATCATAAATTACATCCCCATCATAATTCTTTATTGTGTCAACTATATATGGCTGATAGAGTGTTCCTTCATTTGCAACTGTCGATATATAATTAACTAGCTGAATTGGTGTTGTTAAAAGTCCTCCCTGGCCAATTGATAAGTTAACTGAATCACCCGGATACCAATTCCCCTCTATTTCATCCTCTACTTCAATCGGTAAAGATCCGCCTTTCTCTTCAGGTAAGTCAATATGGGTCTTTTCTCCTAAACCAAATTCTTTAGCTGTGGCTAATAATTTTTTTCCATCAAAATCTTTATATAAATCATAACCCAACTTATAAAAAACTATATTATTAGATCTTGCAATAGCTTTTGTGAAATTAAGTTTGCCTTCTCCTCCAGAGTGCCAGTTTCTAAAAGGTCTTGACCAATCTGGTAGATAAAAGAGTCCATTTTCATCTACGAACTCTGTATCAGCATTAATATCCAAATATCTAATTGCTGCTGCACCAGTAACTAATTTGAACAATGAACCTGGAGGGACTGATATCATTATATTTCTGTTTAACATAGGATTCATTGTATTACTAGATAAAATTTGATATTCTTTAGCACTTATACCATGTGAAAATCTATTTAGATTAAAGTCCGGAAAACTTGCCATAGCTAGTACTTTTCCGTTATTAGGATTAATTACTACTGCAGACCCACCTGTGGGTTTATATCTTTCTGCATCATCTTCTGCTTCTTGTATTAATCTGTTTATATGTCTCTCTAAAATATCTTCTACTTTTCTTTGAAAATTTAAATTTATGTTTAAGTATATGTTATTACCTGATACAGGATCTTTTGTACCAAGTTCTTTTACCCTTTGACCTAAATTATTCACTTCAATTTGGCGAACCCCATCAATACCTTTTAAATAGTCTTCATATTCTTTTTCTAAACCCGATTTTCCTATCATATCCTGTACATGATAAGAATTTATTCCCTGAGTAGAATAACTTCTTAATTCTTCTTTACTAATTTCTCCTATATAACCAATTAAATGAGATGCTACATCATTATAAACATAGTCTCTAACTGAAGATTCCTTAACAAGTATACCAGGTAGCTCTTCTTCATTTTCTAATAAGATAACCATATCTTCTTTATTTATATTTCTTTTTAAAATAAGTGAATCCTGATTGTTTAGATTCTCTTTACTGAAATTATAGTTTTCCAGCAATATCTCATATTCTAAAGAAGTTAAAGCTGCAACCTCTCTAATTAAGTTATCTACTTCAATGTCAGGGTGTACCTCATTTGGTAATAGATACAAGTTGTGAGACAGTTTATTACTAACTAAGATATTACCTTCATTATCAATGATTTTACCTCTAGGAGCGCTTATCGGTCTAAAAGAAGTTCGATTACCTTCCGATAAATCATAATAATATCCACCATCAATTATTTGTAGTTGAAATGCTCTGCCAATTAAGAATACGCAAATAATAACAATAATGATCTTTAAAACTTTTAATCTATCTCCCATAGTGATCACCATAGTTAAATAATTGATATAAAACAATATAAACAATTAAAGCTAATATTGAATTATAAACTGAACTTGGAAACATTATATTCTTAAAAGTCTGCCAATAATTGACATTAAATATTAATTCCTCAGATAATATTATAGTTAACAAATAATATGTATTTGAGGCAATGAATGTAATAAAGGGAGCCAATAAAAAATTACCTTTATAAAAATGCCCTTCTAAATATCCAGTAATATAAGCAAATGGTGCTTTTATAATAGTATTTACAGAAATAAAATCACCTAGAAAAACATCCTGCAGTAATCCCCCTATAACTCCAAACATTAAACCTGTTTTTGGTCCTTCCAAAATAGCAATAACTATAATAAGAACCAATATCAAATCAGGCTTAATTCCCCAAGGAGTAAAGAAAGAAAATAATGTAACCTGCAGGATTAATCCTATTATTAAAATTAATAAAAATATTACATTACGATTCAAAAAAATCCTCCTAAAAGTTTGTAATAATTAGAACTTCTTCAATAGTTTTTATAGAACTATACAATTCTATTTCAGCTCTCAGTGAAAGTCCATAATTATCCGGGCTTACACTAACAACTCGCCCAATGGGTAAACCCTTTGGATAATTATTAGAAAATCCAGAAGTTATAACTATATCATCTTCCTTAATATTGGAATCCCAAGATATTTTATCCATAATGTTTGTTTTATCATTATTTAGCTGACCACTGACAATACCAATTGTTCTAGAGTCATTTCTTTGAACTACTCCACCAACAGTAAATTCAGGGTCATATATTAATGATACTTGTGATGTACTTGAACCCACATAATCTATTCTTCCAACTAAGGAACCATTATAACTTATTACAGGCATTTTTTTTCTAATCCCATCATTTGAACCTCTGTTAATTATTATTTTATTTTCCCATAATGACGGACTAAATCCAATCACTGAAGCTCCCAAAGTCTCAAAAGGTATATGTTCTTTAAAAGATAATAACTCCCTTAATCTCTCATTTTCCCTTTGATAACTTTTTAAAATCATATTTTCAATTTTTAAATAGGAAACTTCTTTTTCTAATTCCCTGTTTTTTTCCATTACTTCATCCACATTCAACACACCCTGCCAATAAGAAACAGTACTATCATAAATATAAGTGAAGTAATTAATAACAGGGCTTAGTAGATTATATATACCCTTTTCTATATATTGAAAATATGAAATATTAATATCAAAAAAATAAAGGGAAGCAACTGCTATAACTAAAGCTATAATAACCACTATTAAGATTATCTTTCCTTTATTATCCAATTTATATTCCCCCTATGACAATTTTTTTGGGGTTATTAATAAATCCTTGATTTTATCTAATTCTTCTAAAGCAATTCCTGTACCATTTACTACACAATCTAATGGATCTTCAGCTAAATATACCGGCATTTGGGTGATTTCAATTAATAAATCATCTATTCCGTGTAATAAAGCTCCTCCACCAGTAAGTATAATACCTCTACCCATAACGTCAGAAGCTAGTTCAGGTGGTGTTTTTTCCAAAGTTCTTTTTACAGCATCTAAAATACTATTTACTGGTTCTTTTAATGCTTCTTTAATTTCATTGGAGCTAATTGTAATAGTTTTTGGCAAACCATTTACTAGGTCTCTACCTTTAATTTCTTTAGTTAAGTCACCATTATCTCCTGTAGCTGTGCCAATATCTATTTTTATCTGCTCGGCAGTTCTTTCACCTATCATTAATTTATAGTTCTTTTTGATATATTGAGAAATAGCTTCATCCATTTCATCTCCACCAATTCTAATTGAACTACTGGTAACAATACCGCCTAAAGAAATAACAGCAACTTCTGTAGTTCCCCCACCAATGTCTACTATCATATTTCCGGTAGGTTCATGAATAGGTAATCCAGCCCCAATTGCTGCTGCCATCGGTTCTTCAATTAAAAAAGCACTTCTAGCACCTGCTTGAAGAGCAGCATCAATTACAGCTCTTTTTTCTACCTCAGTAACTCCAGATGGTACACAGATTATAATTCTAGGCCTAACCAGTCTATTCCTTTTGTGAGCTTTTCTTATGAAGTGTCTCAACATTGTTTCAGTAACATCAAAATCAGCTATTACGCCATCTTTCATCGGCCTAATTGCTCTTATATTACCTGGAGTTCTACCAATCATATTTTTAGCTTCATTTCCAACAGCTAATATTTTTTTATCTCTTTCATTTAATGCAACAACAGATGGTTCCCTAATAATTATACCCTTGCCTTTTACATAAACTAATGTATTTGCTGTACCTAAATCTATTCCCATATCACGGGAAAAAGGTGCACTTAAAAAATTAAACAAATTAAACTCCCCTTTCTATTCCTTCAAAAAATGTTTTTTTCTTTTAGACTAATGTATTTGCCATCACCAATTATTATATGGTCAATTACTTCAATTCCTATTATTTCTCCTGCTGAATAAAGTCTTTTTGTTATTTCAATATCACTGTTACTCGGATTGGGTTCTCCACTGGGATGGTTATGAACTAGTATTATAGAAGCACA
The DNA here is from genome assembly GCA_051745185.1 of Bacillota bacterium. GTDB lineage: Bacteria > Bacillota > Halanaerobiia > Halanaerobiales > M55B127 > M55B127. The sequence goes on from JBNJDV010000008.1 coordinate 27,616, forward strand.
ACTTTTTTTAATTGCTAATTTAAAGACCTCACGAGGATGAACAACAGAACTAGATAAACCACCCTTGGAAATTAAAACTTTACCAATCATTTTGTTTTTTAAATCTAAAAGAATTGAATAAAGATGCTCTTGTTTTAAATATCTTAATTCAGACATCATTAATGCTGCTACATTATCTGGTGAATTTATTGTTACCTCACCTTGATAATTAGATTTATTTATTCTTTTACTTAACTCAATGACTGCACAAAGTTGTGTACCTTTTGCCTTACCAATCCCTTTGTATTCCATAAATTCTTCTGGTGTAAAATCTATTATTCCTTTTAAACCTTTAGCTTTATTTATAAGATTATTGGCTAGTTCAATTGCAGTATCTGACTTGTTTCCCGTTCTAATAATTAACGCTAAAAGTTCTTCTGTACTTAAACTTTTTGGTCCAAACTTTAACATCTTTTCTCTGGGTCTCTTATCTACTGGTAGATCTTTTATAGTGTATTTATTATTTGAACTAATTGTTAGATATATCTCCTTTCAATTACTATATTATTTCTAAACTAAAACTTTTTAAAGCAACTGATAACTTATGAATTGGTAAACCCATTACTGTAAAATATGAACCTATAATCTTTTCAACAAATACTCCACCTCTACCCTGTATTGCATATGATCCTGCTTTTTCCATAGGTTCACCTGTTTTAATATATCTTTGTATTTCTTCTTTATCTATTTTGCGCATAAAGACTTCTGTTATATCATAATCTAGATAATGCATATTATCATCAGCAGAAATTAATGCTAAACCAGTATATACAGAATGCTTATTATTCTGTAATAACTGTAACATCTTAAAAGCATCATCTTCATCTTCAGGTTTACCCAAAATTTTATCTTCACATACAACTATTGTATCAGCTGAAATAATCAGAGCTTCTTCTACAATTTCAGCTACTTTGGAAGCTTTTGCCAAAGATAAATCCTGTACCATCTTTTCAGGTATTTCATGTTCAAATTTACTTTCATCTAACTTACTAGGCATAGAAGTATATTTGATTTTCAATCTATTTAGCAATTCTTTTCTGCGATCAGATGAAGAGGCTAATATTATTTTTTTATCTATCATTAGACATCAATCCTTTTAAGGTCTCGAGGTAAATAATTATAGGTAAAGATTGTTACTAATCCGATACCAACTCCTGTTGGTAAAGCTAAAAGAATAAGATAAGGAAGATAATAAAAGATTGCTGTGTTAGAAATTATAATATAAGCAATTACTATCTGTCCTATATTATGAAATACAGCACCTCCTAAACTTACGCCAATAATACTAAATTTATCCCTTAAATAATAAAAGAATAAGCTCATTATTAAATAACCTAATAATCCTCCACTCAAACTTAAATAAAAATTAATTGTCATAAAAGTTCCAGCCAAAATTGATCCCAAAAATATTCTCAACAATAGGATTTGTAATCCGGCAAAAAACCCAAATAAAATTAAACCTAATAGATTAACAATATTTGCTAATCCTAGTTTAGCACCGGGAATTAAAAATGAAAGAGGTATCATATTTTCAACTAAATGTAGTACTAATCCTAAACCGACTAATAAAGAAATTATTACAATTTTTCTTGTGCGCATTAAATATAACCTCGCTTTTTATGTTCAAAAAAATTCGAAGGTTTATTTTAATTATTTCAACAAAAAGAGTATATTTCCTTTAAGATGAAAATAATTAAAAATTACCATGAAATAGCATCAATATCAGAATCTACAGTTTCAATCCAAATAGAAACTTTATTAGGAACACAAATTATTGAGGGTCCAGGCTTGGATATCCATCCTGTTTTTTCACAGATTTTTGCTGGATCATCTTCAGGAGCTTCCTTAAGTCTAACCCGACCTTGATGTATTTCTATTATTGAAATACCTAATGGACCATCTGCTTCTATAATCATAGGTTCATCCTGATAAGTTTCAGATAAAGGAATTCTTCGAACTTCCTGTGAACTATCTTTTATATAGATGAATGTATTTTGTTCTTCATCATTATCCAAATAAGCACTAATAAATGGATATAGTATCATTACTAAAGAAAATGCAATGATTATAACAATTAATATCTTGTCATATTTTGTCATATATTTGTTAATATTCTCCAATTGAATCCCCACTCCTAATCGTTATCATTTTAACATTTTTTTGGTTAAATGTCTATTTTTAAATATAATTAAAACCGAGCCAATGTAAGCTCGGTTTTAAGCATATTCAAATACTAAAAATTTAATTTTCCTTTTTATCTTTATATGTTACAGTTATTGCTCCATCAACTTTACACACTTCAGCACATAATCCACATTGAACACATATATCTTGATCAATTTCATGAACTTCTTTTAGTTCACCATCTATTGCATCAACAGGACAAGGTTTAACACATCTGGTACAACCGACACATTTATCAGTAATAACAACTTTTTCTATTAATCTGCCGTTGAATTCAATAGTACCTGTTGGACATTTTTCAGAACAAATACCACAGTTTATACATTTATCATAATCAATTACTGCAAGATTATCCTCCATTGCTATTGCATCAACAGGACATGCCTTTACACATAATTTACAAGCAATACACCCAACTTCACAGATTTTTGAAACAACCTTGCCGGGATCATGTGATGAACATCTTATATGATTTAACTTATCTTCAGGAGCTAAAACAATTATGTTTTTAGGGCAAGCTACAACACACTTTCCACAACCTGTACATTTTTCCTTATCAATAATTGGAAGACCATTTTCACTCATCTCAATTGCATCAAAGGGGCAAACTTCCATACAGTCTCCAAATCCCATACAAGAATATTGACAACTTTTAGTTCCTCCATTAATGGATTCAGCAGCTTTACAGGTCTTAATGCCACTATATTCAGAAATCTTTTTAGTTTCCTTTATTCCACCACCACATAAAAGTTGTGCTTTAACTGTTTCATTAGTTTCTCCTTCAACACCAAGTATTTCTGCAATTTTTTCAGCAACTACTTCTCCTCCAACAGGACAGCCAGTAATTTCAGCTTCACCATTAATTACTGCTTCAGCAAAACTGCTACAACCTGCATAACCACAGGCACCACAGTTAGCACCTGGTAAAACTTCTTCTACCTGCTGGATCCTTTCATCAACTTCGACATGAAATTTTTTGGAAGCCAGACCTAAACCTAAAGCTAATATAGCTCCAATTCCTCCCATGCTTAGAATAGAAAATATATATATAGAATCCACACTGACACCTCCAACAATTATATATTAAATTGAAATTAATCCGGAAAAACCCATAAATGCCATTGCCATAAGTCCAGCTATTATTAATGTAATTGGCACACCTTGTAATGTTTTTGGTACATCACCAAACTCTAGTCTTTCTCGTAATCCAGCCATTAGCACTATTGCCAGTGTAAAACCAATACCTGCACCAAGTCCAAATACTACACTTGTAATAAAGTTATAGCCGTTTAATGGTATCAGTAATGCTAAACCTAGAATAGCACAGTTTGTAGTAATAAGGGGTAAAAATATTCCTAGAGCTTTATACAAAACCGGACTAGATTTTTTAATAAACATCTCGACAAATTGAACCAATGAAGCAATTACAATTATAAATGATACATATCTTAAAAAGGGTAAATTTAAAGCTTCAAGAATATATGTATTAATCAACCAGGTCGCAGCTGCAGTTAATGTCATAACAAATGTTGTTGCCATTCCCATACTGAAAGCAGTTTCAACCTGTTTAGATACTCCTAAAAAGGGGCATATTCCTAAAAACTTTACTAAAATAAAGTTGTTAATCAATACAGTACTAATAAATACTAAGATAACTACTTGTAATTCTTCCATTAATTACCCCTCCTTTTGATTACATTCATTAGACCTACTAATATACCTAAGGTAATAAATGCACCTGCTGGTAAAACCATGATAACCATTGGCTCATACCAACTTCCCAATAACTCTACTCCAAAAATGGAACCCATTCCAAAAAATTCTCTTATAGCACTTAATAACACTAATACCCAGGTAAATCCTAATCCCATTCCTATTGCATCTGCAATTGCTCTATGAGTTGGATTTTTTGAAGCAAAGGCTTCT
>JBNJDV010000009.1:0-30845 GCA_051745185.1 Bacillota bacterium
TGCTGCTGGTTTAGCAATCAGTGAAAAAATGGGATCACAGGTAAGAGGCCTAGCACAAGCTCAAAGAAATGCACAAGATGGTATTTCAATGATTCAAACTGCTGAAGGTGCTTTAAAAGAATCTCACTCTATATTGCAGAGAATGAGAGAACTTGCAGTTCAATCTTCTAATGATACAAATACTACAGCTGATAGAGCTGAAATTCAAAAAGAAGTTGATCAACTATCTCAAGAATTATCTAGGATTGGGGAAACAACTGAATTTAATACTCAAAAATTATTAGATGGTACTGTAGAAGATATAAAATTCCAAATTGGTGCAAATGAAGCGCAAAATATGAGTGTATCTGTAAACGATATGAGAGGTCATTCTCTAGGTGCAGCAGGAGATCTTAAGTTAGAGGAAACTACTACAACTGTTACTTTGGGAACTGAAATAGCTACTGGAACATACACTGTAGAAGAAAATTCTGATGGAGAATATGATATGTTAGATAGTGATGGGTTAGTAGTTGCTACCAGTACAGATGGTGTAACATATGATGCTGGAGGCACTGATTCAATTGAATTTGAAAATGGTTCAGTAACTAGTGGAAGTATTGTAGTCGATGAAACTGATGGCGAAGCTACTGCAACAGTAGGTGTACAAAATGATGGATTAGAAGCAGGTACTTATAACTTTGTTCAAGGTGATGGAGAATTATTAGATGATAACGGTGAGGTTGTAGCAACTTTAGATAGTACCGATCTGAAAAATGCAGCCGGGGATGTACTAGCTTCATTTGAAACTTCAGCTCCTGGATCTGATACAACCATTACAGTTGGTGGAGTTGATATTTCTTCACAATCATCTGCAAATAATGCAATTAAGACATTAGATGATGCAATTGCTAATATATCTGAAGAAAGATCTAAATTAGGTTCTGCACAAAATAGGTTAGATCATACAATCAATAATCTAAATACAGCTCAAGAGAACTTAACAGCTGCTGAATCTAGAATTTCTGATGTTGATATGGCTCAAGAAATGATGAGCTTTACTAAGAATCAAATCTTAAGTCAGGCTGGTACTGCTATGATGGCTCAAGCTAATCAGCTTCCACAGGGAGTACTTCAGTTACTCGGTTAATGTCAATATAAATTAAATATATTTAAAAATTATAGCCGGCCGGCTCATGTCGGCTGGCTTAATTTCTTTAAAAGGAGATGATTGATATGGTGGAAGGAATAGAAGGCATTAGCCGAAGTGCAAACTTGAAAAGTATAAATTTAGCAGAGAGTAATAAAAAAAATGAGCAGGTGAAGATTGAAATAAAAGATTCCACCACTAGTGAAAATAAGTTATCACATGAGGAATTACGACAAGAATTAGAAGAAAAAATTGAAGATATGAATAAAATAACTGAAACATTGGAAGAAAACCTTTCATTTAAATTACATGATGAAACAGAAAGAATTATGGTACAAGTAGTAAATGTAAAAACTAAAGAGGTAGTAAAAGAGATGCCGCCAGAAGAAATGTTAGACTTAGCTGCAAAAATACACAAAATGGTAGGTCTTCTTATAGACGAAAAAGTCTAGAATAAAAGAGGTGAGTTAAATGTCAGATTTATCTTTAAGTGGATTATCAACTGGGATGGATACTCAATCAATTATTGAGCAGTTAGTTCAACTTGAAGCAGAACCAATATATGAATATCAAAAAGAAATATCTGAATTAGAAGAAACTAAAGGTGCCTGGAGAGATGTAAACAGCAGACTTGATAAGTTGAAAAATTCAACAACTGATTTAAAGTTATCTTCTACTTTTAATTCTCATAGAGCTAATAGCAGCAATGAAGATACAGTAACTGCTAGTGCAAGTAATGACTCATTAGATGCAAATTACAATGTAACTGTTAAAAGCACTGCTCAAGTACAAAGAATAGCAGGTAGTCAGATGAGTTCATCTGTCAATCCATTAAATGAACTAACTGGTTTTGATAGTCTACAACCTAATAATACAATAAATATTAATGGAACAGATATTACCATTTATGATACTGATACCTTAAACGATGTAAGTAATAAGATTAATGATGCTGATGCTGGAGTTAGAGCTTCAATAGTTGATAGACATCTAGTATTAGAAACTACAGAAACTGGTGTTGAGAATGCATTAGATTCTACAAAAATTACTGATGTAAATGGATTATTAGAAGGTCTAGGAGTTATTAATACAGATGGAACAATAGCTAATGAACTTCAAGCTGCTTCTGATGCAGAGATAGATGTAAATGGATTAACTGGAATTACAAGTTCAACAAATACTTTTTCTGATGTAGTTGAAGGAGTAACATTTAATGTAAATCCTGAGGCTGAAGTTGATAGTTCAGCAACAATAGCAGTAAGTAAAAATACTCAAAAAGCTGTTGATGGTGTCAAAGCCTTTGTTGATCAATATAATAGTACAATGAATTTTTTAGATGGTAAAACCGATTATGATCAGGAAGAAGAAAAAGGAGCAATCCTTCAAGGGGATAATACCGCAAATAGACTTCAGATGAGGCTAAGAGAACAGGTTACTTCAAAGATTAAAGATACTGGAGATTATCAAACTCTTAATGCTGTTGGTGTTGAAATAGATAGAGATGGAGTTATGAGTTTTGATTCTGCAAAATTAGAAGAAGCCTTACAAAATTCACCAGAAGAAGTTACTAATCTTTTTACAGCTATTTCAGATACTGAAGGTTATGATGGTATGGCTGTAAGAATGGATAGTTACCTAGATCAGTTAATGCAGACTAATACCGGCCTTATTCCAAGAAGATTAGATTTTTATGATAACAGAATAGATAATCTAAATGATGATATTGAAGATGTAGAAAGAAAAGTAGAGATGACAAGAGAACGTTATGTTGAGCAGTTTAGCGCAATGGAAGAGGCAATATCTGAAATGCAGTCTCAACAGAGCTGGATGATGAGTCAATTACAGAACATGGGTGGACCTACTAATATGCTGAGTAGTATGATGTAGAGATTAAAAAGGGGGGTAAAACCTTATGGAAATAAACTCAGCAGTTCAAAGTCAAATTCAAAGTGTAAGATCAGCTATAGGTATGTCAACTTTACAGACTGCGATGAGTCAAGATGGTGCTACTGTAAATAAGCTGATTGAAAGTATGCAGGAAACAAGTCAGGAAGTACAAAAGGCAGCAGCTGATCATAAAGGAAACTTTATTAACTCAAGAGTTTATTAATAAAAAATAATGATTCATATAAAATAATAATAAATATGAAGTTACATTATGTAAGGAGGAAACATAATGTCAATGACAGCACACAGACAGTATAAAAAGGTTCAGGTAAAAACAGCAAACAATAAAAAACTACTTATAATGCTCTACCAGGGCTGTATAAAGTTTTTAAGAATAGCCAAAAAATCAATTCAAGAAGAAGATATGGAAAATGCAAATGAGTATTTAAAAAAGTCACAGGCTATAATTGATGAATTAAGATATACACTTGATATGGAAAAAGGTGGAGAAATAGCAGAAAACCTATATCAACTATACAGCTTCATGTACTCTGAATTGATTTCAGCTAATATAAACAAAGAAATTGAACCAATTGAAAATGTGGAGAGCTTAATGATGGAGTTATTAGAAACTTGGAACGAAGTAATAAATAATCCTAATCAAGGTAATGAACAACAAAAAATAAATATAAGTGGTTAATATCTAAAAATATAATTTAAAAGGGGTTTTAATAATGAGTAAAATTGATGAAATTTATTCAAATGAACTTAATATAAAAATAACCCCAGATAATAATAAGTTAAAACAAAAAGAAGTTAATAAAAGAAAACCTAAATCAATGAAATATAATGATAAGGTAGAGATAAAACAAGAAAAAATCACTAATAAAACAAAGCATAATTATAATATAAAAGATACAGTAAAACGACCGATAAGAATTGATAACAGCAACAATATCTTTTATATAAATTACAAAGGTGAAAGCAAAACTGTCCGGATCAAACCAGGCAGTTATAATCTCACAGAAATAACCTTGTCTATTAAAAACAAAGTAAATGAAGAGTTTGGAATAGGGAAGGTAAAGTTAAAATTGACCGGTTCCATTTCGGATGGATTAATTTATGCTGAAGATAGTAAAACTAATCAGTTTTTAGTGGATAATTAATTCTATAGTTCTATTTTTTATTCATACAGGGAAGTGAATTAATTGAATTTATATGATAATTATAAAAAATACTATGATTTAACCAACAAACAAAAAGAATGTATCGATGAAAATAATATTGAAAAATTAAATAAAATAACAGAACAAAAAAGAAAAATTATTGAGAACTTAAATAATGATATTGATATTAAACAATATTTACAAACAGTTGATAAACCAAAAGAGAAGTATAAAAAATTAAAAAAATTATTTAAAAAAATAATCGATTTAGAAGAAAAAAACACCAGAGGTCTAAAAGCTAAAAAACAAGATATTATTAATAACTTGAATACACTAGATGAAAAAACTAAAACCAGAAAAGTTTATTTAAAAAATAATAGATATGAAGCAAAGTTCATAGATAAAAAGAGCTAGTAACTAAAATATTACTAACCCCTTAAATTATGCAGAGATTTAAAAGGAGTTGTTCAGTTTGGATAATAAAAAAACAAAAACGAAAAGTATTATGTCAAAATTCTTAATACCAACACTACTAGTAATTATTATTGGGATGTCTGTAATAGGATATATCGGATACAATACTCAACAGCAGTATATAATGAATTCTATAGAAGATGAATCAAATATACAGGTTGAAGAAGTAAAAAATACAATTGAAGAAAGGCAGGAAAACGCACAGCTTACTGAAGAAGCTATAGATAAATATCTAATCATGATTACAGAGTCAGTTAATGAAATCTTTGTAGATACACCTAACTTTTTGCTTCAAAATAGAATCGATAGTTTGATTGAAAGCTTGGGTATACCTGAAATACATGTAACAGATGAAAACGGAGTAATACAGTGGACAAATATAGATGATTTTGTTGGTTTTGATTTTCATGAGAGTGAACAGACTAGACCATTTTTAGAAGGATTAGAAAATGAAGACTTCCAGTTGGCTCAAGATCCGCAAGAAAGAGGAACAGATGGTTCCTTATTTAAATATGTAGGAGTAGCAAGAGAGGGTCAATCGGGAATTGTTCAAATAGGTGTACAGCCAGATGAACTACAGGAACTATTAGATAAAATTAATATATCAAGAATCGCTTCCAGTATAAATTACGGTGAATCAGGATATGTATACATAACTGATGAAGATGGTACAATAATTAGTTATCCTGATGGAAGTATGATTGGAACTAATTTAAGTGAGTTTGAATGGGGAGAAGAAATATTAGAACAAAGAGAGGGAGAAATTGTAAAGGTACAAGATGGAACAGAACTTTATCAACATTTTGAACCTTATAAAGATTATTTAATTATTACTGCTCTTCCTACTACAGAGTATAAAGAACCACTTAGTAATTTCCGAAATAAAACAATTATAACAATTATTATAACATTAATTTTTGCTGCATTAATAGTATATTTTACAACCAAAAGTGTTGTAAAACCACTTAAAAAAGCACAGGGTTTTGCTGAAAAGATTGCAGATGGAAATTTAGCAGTTGATAAATTAGAAATAGATAACGATAATGAGATTGGTCAACTTGCAGACTCACTTAACCATATGAGGGATAGTTTAAGAGATCTTATTGGAAGAGTTGCTCAAGTTTCTGATAATTTATCTGCATCAAGTGAAGAACTATCAGCATCAGGTGATGAGGTAACACAGTCTGCAGAACATGTTGGAAACTCAATTCAAAATGTTGCTTCTGGAGCTGAAGAGCAGACTGCTCAGGTTGAGGAAACCACAGATAATGTTAAAGATCTAATAAGCAGACTTGCAGAAGCTGAACAGAGGTCAACAGACTTAGAAGAACTTGAAAAAGAAGTAATGAGTAATATTGATAAAGGAAATCAATCAATCTCTGATTCAGTTAACAAGATAAATAAAGTTAAAGATTTCTATAAAGAAGTTGCTGATACAATTGATTCATTGGGTGAGTCTTCAAATGAAATAGGAGAGATTGTAAATCTAATTAATGATATTGCAGCACAAACTAATCTACTTGCTTTAAATGCAGCTATAGAAGCGGCAAGAGCTGGAGAAGCTGGAAGAGGATTTAGTGTAGTAGCAGATGAAATTAGGGAACTTGCCGAAGAATCAGCAAATGCAACTGAACAGATTTCTGAATTAATCAATGAAATTCAAGGTGATGTAGATACAGCTGTAGTAAAAATGGATAAAACAGAAGAAGTAGTTGATGAGAGTGTTGAAACAATAGAGAAGTCAGGGGAAATTTTTAGTAAGATTAATGATACTTCTCAAAGCTCAAATGAAGCAATAGTTAAACTACATGAATCTGTAGAAAAAATGAATAAAAACAGTAAACAAGTTGAAGAAGCAATTAAAGAGATCGAGATGGTAAGCAAAGAAGCGGCCAGTAATGCTCAGGAAGTTGCAGCTGCGAGTGAAGAACAGATTGCTTCCACTGAAGAAATAGTAAATGCAGCTAAAGAATTGGCTGAGATGGCAAACAAACTATCAGATAATGTAAATAAATTTAACCTGTAAACAATAAATTAAAGCTATCCTTATATATCAAATATATGGTAAGGATAGCTTTTATATTCTATATAATACTTTTTCCTTAAAATAGTAAAATTTGATTAAATTAAAGATGTTTCAAAATATTGATTTAAATAATAAAATATGGATTAAACAAAAGTTAATAAATCTTTTATTAAAGTAATTTTAATGAGTAATAATTACTAATATAACCTATATTTAGATATATTTGTACTGAATATATATAAATGCTCTTTTAAGGATTTTTCTTGACAACTTGTAAAATATTAGATATTATTTTAAAGTAATAAGTTATTTTTCTTGTATTAAATTTAAATAATATTTTTCGATTAATCTAATTTGAAAAGGGCAACCCTCTCATCTTGAGGGGCGCAAAGCTATGGGCCTTGTAATTAAGAGGCTGCCAGGTTACCGAATTAGTTTTACTATTTTTGGTGCCTATAGCTTTCAATGTGCTATAGGTTTTTTTAGTTTATACAAATAAAAGTTTAAAGATTAAAATATATAATCTGTTTATTAAGCGTTTTATGTTCAAAACCTATAAATATAGATATATGAATGATTATAACATAATTAATATTAATTAGTTTTATATATAAAATATTTGATAAATATACAAAATTATACTATTTCCAGGAGGAATTAATGTGGTAATGGATGAGTTTACATTAGACACAATACAAAAAGATGCCTTAAAAGAGGTTGGTAATATTGGTGCTGGAAATGCTGCTACGGCATTTTCTGAAGTTTTAGATCGAAAGATCGAAATTGATGTTCCTTCGGTTCAAATCATTCCCTTAGAAGATGTTAGTACAATAACCGGTAGTGAAGAAGACCATGTAGCCGGTATATTATTTAATGTTACAGGTCAAGCCCCCGGAAACATCTTATTTATCTTTCCTTCAAATTCCATTAAATATCTGGTTGAAGTTGTAATGAATAAAGAAATAGAACCAGACGAAATGGGTGAAATGGAAGTTTCCCTTCTTAAAGAACTGGGTAATATTTTAAGCGGTTCTTATTTAAAATCCATCGGTGATATGACAGAAATAAATATGATTCAGTCTATTCCCGGCTTTTCATATGATATGGCAGGTGCTATATTAAGCTCAACTATGATTTCTGCTAGTAAAACCGGTGATAATGTCTTATTAATTGAGACTGTATTTATGGATGGTGAACGAAAGATAGAGGGATATTTTTTCTTTATACCACAGCTTGAATCCCTAAAAACTATATTAAGTTCTCTTGGATTTGATAACAATGGGGAATGATGAAATCAGGATAAAGATGGCTGAGTATCAAGTAACAAAGCCGCCCCATGTTTTAGTAACCCTAGGGCTTGGGTCCTGTATAGGTTTGGCATTATATGATAAATATTCGAAAGTTAGTGGTTTAATTCACTATATGCTTCCAGAAAGCAATGGAAAGAAAAATACTGCAAAATATGCAGATACTGGTATCCCTTTTTTAATAGAAGAAATGATTAAATTAGGAGCTAAAAAAAGTAATTTGGTAGCAAAGGTTGTTGGTGGAGCTAAGATGTTTAGTTTTGGTAATGAAAGCTCAGTTATGAATATTGGTCAAAGGAATGCCAAAGCTGCCAAAAAGATATTAAAACGAGAGGGTATAAAGATCTTAGCTGAAGATACAGGTGATGATTTTGGGAGAACAATGAGGTTTTATACAGATACGGGAGAGGTTAAGGTAACTTCTTATAAAAGAGATGAGTTAATCATCTAGCTTTTATTCCGTTATTGAGACAAATAATAACCAAAAATATACATTATTGTATTATAATATATCTAAAATATTTGTTACTTAATGAGTAATAATTCAAATAATATTAACATTATATTTCTCTATATAATAGCAAAGGAGGAACTGATCAGATGAAAAGTGTGTTAGTTGTCGATGATGCAGCATTTATGAGGTTGAATTTAAAAAACATCTTAAAAGAAGAATATGAAATTGTTGGTGAGGCAGAAAACGGACAGCAGGCTGTAGAAATGTATCAAGAAACAAAACCAGATATTGTTACTATGGATATTACAATGCCTGTAATGGATGGTATTGAAGCTATTAAGGCAATATTAGATATTGATCCTGATGCAAATATAGTTGTCTGTTCAGCCATGGGACAGCAAAAAATAGTAATCCAGGCTATTGAACTTGGTGCAAAAGACTTTATAGTAAAACCGTTTAAAAAAGATAGGGTTAAAGAAGCAGTTGCTAAAATGGTTAATTAGAAAGGGAGGATTTACTTGAATTCTATTATCAATATCCTTGAGTTTGGATTAGATGGCTCCTATGCAAGACATAAGGCTTTATCTAATAATATTGCTAATGTCAGTACTCCAAACTATAAAAGAGAAGATGTTAACTTTATTGATGTATTAAATGATAATATAGGTAAATTAAAAAAGAATAACAGTGGTAGTTCAACTAGTCTAAAAAGCACTAATCCTAATCATATAAGTGCAAGTAATAATACGAGTAACAGAATAAGATTTAAAGCAACTAATCATACCAATACAACTTATAGAAATGACCAAAACAATGTTGATATCGATTCAGAAATGGCTAAACTATCTAAAAACAACCTATACTACAACACTTTAACACAGAGGATCTCAGGTAAGTTTGGTATGCTCCAGGAAGTTATTCAGAAAGGAAGTGAATAATTGTGTTTTCAACAGTTAATACAAGTGCTTCTGGTTTAACAGCTCAAAGGCTTAGAATGGATTTGATAGCTGATAATATTGCTAATGTAAATACTACTAGAACTGACGATGGTCTTCCATATAGAAGGAAGTTAGCTATTTTTAGAGAAAGAAACGGTTCATTTGTTAACCAGTTGAGTTCAAAGATGAAAAATGACAATACAGGTATTGGGGTTGAGGTTGCAGGTATAAGAGAAGATACTAAACCTTTTAAAACAGTTTATAGGCCTGAACATCCTGATGCTAATGAAGATGGTTATGTTGAAATGCCTAATATAAATATCACTTCCGAAATGGTTGATATGATAGATGCTTCTCGCTCATATGAGGCTAATGTAACAGCTCTTAACACAACAAAAAGAATGGCTTTAAAGGCCTTAGAAATCGGTAGGGGGTAGTTTAGATGATTAATCCAATCCAAAACAGATTACAACTATTAAATATAAATCCAACTGATGGGAATAAAAAAAATGATAAGGTCAAAGACTTTCAATCCATATTACAGGAAAATATTAATAAGGTGAATAAACTTCAGTTAGATTCTGATCAAATCTCTGAAGATTTTGTACTTGGAAAAACCGATAACATTCATCAGGTGATGATCGCTGGTGAAAAGGCTGAAACAGCAATGAAGTTAACTTTAGCTGTTCAAAACAAGGTTTTAGGTGCATATAAAGAGATTATGAGGTTACAGGTTTGATTAATAAACATTATTTTAACACTGATTGTTGGTGTTTGGGAGAGATAAATTAGCATGTGGAATACTATATCAGAATACATAAATAACATAAAAGAACTCTGGACAGGTCTTGATGGTAAGGCTAAGATAATAATTTCTGCAGGTACAGCAGTTATATTAATTGTTTTAGGTTATCTAATTATATCCGGAGATACAGCTGTTTATACACCCCTTTATACTGATGTTGTATCAGAAGAAGCGGGTGAAATAGTTAATGCATTAGATGAAAGAAATATACCATATAAACTAACAAATGGTGGTGGTACTATTGAAGTACCAAAAAGTCAAATTTATCAGGCCAGGATTGATTTGGCTTCAGAAGGTTTGCCAAATCAAGGTGTGGTTGGATTTGAAATATTTGATGAAAGTCAGTTCGGTGCAACAGATTTTGAAAGAAAGGTAAATTATTATAGAGCTATCGGGGGTGAACTTTCACGATCAATTCGCCTCATGAGGGGTATTGATTATGCCAAAGTTCAGATTACAGCTCCTAAAGATAGTATCTATCTGGATGAAAAAAGATCATCCTCCGCTTCTGTTTTGATCCAGCTAGACACAGGATATCAAACAAACAGTTCACAGATTAATTCAATTACAAACTTAGTTGCAGGAAGTGTACAGGATTTATCATCAGAAAATGTAACTGTAATTGATACACATGGTAATCTTTTAAGTGCAGAAGGTAGTGGTGATAATCAAAATTCAGAAATAAATAAAGAAAATTTAAGTATGGAAAAAAACTTTGAGCAAGGTTTAGAAAGTGACTTAAAGGCAATGTTAACAAGGGTTTTAGGACCAGATAACTTTACAGTTAGTGTTAATGCAAAGTTAAACTTTGACCAGCGTGAGGTTGAGAGCAAGACATATACACCTGTTGTTGATGACACCGGTATTGCAAGAAGTGAAGAAGTAAGCGAACAGACCAGTGAAGTAACTTCTCAACCAGACGGAGGTGCAGCAGGTACTGAAACTAATATACCTGAATATCAGGCTGAAGGTGAAAATACACAAACAAGTTCTGAAGAGAGTACAAATACAGTTACTAACTATGAGATAAATGAAAAGATAGAAAGGTATGTATATGCTGGGGGAGATGTGGATAGATTATCTGTATCAGTAATGGTTGATAGTATTGAAGACCAAACTCTATTAACTAACATACAGGAATCTGTAGAATCAGCAATTGGAGTAGACTCTGAACGTGGAGATACAGTTACTGTAAATAGTTTTGATTTTGATAACAGTCTTGCAGAAGAAATTTCCAATGCAAAAGAAGCTCAGGAAAGTTCAGAGAGAACTAGGATGTATATTTACGGCGGATTAATACTATTAATTATACTTATCTTAACAGGGATCATATTTATGGTTAAAAGATCATATAGTTCATCACCATCAGTACCAAGAGGTCAGATGGTTGATTATCAATCGGGTTCTGATTATAAAGAAGAAACAGAAGATATTGGTAGACCAACCTTAAGTGATGAAGAAAAACGCAAAAAACAACTTACACAAGAACTAGAAGATGTTGTATCAAACCAACCGGAAGATGTTGCAAAATTACTTAAAAACTGGTTGTTAGAAGACTAAAATATTTAAAAGGTAAGGAGATTATTTATGGCAGAAATAAAAGAACTGACTGGAAAACAAAAAGCAGCTATCCTACTAATATCACTTGGTCCGGATATGTCGGCTAAAATATTTAAACATCTCGATAATGAACAGATTGAAGAACTTACCTTAGAAATTGCAAATATGCAAAAAATAGGTACTGAACTAAAAAACAAGGTTTTAGGTGAGTTTTACCATCTTTTACAGGCTAATGACTATATAAGCAGTGGTGGTATTAAATACGCTAGAGAGATTTTAACAAAAGCTGTCGGTGAAAAAGAAGCTGATAGTATTTTAAATAGATTAACAGCAAACTTACAAGTTAGACCATTTGATAATATACGAAAGGCAGATGCAGACCAGCTTTTAAACTTTATACAGGGTGAACATCCACAGACAATTGCTTTGATCTTATCATATATACAACCTTCACAGGCTTCACAAATTATGTCTGCTCTTTCAGAAGATGTGCAAAGTGATGTAGCAAAAAGAATAGCATTGATGGATAGAACATCTCCAGAGATTATAAAGGATGTTGAAAATGTATTAGAGAAGAAACTATCATCTGTAATAACAAATGAATATGCATCAGCTGGAGGAATTGATTCAATAGTAGATATCTTAAACCAGGTAGACCGTGGTACAGAAAAAAATATATTTGATCAACTTGATGAAAAAGATCCAGACCTATCTGAAGAGATTAAGAAGAAAATGTTCGTATTTGAAGATATCGTATTACTATCAGATAAAGCTGTACAGCTTGTACTTCGTGAAGTTGAAACACATGATGTTGCATTAGCATTGAAAACTTCAGGTGAAGAGGTTGAAGAAGTTATCTTTAATAATATGTCTTCAAGAGCAAGCGAAATGTTAAAAGAAGACATGGAATATATGGGACCAGTACGGATCCGAGAAGTTGAAGATGCACAGCAGAGAATTGTAAATGTAATAAGACAGTTAGAAGAAAGCGGAGAAATAGTCATAGCACGTGGTGGGGAGAGTGAGTTAGTTGTCTAAAATAATTAAAGCCTCTCAAATTATTGGTAAATATAAGTTATCAAATGTACACCAAAAAGAACTAAAAGAAGAAGCTAACAATAAATACAAAAAAGCAACTGGTAAAGAACATATTAGTTCAGTAAAAGAGCCAGAAAAAAAAGCTGAAGATATCATAAAAAATGCTGAACAAAAAGCAGAGCAAATTATAAACAAAGCTGAAAAAGAAAGAAAAAGAGTTGATGAAATTAAAGAAGAAGCATATCAAGAAGGTTATCAAAAAGGAAAAGAAGAGGCATATCAAAAACACAAAAAAGAAATTGAAGAAGTTGTAAATATTCTTGCTAGAAAAGTAAATGAACTTAAAGAACAGTATGATAAAGAATTAGATGAACTACAGCCTCAGTTGATTAATATAGCAGCCAAGATGGCTTCAAAGATAATAAACTATAAGATTAACCATACACCAGAAATAATTAACAATATAGTTGAAGATGTACTACAGGATTTAAGTAACAATCATCAACAGTTTGTAGTAAATGTAAATCCAGAAATGTTACCATATATAAACAAAAGTGAACTTAAAACTAACTTTCCAGAGAGTAAGTTTCAATTTAATAGTGATGATAACTTAACTAAAGGTGACTGTGTTGTAAATACAAATTTCGGAGGTAAAGATGCCTTTTTAACAGAAAAAATTGAAAGACTTGAAAATAAAATCTTACATGAAATGGATTAAGGTGAGTAAATGTTTAGGGAAACAAGCCTAGAGAAATTAGAAAAAACAATTGAAAATACAAAGGTTAACCGTGAGTTTGGATATATTACACGAGTAGTAGGTCTAATTATTGAGTCGGTTGGGCCTGAAGTAAGTGTTGGAGAACTTTGTTATATTAAAAGCAAGCAGGGTGACATAGAAGCTGAAGTTGTTGGTTTTAATGATAATAAGGTTCTACTGATGCCGATTGGAGTTATGAAAGGCATTACTCCAGGAGCAAAAGTAATTGCCAGTGGAAGTGAGTTAAAGATAAAAGTAGGTAATCAATTACTTGGAGAGGTTTTAGATGGACTTGGAAAACCATTAACCTCAAGTCTTAATAAATTTAATAATTTAAAAGAAGTAAGTGTAAACAGACAACCACCTGATCCCTTAAAAAGACAGAGGATAAAAGAACCTTTAAGTCTTGGAATTAAAAGCATAGACGGACTTTTAACCTGTGGACGTGGTCAGAGATTAGGAATCTTTGCCGGAAGTGGTGTAGGTAAAAGTACACTGTTAGGAATGGCGGCAAGAAATACCGATGCTGATATTAATGTAATAGCATTAATCGGGGAAAGAGGTAGAGAAGTTAGAGGCTTTATAGAAGAAGACTTAGGACCTGAAGGATTGAAAAATTCAATTGTAGTTGTAGCTACCTCTGATAAGCCAGCTTTAATTAGAATGAAAGCTGCTAGTGTTGCTACAGCTATAGCAGAATATTTTAGAGATCAAGGAAAAGATGTTCTTTTAATGATGGACTCTGTTACAAGAGTTGCAATGGCTTTAAGAGAAGTTGGTCTTGCTTCAGGAGAACCACCTGCAACAAGGGGTTATCCACCATCTGTTTTTGCTAAACTACCAAAACTCCTTGAACGAACAGGTACAAATGATAAAGGATCAATTACAGCCCTTTATGCAGTATTAGTAGAAGGTGATGACTTTAATGAACCCATCTCAGACACTGTAAGGGGTATATTAGACGGGCACATAACATTGTCAAGGAGTTTAGCTTCCAAAAATCATTTTCCTGCTGTAGATGTATTAGAGAGTGTAAGCAGGGTGATGAAAGATGTGGTTTCAAAGGAACATATAAATTGTTCGAATCAGCTTAAAAAACTATTAGCAGATTACAAAGAAGCTGAGGATTTAATTAGCATAGGTGCTTATGAAAGAGGAAGTAATCCAAAAATAGATAGGGCAATAGAAAAGATAGACCAAATAAATAATTTCCTAACACAGGAAATTGAAGAAGATATAAGTTTTGATGAAACAAAAAGAAAATTAACCCAGATAATAAACTCATAAATTGAAGACTAAAGGAGCAATACTATGGAAAAATATAATTTTAGGCTGCAGAGGGTTCTAGATATAAGAAAAGTTGAGCTTGATAAAGCTCAAAATCAACTCTATCAAGCCAGACAAAAAGAAAATAATATAGAAGTTAGATTAAATGAAGCAAAACAGCAGTTATCAAATCTGTTTAACTATATCAGAAATAATGATTTAGATGTAATGGAAAATATAAGAACTAGAGATTATATAAAAAAACAACAGAAAAAAATACAGGATATATATCAAGAGCTTTATAAACAAAGAGAAGTAGTAAATATATATAAGGATAATGTCATAGAAAAAAAGCAGTCAAAAGAAAAAATAGTAAAAATAAAAGATAAGAAATCGAAAGCATTCTATAAAGATTTTTTAAGCAAACAACAAAAAGAACTAGATGAAATAAGTTTAAGATTATCTAATCAGGGGGTCTAGGATGAAAAAGTTAATCTATCTATTCTTATTTTTATTCATAACAGCATATGCATTATGGGCACTTCATTTTTTCGGGATCCTTCATCTTGATGATATGATTGTTAATACCCCCTATATCAAAGAAAGACTTAAGATCGATGCTCAGTATGACAGAATGATGGAAGATTATTACAGATTAGAAAACACAAACGATGAATTAAGAACTGAAAATGAAGAATTAAAACAAACAATAAATGAACTTAAAAATCAGGTAACACAGAAAGAAGAAAGAATTGCAAATCTAGAAAGTGAATTTGAAGGTTATAGAACAAATAAAGAACAAGAGCAGGCTAGAATTGAAAAATTAGTAAAGGTTTACTCAAACATGGATCCAGAAGAGGCAGCACGGTTAATACCAGATTTGCAGATGGATACTACTATGCAAATAGTTGAAGAACTAAAAGATGACCATGTTGCTGAAATAATAACCAATTTACCTCAAGAAATCGCAATTAACTTAACAGAGAGATTAAGGGAATAAAAATTCCTTTAATATAAAAAAAATCAAGCAAAGGAGGTGAAAAAGATAAATGCTATAGCAGTTAAACTATTGTCAGGCCAGCTAGAAACTGGCAGAACAGATTCAAACAACATTCATCCAAGTAAGGAATTCAAAGAAAAAATAGCAGAAATCCTCAAACTAAATAATAATAAATTAAATTCAAAAAAAGAACAAGAAATCAATCTAGAAGAACTAATAGATCAGATTGAAAAAATCCTTAAAAAAGCAAATCTTAGTTTAGGTGATATAAACAAAATAATAATCAATAAAACTAATCAGGATAGTGATAATACTGAGTTATTATTAATTAAAAGCAATAAAGATGATAAAAGATTTGATCTAGTTTTGGATATTCCAAAAGACAAAATAAATGGAATGGAATCAAATGAAAATTTAATCTTAACAATTAATTCAAATAGTAATACTGATCTGAAAGCTGATCAAAAAGGTATTAGAAGTGATATAGAAAAAAACAATCAAAATTTCAAATTAAAAAATGATAGTGATAATAAAAATAACATTAAAACAAAAAATGAATCTGTTGAGAAATTATTTAAAAAGGCAATTGAGCTGCTGGAGAAAAATGAAACTAGGGAAAACAAAAATAAATCAACCCAATCAAAAAATAGAACTAATACTAAATACAATATCGAATTAGAAAAAATATCTAACCCAAAGTTATCTGAAGAGGACAAAAAATCATTACAAAAAATAATTGACAATCTAAAACAGCTAAAAATCAACTTAACAGACCAAAAATTTAATACAGTAAAAAAAGATGTAAGAAATATAGTTAAGAGTACTAATTTTAAAAATAGTGAAAACAAAACTGAATTGGTACAAATAATAATAAATAAGTTAAATATTGAACCAAAAAACGAGTCACCTACAGAAGATGTTATAAAGTCAATAATAATAAATCTAGAAAAAATTTCTAAAGAAAAAAATAATAAAAAACAAAATTATAACAACACCAATAAAGTTGATGCTAAACAAAGTAATCAAACAAATAAAACAGTTAAAAATAGTGAAATAAGAAATCAGGAAAACATTAAAACAGAAGATAAAACAAATCAATCTAACAACAATCCAAATAAAGATATGGAAAATAAGAATACAAAAACTAATAATAAAGATTTGAATATAAAAGCTGGTAAGAATATCAATACAAACGATACAGTAAAACAAAAAACAAAAACCAGACAAAAGCAAAAAATAGTTAAAGTTGATACAGATAACTTAAAAAATACTTCTCAACTAAAAAAAGATAATAAACTAATGGAAAAAATTACATTTAATAATTTGGAGATAAAGTACGAAGATAATAATAAGAGCAATTACAAAAAGATCAACACTCTCAAATTCTTAAATGATGATTCTAAAAACAACTTAAAAGATAATCTAACAAACTATAAAAGTATTGATTTAACAGCCAATAAAGGCAGTAATCAATCAGTGAGTAATAAGTTTAATCAACTTATACAGGAAAATAATGTATTCAAACAGATTGATGATAAACTCAATATGAAATCATTAACAAATAAAAATCAAATTGAAATAAAACTTGAACCTGAAGTATTGGGTAAAATGAAAATTGAGTTATCGGTTAAATCAAATAAATTAGTTGGGAAAATTATTGTAGAAAATACCAATATACAAAACTTTCTAGAAAACAATATGCAGGAGTTAAAAAATAACCTTATATCTAAAGGACTAGAGGTTGATCAATTTAGTATTGAATCAGATAGTAAAAACTTCAGTGGAAATCGAGGTAATCAGAATCAAAATCCTAGTTTTCAGCAGTTTGATGAAAGACAGCAAAATGGAAATAATAATCAAAGGCAGAAAAACTACATTTCCAACTATATAAATCAAGATAAAGCCAGTAATAAACAACTTAACCAATTTGAACATTCAAACTGGACAAATAATAATTCATATCGAAGTGGTTTTGAATACTTTGCCTAAAAAGAAAGGAGCTGTAATATGACTATAGAAGCAGCGAGTTCTACAACTAACACAGATGTAAATGGTATTGCTAATGAAGTTAAAAAAGAACTGGACAAAGATGCCTTTTTTAAACTATTAATTACTCAACTTCAAAACCAGGATCCTTTAAAACCGATGGAAGATAAAGAATTTATAGCTCAGATGGCACAGTTTAGTTCACTTGAACAGATGAACAATATAAATCAAAACTTCAAGAAACTAATTGATGTCCAAAAAGTAAATCAGAATAGTTCTTTAATCGGAAAAACGGTTGAAAGAGAGTATGTAGAAGATGATGTTACAAACTTAATCAAAGGAGAAGTTGAAAAGATAAGTTTTGAAGATGGCAAAGCATTTGCACACTTAAGTAATGAGAACAATGATAAGATTAACGTTGATGATATTACTGCCATTTATTAAAAGTAAAAAGGGAGTAAGGTGAGAAAAATGAAAATAGATAACCGCCTAATAATTAATAGGCCGATTAAACCAAATAAGCAAAATGAACAAGTAGATAATAGAAATCAAAAAGCAGATAAAAGCAGTACTCCTTTTAAGAAAGTTTTCCAGGAAAAGATAAAAGGTTCAAAGATAGAATTCTCAAAACATGCCAAAGAAAGATTACAAACAAGAAATATTAACTTAAGTAAAGCTAAAATGGAAAGACTTCAAAAAGGGGTTCAAAAAGCAGAAACAAAAGGAGCAAGAGATTCACTTATCTTAGTCGATGATGTAGCATACATTGTAAGTGTTAAAAATAACACTGTAGTTACTGCAATTGATGGAGATAATATGAAAGAAAAGGTATTTACTAATATCGATTCAACGGTATTAATGTAAAAATAAAAACAAAAAAATATAAGCTGGTTGATGGCAGGACCCTTTACGGGAGCCACAAAGTACTAACTGACAGAGGTACTTTGCCAGCGTAGAGGAGAGATGATGAATAAATGATAAGATCTATGTATTCAGGTGTATCAGGATTAAAAGTACACCAAAATCAAATGGATGTTATTGGAAACAATATATCAAATGTAAACACAACTGGATTCAAAGGAAGTAGAGTTACTTTTAAAGAGATGTTAAATCAGACTTTAAGTGGTGCTTCTTCTCCACAGGAAGGACGGGGAGGAACAAACCCTAAACAGATTGGTTTAGGTGTACAGCTAGGAAGTATTGATACAAATATGGGACAGGGTAGTTTACAGTCTACAGGTAAAATGACTGATATGGCTATCCAGGGTAATGGTTTCTTTATAGTAAATGACGGCAGTCAAAACTATTATACAAGAGCTGGAAACATTGACTTTGATGAAGAAGGTTACCTTGTAAACACTGCAAATGGAAATAGAGTTCAGGGTTGGACTGCTGATGAGAATGGTGACTTCGCTGGACTAAATGTAGATAATATGGGAGATATAGACTTTGACCAAACCATGGATGCTAATGCAACAGAGAATATTATTACTGATGGTAATTTAGATGCAAGTTTCAACAATGGAGAATCAGCAATTATTTCAACAAGTATATTTGATTCATTAGGATTTGAGCATGATGTAAATATGTCTTTAGAAAAGACAGGTGATACAACGTGGCAAATAGAAAATACAGAAATGACAATTGGAGGTAATAATCCTACAATTACAAGTGCTGCGGACCCTCATCTTTTAGAATTTGATGCCGATGGTCGAATTATTAATGGTCAGAATTTAGAAATAGAATATGATCCTGGAAATGGAGCTACTAATCCCCAAACGGTAAGTTTAGATTTTTCAAGATTGTCTCAGTTTTCAGGAGATTCAACTGCAGATGTTAGAACAGTTGATGGGTATGGTGAAGGAGAACTTAAAGACTTCACCTTAAATGATGAAGGTGTTATCATAGGTTCTTATGATAATGGATATAATAAGGACTTAGCTCGTCTTGGACTTGCTAACTTCGCAAATCCAGCTGGACTTCAGAAAGAAGGAGATACCATGTTTACATCTTCTAATAACTCTGGAGATCCACAAGTTGGAGCTGCAGGTGTAGGTGGTAGAGGAACTATCACATCAGGTACACTTGAAATGTCTAATGTAGATTTAGCTGAACAGTTTACAAAGATGATTACCTCTCAGAGAGGATTTCAAGCTAACTCCAAGATGATTACCACCTCTGATGAAATGTTACAAGGATTAGTTAATATAAAAAGATAGATAAATATCAGTGGGGCCTTTTATAGGCCCCACTATTACAAACATGAGGTGGTTAAATGATTAAACTTACTAGATTAAATGGTGAAGAGATAGTTGTAAATGCAAATTTAATAGAGATAGTCAAATCCACCCCAGATACAATTATTAAATTAACAACAAATAAGAATATATTGGTTAAAGAGTCAGTGGATGAAGTGGTTGAAAAAGTTATTGATTATAAGAGAAAAGTTTTTAATGGTTTAACGCTGGATGAGGAGTGAAAATGATGAATTTAAGTACAGTTATAGGTGTATCTTTAGGGATAGTATTAGTAGTGGGAGCAATCTTTTTAGGAGGTAATGCTGTAATATTTTTAAGCATGCAGTCTATAATGATTGTTTTAGGTGGTACAGTTGCGGGGACTTTTGTAAGTTTCTCGTTATCTGATTTAAAGAAATTACCATCACTTCTCAAAATATGTTTCACAAATAATACCATTGATTCTGATAGTATTATTAAAGTGCTTGTTGAATTAGCTCAAAAGGCTAGAAGAGAAGGATTACTAACATTAGAACAGGATATTCAAGAGATAGATGATCCATTCTTAGAGAAAGGGGTCCAACTAGTTGTAGATGGTACTGAACCAGAACTAGTTAAAGATATTATGGAAACCAAGCTAGCCTATATGGAAAACAGGCATTCAAAAGGGAAAAGTATTTTTGGCAAGATGGGACAGTTATCCCCAGCCTTTGGTATGATAGGTACTTTAATTGGTTTAATACAGATGTTAAGCCAGTTAGATGATCCAAGTCAACTAGGTTCAGGTATGGCGGTTGCATTGATAACAACACTATATGGTGCTTTCTTAGCCAACCTATTTTTCATACCATTAGCCAATAAATTAAAGATCAAAAGTCAGGAAGAAGTATTGATTAGAGAGTTAATGATTGAAGGTATTTTATCAATACAAGCTGGTGAAAATCCAAGAATTATTGAAGAAAAACTAAAAGCCTTCTTATCTGAAGAAGCTAAACCAGCTGGAAATGAAGAAGAACAGGTAGATACCAGTAGAGTGGTGGGTGAAAATGCCTAGAAGAAAAAGAAGTAATAATGAAGAAGAAAATAGTGGCTCTCCAGCTTGGATGACAACTTTTGGAGACTTAATGACCCTGCTTTTAGTATTCTTTGTATTACTGTATTCATTTTCAGTAATGGATTTACAGAAGTTCCAGGGATTTATGTCTGCCTTACAAAACCAGTTAGGGGTTATGGATGGTGGTAAAACCATCAGTGAAAGTCAGGTTATGGACCAGGGTATGAGAGGTGAACATTTTAATCCTTCTCGAATGAATTTAAACAGAATAATGCAGAACATGCAGGGGTTTATTGCAGAAAATAACTTAGAAGAAAAAGTCCATGTTGAAATGACAGACCGTGGACTTGTTATCAGGATGACAGGAGAAATCCTTTATGATTTAGGTGAAGCAGTAATTAAACCTGAAGGTAAAGAGGTATTAGATGAAATAGGTAGAAACATTCAGGGAATTACTAATAATGTAAAAGTAGATGGTCATACAGATAACCTTCCTATAAATAATAGTGATTACCCCTCAAACTGGGAGTTATCAACTGCTAGAGCAGTAAAGGTTATTAAATACTTTATAGAAAATATGAGTATTAGGCCAAGCCGTCTATCAGCTGCTGGTTATTCAATGTATAGACCTTTAAGAGAAAATACTAACCCTAATAACAGGGCTGTAAATAGAAGAGTCGAAGTTGTAATTTTAGATACGACTTTAGAACAAGAAGCAGGGAGTGAATAAAATTTGGCAGAAAATGAAGAAAAAAATGGTGGACTGATGAAGTTAATCATAATAGCCGTTTCAATCGTTGTAGTTTTATCTATTATTGGATTTGTTATGGTTAGATTTATTAATCCAGCAAGTGAAAATAGTGAAGTTGCAAATGACCAGGTAGAACAAAGTAGAGAGTTAGGACCTACATATCAAATGGGAGAATTTACAGTTAACTTTGCTGAAGCAAATAACTTTCAATTTTTAAAAGCAAGTATTGTTTTTGAAGTAAGTCATGATAAATTGACTGAGGAGTTAAATAAAAGGAAGCCACAGTTGAGGGATTTAATCATATCGGTTTTAAGGTCACAGTCACCAGAAGATATAAAATCTCCTTCAACACAAGGAATTAAAGATGAAATTAAAAATGTAATAAATAATAATTTGAATACCGGAGAAGTTAAAAATGTATGGTTTACTCAATTAGTTATTCAGTGAGGAGGATATATAATGGCAGATTCTGAAGTACTAAATCAAAATGAAATAGATTCGCTGTTATCTGCCTTAGATTCTGGTAATGTAGATGTAGATGAGATGAAAGAGCAAAAAGAACAGAATAAAGTTAAAAAGTATGACTTTCGCAGACCGAATAAGCTTTCAAAGGAACAGATGCGTACTTTACAGATGATTCATGAAAACTTTGCTCGACTTTTAACTACTACATTATCTACTAGATTACGTAGTATGGTAAGTTTTGAAGTTGCATCTATTGAACAGCTTTCTTATCAAGAATTTATAAGATCTTTAACTGAACCTACAATTATCGGCATTTCTGAACTTGAACCACTAGACGGACAGTTTATATTTGAAATAAATCCGGAAGTTGGATTTACAATTATAGATCGACTATTTGGTGGTTTAGGAAAACCAATTGATAAAATCAGATCTTTTACTGATATAGAACAGGTAGTATTAAAAAAAGCAATTAACTGGATTTTGCAGAACTTTACAGAAGCCTGGGAGAACTTAATTGAAATCAAACCCAGATTAAGGGAATTGGAATCTAATCCTCAATTTACACAAATAGTACCTGATAATGATATGACCATTATCATAACATTAACTTCTAATGTAGCTGATAGTGAAGGATTAGTTAATATTTGTATTCCATATATAATGCTAGAACCGATTGTTTCTCATTTGAATGCTCAGCATTGGTTTTCTAGTACTAGAAAAGAACAAACTAATGAACACATGGGTAAGTTAAAAGAGAGAGTAAAGAAAGCTGAAATAGATCTATATGCCGAACTTGGTGGAACTGAACTAACTGTTGAAGATATTTTATTCCTTAAAAAAGGTGATATAGTAAAACTTAATAAAAAGGTGGAAGAACCAATCGATGTAAAAATTGGTAAGATGAAGAAATTCAAAGCAATACCAGGTAATTTCAATAGGCATCATGCTCTTAAGATAGTTAGAGTTGAAAATGAAGTTGTGGAGGAGGAAGGTGATTTAGATGAGTAATGGAAATTCCCAGTTGTCTCAAGAAGAAATAGATTCTTTAATTAACTCAGATGATGATAATGATGTTGCCGATAATCAACTAACAGAAGATCAGGCAGATGTTATTGGAGAAATTGGTAATATAGCGATGGGATCTGCTGCAACAGCTCTTTTTACACTTTTAAATAAAAAGGTTGATATTACAGCTCCGACTGTTGATATAAGTTCATTTAAAGAAGTAGTTGAAGAATATTCTGAACCATTTGTACTCGTAAAGGTTGAATATGTTGAAGGGTTAGAAGGTTTAAACCTTTTAATTTTAGATTCAGAAGATGCAGCTATAATAGCTGATCTTATGATGGGTGGTAGTGGTGAAAATATAGATGGTGAAAGTGAGTTAGATGAAATTCATCTAAGTGCTGTAGGAGAAGCAATGAACCAGATGATGGGCTCATCTTCAACATCTATTTCGAATATTATTGATAAGGTTGTTAATATTTCACCGCCAGAACCGATCTTTGATATTGACACAGATGAATTTGAAAATGATTATTTCGATAAAGAAGCCCCTTTAGTTGTAACATCTTTTGATTTAAAGATTGGTAACTTAATAGATAGTAAGTTCAAGCAGTTAGCACCACTTAACTTTACAAAAAAATTAATTAAGACATTAAAGGAAAACAATGAAGGTTTAACTGCTAAGTCTGATAATTCAATGCAGTCCAGTATTTCAGCTGAAGTTGCTGATAAAAGTACAAATGAAGAAAAAAAGGTTAAACAAACAACTGCAAAAACAAGTTCAAATAAACAGTTAAAAAGTTCTAATAAGGTAGATGTACAGGAAGCACAGTTTCCTGAATTTGGAGAAAAAGAAGGACAGAGTTTACCACAGAATATGGAGCTTCTAAAAGATGTTCCTTTAACAGTTACCGTTCGTTTAGGTAAGTCAAAGATGACAATTAGTGAAGTATTAGATCTTGGTGAAGGATCGATTATAGAGTTAGACAAGTTAGCTGGTGAATTAGTTGACCTTTATGTTAATGGAAAATTAATTGCAAAAGGTGAAGTAGTTGTTATAGATGAAAGCTTTGGATTTAGAGTAAAAGATATAATAAGTCCGGCTGAACGTATTAGTGATATTTAAAGACCTTATATATTAAGGAGATAAAAATGAACTACACTTTAGAAATACTAAAAATAGGTTTTTATCTAATCTTAATTGTTGGAGTAATCTATTATTTAGGAATGTTTTTTAAAAAAAATATTGCCAAGGTCCAATCCGGAACCCATTTAAAGGTAATCGATAGAATTTATATGGGGACTAAAACAGGTTTGTTATTAGTTGAAGTAAATGATGAAATAATATTAATAAGTCAGACCGAGAATTCTATTGAAAAGCTTGATAAGTGGAACAAGGATGATTTTGATCTAGATTTTGATCAAATTGATAACAATTCTTCAGATAATACAGAAAAATTCAAAGAATTTTTTATGCAGTATTTAGGGAGGAACGATAGTGATTCAGAATAATAAACATTTAGTTGCATTAATATTGATATTAATAATAGTTTTTAGTTTTAGTATTAATATAAGTGCTCAGGAATTTAATATACCTGATATTAATTTAGATATATCTTCTCCCAATCAAGAAGGTGGAGGTAGTGACTTAGTTTTATCTTTAAGAATATTAGCTTTATTAACCGTACTTTCATTAGCTCCAGCAATAGCTATCATGTTTACTTCCTTTACAAGAATAATAATTGTATTTTCAATTATGAAACAGGCTTTGTCAATAAGGAATATGCCTCCTAATCAGGTTTTAATTGGACTGGCGATCTTTTTAACTATTTTTATAATGGCACCGGTCTGGCAGATAGTAAATACTGATGCCTTACAACCTTACTTAGATCAAGAAATTAGTATTGACCAAGCTTATGATAATACAGCAGAACCATTAAGAGACTTTATGTTTGAACAAACTGATGAAAATTCTTTAGCTTTATTTATAAATATGGCTGAAATGGAGCAACCTAATAATCAGGATGATATACCGCTTTATGTATTAGTTCCTGCCTTTATTACAAATGAGATAAAGATTGCATTTCAGATTGGATTTATGATTTACATACCGTTTTTAATGATAGATATGATTGTGGCAAGTATACTTATGTCTATGGGTATGTTGATGTTGCCACCGGTAATAATATCATTACCGTTTAAAATATTACTGTTTGTATTAGTTGATGGATGGCATTTAA
Organism: Bacillota bacterium; assembly: GCA_051745185.1. Taxonomy (GTDB): domain Bacteria; phylum Bacillota; class Halanaerobiia; order Halanaerobiales; family M55B127; genus M55B127. The sequence continues at coordinate 25,546 of JBNJDV010000009.1, forward strand.
TTATTAACTCATTAGTACAGACTTTTTAAAGGAGAGAGATAAGTGGACCAAAGTATAGTTATTGATATTGGAAGAAGAGCATTATATGTTGTTTTAACAGTGATTGCACCTGTTTTAGGAGCAGGTTTAATTACAGGTTTAATTGTTGCAATTTTGCAGGCGACCACTCAAATACAGGAACAAACCTTAGCTTTTGTTCCAAAGATATTTGCAGTTTTAGCTTCAATAGCAGTCTTTGGACCCTGGATATTAAATACTGTCATTGATTTTGTAAATGAACTGTTTCAAAATATTCCCTTATATATATGATAGGATGACTTTAAATGGTTGAAGAGTTACTTATGACAGATTTAATATATTTATTTTTTTTAATAATGGCTCGTTATATGGGGTTGTTTTTAATTACTCCCATATTTAGCAGTAGAATTATTCAAAACAGGGTAAAGATAATGCTTTCATTTTTAATGGCTGTAATAACATTTATGTTGGTTTATCCAAATGCATCAATAAGTGCTCCAACAACTGATTTGGGTATTATACTATATTTAATAAAAGAGCTATCGGTTGGAGTTTTTATGGGTTTTATAATCTATATATTTTTCTCGGCTATTCAACTTGCCGGTCAGTTTATTGATTTAAGAATGGGTTTTAGAATTGGTAATGTTGTTGACCCCTTAAGTGGAGCAAGTTCTCCAATTATTGGGCAGTTTCTAAATATATTTACCGTGCTTGTATTTTTTTCAATAAACGGTCATTTGATTATTATAAGAAGTTTAAATAGATCTTTTGATATTATCCCATTAGGTCAGATCAATATATCGAACAGTTTATGGCAGTTCTTATTTCGAAGAGCAGCAGATTTGTTTTTAATGGGTTTTAAAATTGCACTCCCGATAATGGGAACACTTTTTATTGTTGATGTTTTATTAGGTTTTCTGGCAAGGTCAGTACCACAGATGAATATATTTATAGTAGGATTACCTTTAAAGATATTTATCGGTTTTGTTTTATTAGTACTATCATTTCAAATTTTAATATATTATTTTTCAGATATACTGAACAATAGTTTTAATGAAATTATTCATATTATTAATCTGATTAGTCCGGGTTAACTTAATGGAAAGGAATTAAAAATGGCAGATAATTCAACAGGTCAAAAAACTGAAGAACCTACACCGAAACGGAAGCGGGAAGCAAGAGAAAAAGGACAGGTTGCAAAAAGCCAGGAACTAAATCAAGCCTTTACACTTTTGAGCAGTTTCTTTGTACTCTATGTTATGTTTTCCGGTATGTTAGAGTCGTTAATGAATAAGGTAACCCAGCTTTTAACATTTAACAGTATAGAACCAATTACAAAGGCTGGCGGCTATGAAATATTAATGGAGAGTATTTATTATGTTGTTTCTTTAGTAGCACCTGTTATGATAGCGTCAGCTGTTATGGGAATTATTATTAATTTCAGTCAGGTTGGCCCCCTGTTTACAGGAGAGAGTATGAAACCTAAGGTAGAAAATATAGATATAATTAAAGGGTTTAAAAAGATATTTTCTCTAAAAAGTTTTGTAGAAATGATAAAGGCAGTGCTGAAAATAATAATAATCTCTGTAATAGCATATATTTTTATTAGAAATTCTATTATGGAATTGATTTCTATGACTGAGATGGATCTAAATACCTCATTAGTTCTGATAGGACAGACGATCTTTAAAACAGCAATAGCTATTATAATATTTTTAGTTGCTGTTGGGATTTTTGATTTTGCTTATCAAAAATGGGAACACAAAAAGAGTCTAAAAATGACTAAGTATGAGGTAAAACAGGAAAGAAAAGAAATGGAAGGAGACCCACAGCTTAAACAAAGACGTAAAGAAAAACAGCGTCAGATGAGTTTAAATAGGATGATGACTGCTATGGAAGATGCAGATGTAGTTATTACTAACCCAACTCATATTGCAGTTGCACTTCAGTTTAATATAAAAGATATGGAAGCACCAAAGGTACTTGCAAAAGGAGAAGGTTATGTAGCATTAAAATTAAAAGAAAAAGCTAAAAAACTTGATATAGAAATTGTTGAGAATAAACCGCTTGCAAGATCATTGAACAAGATGTGTGATATAGGTGATTTTATTCCTGAAGAACTTTATGAGGCAGTTGCCGAAATATTAGCTTATGTATATAAAAAAGAAGACAGATACTAAAAATAAAGATATAGATTAGTTGGAGGTTTTAGTTAAATGCCGTCAGTTTCGGGCAGTAATGCATTAAATAGAATATTTCATAATATAGATGTATTATTTGCATTTGCAGTAGTGGGTATAGTAATAATGTTTATTATACCGATGCCGACCATACTTATGGATTTACTGCTTACAGCAAATATCACATTTTCAATGTTAATAATACTGGTAAGTATTTATATAAATGAACCATTACAGGTTTCTGTATTTCCTTCATTACTACTTTTTGCAACCTTGTTTAGACTGGGACTTAATGTATCAACAACCCGTTTAATATTAGGACAGGGTTATGCGGGTGAAATCATAACAAGTTTTGGTAACTTTGTTGTTGGTGGTAACTATGTAGTTGGTTTTATAATCTTTTTAATCCTTGTAATTATCCAGTATGTAGTAATTACAAAAGGTGCAGAAAGAGTAGCAGAAGTTGCAGCCAGATTTACCCTAGATGCAATGCCTGGTAAACAGATGAGTATTGACGCAGATTTAAATGCTGGAATTATTGATGAATTTGAAGCACAGGAACAGAGAAAGAAGATTAGACAGGAAGCCGACTTTTATGGAGCCATGGATGGTGCCAGTAAGTTTGTTAAGGGTGATGCTATTGCCGGTATAATCATTACTGTTATAAATATTATCGGTGGTTTAATAATTGGCATGGCTCAGCAGGGACTAAGTTTTGCAGAAGCTGCTGAAACATATACTTTACTTACTGTTGGTGATGGCTTGGTATCACAGATACCCGCCCTCTTAATTTCAACAGCAACCGGTATGATCGTGACTAGAGCTGCATCAGAGAGAAATATGGGTCAAGAAGTATCAAGCCAGTTAATGAGTCAGCCTAAAGCAATGTATATTGCAAGTGTTGTACTATTTATTCTCGGATTAATGCCCGGACTTCCAACAGTGCCATTTATAGTTATGGCCTTATTAATCGGTGGACTTGGTTTTACCTTAAGAAGAACGGTAAAGGAAAGCACAGAAGAAGTGGAAGAAAAACAAGAACCTTCAAGACAGGAAGTTCAACAGGCTAAAGAAGCTGAGATTAAAAATATTATTAAAGTTGATCAACTCGAGGTTGAAGTTGGATATAACTTGATTTCTTTTGTACTGCCTGAACAGGGTGGAGACTTCCTTGATAGGGTATCAATGATTAGAAAACAGATGGCAATAGAGCTGGGAATAATAATACCTCCGGTACGAATACTTGATAACTTACAGCTTGAGCCCAATATATATAGAATCAAATTAAAAGGTGTCGAAATCAGCAGGTATAAGATACTACAGGATCATTTTTTAGCAATGGACTCAGGAATGACTACAGAAGATATTGGAGGTATAGATACAAAAGAACCTGCCTTTGGGACACCGGCAATTTGGATAGATGAAAGTAAAAAAGAAAAAGCAGAACTTGCCAACTATACAATTGTAGATCCACCTTCAGTTATGGCAACACATTTAACTGAGGTAATTAAAGAACATGCCCATGAACTTCTAGGAAGACAGGAAGTAAAAGAATTAATCGATAACATAAAAGATGAAAATTCTGCAGTTGTTGATGAACTATTACCCGACTTATTATCCCTAGGTGAAATTCAAAAGGTATTACAGAATTTACTCTGGGAAAATATACCGGTTAATAATCTGGTAACGATCTTAGAAACATTAGCTGATTTTGCTAATTCAACTAAAAATATTGATCTCTTAACTGAGTATGTAAGACAAGGATTATCCAGACAGATTACAAATCAGTATACTAATGATAATAATGAACTATATACGATAACTTTAGATCCGCAGTTGGAAGAAAGCTTAGGTCAAAATGTAGAACAGTCTGATCAGGGTAATTATCTAGCTGTTGAACCACAACAGGCACAACAGTTAATAGAAACAATTTCACAAGAAGCTCAAAAACTACTACAACAGGGGAAAGATCCGATCTTAGTTACTTCCCCAATGATAAGAAGGCCGCTAAAAGAACTTACAAGCAGATCCTTTTCACAGTTAATTGTATTATCTTTTAGTGAACTTTCACCTGATGTAAATTTACAAGTATTAGGGACGGTGAGTAATTAAATGAAAGTTAAAAAGTATGTCGGAGACAATATCCAGGATATAATTTTTAGAGTAAAAGTTGATCTGGGTTCTGATGCAATAATATTAGATACTAGAAAGTTTAAACAAGGTGGATTTTTAGGATTTTTTGCCAAAGAAAAGGTAGAAGTACTTGCTGGATTAGAAGAAAATAATGGTCAAAAAGACAAAACAAAAGAAGAAATAGATAACCTTAAAGAGATGATAAAAGACCTAAACAATAATGTTAATCAAAGTGTAACAAATTCTAATATTCCAAAGGTCTTAAAGAACTTCCAAAGTCATTTGAAAAAGCACAATGTAAAAGACGAATACATTGCAGAGATATTAAATGATATAAATTCTGATGAAAAACTTGATAAATCAAATTTAAAAGTAAAAGTAAAAAATTATTTTATAGATATGGTAGGTAAACCAAAATTAATTGAGACAACAAATAAACCCAAAACAATTACATTTATTGGACCTACCGGAATTGGAAAAACAACCACTATTGCTAAAATTGCAGCCGAGTTCGCAATTAAAAAAGATAAAAAGGTTTGTTTAATTACTGCTGATACTTATCGTATTGCAGCCGTCCAACAGTTAAGAACATATAGTGACATCATAAATATTCCGCTGAAAGTAGCTTATGATGGTAGTGAATTTATCAAAGCAGTTGAAGATTTTAAAAAGGAAGCTGACTTAATATTAGTAGATACACCAGGACGTAACTGGAAGAACAAATGGGAGTTAGGTCAGCTAAATGAATTTGCCAAACAAAAATTTGTAGATGAGACACATCTGATGTTAAGTTTAAATATGGATAGTCGAGATTTAAATTATGCAGTAAAGAACTTCAACAGTCTAAATCCAGATAAGTTCATCTTAACGAAATTAGATGAAACTTCATCATATGGAGATATTATTAACTTAAAACAGGAATATGATATTCCATTTTCATATATAACATTCGGTCAGGATGTTCCTGAA
>JBNJDV010000010.1:0-29671 GCA_051745185.1 Bacillota bacterium
ATCAACCCCTTCACAAAAATATATCTAACCTGTTATCATTTTATCTATTCTCCAAAGCCTAATTAAATCCTGCTTTGTGAGGATAGATATATTAATTATAATTTAAAAATTTAAATATAATTTAAAAAACACACATTAAAATACCGGAGCAACTAAGCCCCGGTATTTAATTTCCTTTATTCATCTATGTTATTATTACTCAGGGCTAATAGCATCTACAGGACATACTTCTTCACAAGCTCCACAATCAATACAGAGGTCAGCATCAATTACATATTGTGTATCACCTTCACTTATTGCATCTACTGGACATTCTGGTTCACATGCTCCACACATAATACATTCATCTGATATAACATATGCCATTACAAACTTCACCTCCTTGAGTATTTGTTTCAAGATTATTTATTGCTTTAAGACAATTATATAGATAGTAATCATAATTGTCAAAACTATTAATTGGTAGCTAAAATGTATTTCCAGGGGGTGTTATCATCAGACTTAAACAGGTCTAAATTTTTACTGGAATTTGTTCTCATTATATCTACATCAGCTTTGTTTAATAACACTGTATTATTAAACACTTCTTCTACTTTATCTAATATGTTATCAAACTTCATGGAATCCTTATCTAATTTAATTATTTCTTGATAAAGTGTCTCCAATCCTTTTTTTTGATTGCTATAAATTAAAATATTTAAAGAAGATGTAAATACAAAGATCAACCTGTCAACTTTACTAACTTCTGTTTTATGCTGTTTTTTCATTTTTATCAGCTTTTTTATATTCCGCTTTTTTTGCAAAGAGTTCTACTAACTTTTTAGTAACCTGTGTTTTGTTTAAATTAGCAGGACCACCTGCACAACCCCCCTGACAGGCCATGCCTTCCATGAAATCTAGTTCAATTTTATCTTTCAGTATCTTTTCAAGTAAGACCATACATTGATCTAATCCATCACCTTTAACAACTTCTATATGATCACCTAAAAGATCTAACATAACTTCAGATAAACCCCCACTATATGCAAACTGTCTTCCATGAGCAGAAGAATCATTCATCTTTTCTTTTTGATCATAGTTTGCAAGATTCATATTAGAAGCTACAATTATACAGAGTAGTTCTTCAAATGTTAATACATAATCAACTACTGAATAATTACAGGACTCTGCCTTCTTAGAAATACATGGGCCAATAAATACTGTTTCATGTCCCTTTGTTTCTTTTATCCTTTGAGCAATTTTAACCATTGGTGATACTGTTTTAGATACTTTTTGATTTAAGATTGGAAAATGTTTATTAACCATCTTTTTAAATGAAGGACAGCAGGAACTTAACAGAAAATCATTTTCTGATATTTTTTCTTTTAGTTCATCTCCTTCTTCTAAGGCAACCATATCTGCACCTAAACCTACTTCTACTACATCATCAAATCCGATTTCTTTTAAAGCACTCTTAATTACTTCTGGTTGAATCTTTGCCCCAAATTGACCTACAAATGATGGTGCCAGCATTGCAGTTATCTTTTTATCTTTATCAATAACAGTCCTACATACATTTACCAGATCAGTACTATCACTAATTGCTCCAAAGGGACAGGCTTGAATACAGCTTCCACAGTCTACACATTTGCTGTAATCAATCTTTGCCTTGCGTTCACTATTTGAAGTTAAAGCATCAACACTACAGGCCCTAACACACGGTCTAATATTTTCATGGATTGCGCCATAAGGGCAGACCTGAAGGCAGCGGCCGCATTCTATACATTTTTTTTGGTCAATAAAAGCCTTATTTTGAATTGTTACAATCGCATCAACCGGACATACATTAACACATTTATGTGCAACACAGTTTCTACATGAATCAGTTACCGTGTACTTATCAATTGGACAGCTGTCACAGGCTAGTTCAATTACATTAACTATATTATCACAGCAGTCTTCTTCCCCTTCTTTTTTTAATAGATCTGCCGGGGTTTCTTCTTTATGTAACTGGGGATCAAAACCTAAGGCCAGTTTAATTCTTTCTCCAATGATTGCTCTTTCTTTATGAACACAACACCTATATCTATCACCATCTTCTTTTGCAATTTTATATGGTATCTTATCTATATTTTCATTGATCTTATTATTTAGTACCTGTTTGGCTAACTCTATATATATTTTTCTTTTAATTTTTACAATTTCGGATACGGTATTTGCAGCCATTTTAATCCCCCTCTACTGTTTTGCTAACTTTTCTTTAACTACTCTTTGTAGTTTGTCATAAGTTACTTCTTCATATATTTCACCATTTATTTTTACAATCGGTGCCTTTTCACATCTTTCTTCTATACAATGCAGTGATTTTAGTTCGATTTTATCTTCATACTCTTTTTTCATTTTCTGCACTTCATCGATTAACTCTCTTGCTCCCATTAAGTAACAAGGGGTTCCTATACAGATCTCTACTTTTACATTACTCATTCAATATCACTCCTGACTATTCTATTTGTCTAGTACCAAAATATTTCTACATCCTTATTTAACTTCTTTAAACTCTGTGCTATTCTATTCATTACCTGGGTTCTAATACCCAGTTCTAAAGGTAAGTTCAGGCTTTGATGAGACTCATTTACTGCCCTTCCTACTATCATCTTTATATAATCACTGGCCAAAAGCATTCTAATCAACCTTGAAGCACCATCTTTTCCCTCTGGATAAAGCTGACCCAGTTTATGTTTATCTAGATAATCAGCCGTTTTATTTAAGGTAAGCAGCCCTTCTGTGACTAAATCCATTCCCCTTACTTTCATAATCGGTGGAACATCTTTATCATAATAATCAAAGGTAGACTCTACCTTTTGATTTAACTCTCTTGCTACAATGTGGGCTGTTGTTCCCCCACTAACTACTTTTTTACCCGGTCCCTCTAGCAGTTCAAAAATTACCTTTTCATCTTTTTTCGGATCCTGAGGTGGACCGCTTAACATGGTTAACTTTCTCTTTTCTCTAAAACTTAACCCCAGAACAGTGAAATCATCTCCTGGTTCCATAAGATAGTATGCCGTACAGATATCAATTAACTTTTCAATCATATTTTTTAAGTCATGATATCTTTCAGCAACATTATTTATATGTCTGGCAAAACCCTCCCATCCTAGTCCAAAGTCCAATAGTGCTCCGATACCAGCATGAATTACCCCATCACTCACCATAAATATTTTATCAGACTGCTTTATTTTAATCTTTGCTTCGCGGACCGTTTTATCAATAACCTTCCTTTCTTCCATAGGAATCTTTTCCACCTTTTTATCCCTTACAAGAAATATGGAAGGTGTATCTATCTCAATAATATGTGCATAGCCGTCATTAGTTAGTTTTAAAACCGCCAGTGTAGAATAGGCGATCTCCCTTACCTGACAGATCGGTAGCGTTGCAATTATAGTTTCAACGATTTCAATTAAGGGTAGTTTTTTATCTATTAAACCAACTGCTATTTTAGATGTTAATGTTGAAAGGATATTGGCTTTAACTCCACTACCTAAACCATCTGACAATACTACAATAGTTTCTAAATCATTTTTTATTATTTCAACATTATCGCCACAAACAACCTGTCCGTGTTTAGGTATGCTTTTATAGAATTCATCAATAACTAAGCCCATTATTTTTCCTCCTGCATCAACTGGGTAAGTTCATGTAAAGCAGACTTTGTTTCAACGGTTGTTTCACCTAAGAGGCTTGCAATTTCCTGTACTATCTTCATCTGCTGGTGAACTACATCTTCAGCTTTTTCAGCTGCCAGTTCTTTCATCTCCTGTACTCTCATTTTTTGTTTTTCACGTTGAGTTATATCAGAGAAGATTCCTACGATAACTCTATACTCTTCAATTGGGAATATTGTCTGTTCAGTTATTAGATCATATTCATCATACTCCACCTTTTTATGAATTATTGAAGCCTTTGTCTTCCAAACTTTTTTAAAGTACTTTGGATCAATAAATTCACTTACCGGTTTTCCTGTACAGGCTGGGGTGTTTTTACCAAATAGTTCATCTGCTACTGGATTGATTTCCTGGATTATCATATCAGGGTCTACAACAATTATTGCATTATGAGAAGACTCTACTATAATATGTGATAAAGACTCAGCCTTTTTTTTCATATATGGAATACACATGTTCTTTTGTGCAAGGCCGTGATAAACAGCTATCGCTTTCTCACGACAGGAATCGTATCCACAACCTCCACAGTTAGTTTCATCTTCCGGGGTTTCTTTACCGATATCTTTTAAGATCTTTCTAATTTCATCTTCTGGTGGAAGATCATAAATTTTTTTACGGTTACTGTACTTTCTCTTTGCTCCATCTATATTAAAGTAGTTAAATAATTCTCTTGAGTTATATCTAACTTCTTTTTTATCAGTATACTCTTTTATCTTTATTTCTTTACTTAAAGTACTATCATAGTTTTCAACACCAGGTCCATTTATACAGCCACCTTCACAGGCCATAAGTTCTATAAATTTAGGATTCATTCTTTTATCTTTGATATCTTCTAATACCTGTTTGACGTTCTTAACACCACTGGTGTATAATACTTCACTTTGATTATATTCTTTTAATAGATTTGTTGCTTTTACAGCACCCTTTTCAAGGGGATAAGTTCCTGTTATCTTGCCACACCCTTCTTCAAGGTTATAATTAGTATATTCTTTAGGGTTAATCTCTAAATCCTTACAAAGTTCTTTAAACTGTTTAAAAGTTAAGACTGCATCTACCCTTGAGTTCATTCTATCATTATCTATTTCATCCATTTTGGCTATACAAGGTCCGATAAATACCACCTTTGTATTTCTTCCATACTTTTCTTTTAAAAGATATGCATGTAGATTCATTGGGGATGCTATATCAGCTAGATAATCTAACATTTCAGGGAAATGCTTTTCAATTAAATTAATTACTGAAGGACAGCAGCTTGATATTAAAGGTTTGTCTCTTTTTTGGATCATCTGATTAAAGTTATCAGCTACAATCTCTGCTGCTTGAGCTGTCTCGGTTATAATATCCACTCCCAGTTCTCTTAATGTCCCAACTATATTAAACCATTCGATGTTTTTATAAGCGGTTAGATAAGAAGGAGCAAGACTAACGATAACCTTCTCTTCTGAATTAATATATTCGACTAGCCTTTCTTTCATATCATATGGTTTCTTTGAATTCTGGGGACAGACATTTAAACAGGTCCCACAGTATATACAGTTATCTTCAATTATCCAGGCCTGTTCATCAAAACCTATAGCACCGACTTCACAGCTTCTAAGACAGCGGTGGCAGTCCTGACAGCTTGATTTTACTACATCAAGTATTTTCATTCACAAACTCCTCCAAAATATATTTATTAACTATTTCTTCAACATCAGATTCAGATACATTAGAAATCTTTTTTTTGCCCACTGTTATATTAACACCTTCAGTACAGTTATTCTGGCAAAAACTTGCCTTTAGGTTTATCTTATCTTTCAATTCTTTTTCATTTATTATCTGTTTAAATACTTCTACAACTTCTGGTGCGCCCTTAAGGTGACAGCTGCTTCCTACACATATTTTAACCTCTATCATATCTATAATCTCCTTATTTTGTGATTTAATTCACATTAATGATAATATAAAAAACCCTGTTTGTCAATAAAAAAATTATGTTTTTACAGGATTTTTTAAATACTCCGCGTATTTTCTTCTAAATAATCATCTATTACTTGTGCTAAATTATCACTTATACCTTCAACTTCTTTTAGTTCACTTAAACTAGCTCTCCTTATTTTAGCCAATGATCCAAAGTGCTTAAGCAGTGCTTGCCTTTTTTGTGGACCAATTCCCGGGATTCTTTCTAACATACTGTGAGTTATTCTTCTTGACCTTAATTTACGGTGGTAGTTTACTGCAAACCGGTGGGCTTCATCTCTCACTCTTTGCAGAAGATGTAGGGCATTTGAATTTCTAGGAATTAGATATGGTTTTTCACGTTCTGGAACAAATACCTCTTCTTCTCTTTTGGCAAGTCCTATTATTTGAATATTTTCTATATCTAATTCTTTTAAAATATCTAAAGCTGCATTTAACTGACCCTTACCACCATCTATCAGTATTAAATCAGGCAGTTTTCTATCTTCATCAAGCAGTCTGCTGTACCTTCTTTTAACAACTTCCTGCATCATTGCATAGTCATTGGGTCCTTCGTCATGTCTTATCTTAAACCTTCTGTATTCACTTTTTTTGGCCCTACCATCTTTAAATACGACCATTGATGCTACAGGGTCTGTTCCCTGAATATTTGAAATATCAAAACCTTCAATATGGGAAGGAAGGGTTGATAGTTCTAAATATTGGGCTAAATCTCTTACTGCTTGTGTAGTCCGCTTTTCTTCATACTTTCTTTTTATACTTTCTTTTTTTAAGTTTTGATAGGCATTTTGTTCTGCCATCTCAATTAATCTCTTTTTATTCCCGATCTTAGGAATCTTTATTTCAACAATCTTTCCTTTTAACTGTTTTAATCTATCAGCTAAGATCTCCTTATTATTGATCTCAGTATTAATCAATATTTCATCAGGTAGTTGTGGAGCCTGTTCATAGTACTGCTGTAAAAATGAAGACATTACTTCATTTCTATCTTTACCTTCCGGTACTTCTAAAATGAAGTGTTCCTGTCCGATTAATTTCCCGTTTTTTACTAAAAGGAGCTGAACACAGTAGGAACCGTCTTCAGTAATAGCAATAATATCACGGTCTTGATTGTCTTCTGACATTACCTTCTGCTGTCTAGATATTTCCTGTACCCCCTTTACTGCATCACGGTACCTTGCAGCCCGTTCAAAGTTTTCCTCTTCAGCTGCCCTTTTCATTTCATCTTCTATTTTTGTTATTAAGTCATTTTGTCTGCCTGATAAAAACATAATTACCTGATTAATCTGTTTGTTATATTCTTCTTTACTTATCTTACCAACACATGGTGCTGTACATTTATCGATATAGTAATTAAGGCAGGGTCTTTCTAACTGCTTTTCAACACTAAAGTCATAGTTACAGCTTCTAAGCTTAAATAGGTCTTTTAAAATATTTATTGTTTTATAGATTGCATTTACATCAGCAAAAGGGCCGAAGTACTTACTTCCATCATTTTTTACTACCCTTGTTTTTTTAATCCTGGGAAAGTCTTCATAGGTTGTTATTTTAATAAAGGGATAGGTTTTATCATCCTTAAGCCTGATATTAAATTTAGGCTGATACTTTTTAATTAAGTTTGCTTCTAGAATATATGATTCCATTTCAGTATCGGTTACTATATAGTCAAAATCCTTTATGTGGTCAACCATTATAGTAGTTTTATAGGTATGGTTTCCCTTGCGGAAATAGGAACGAACCCGTTTTTTTAAAGAACGGGCTTTCCCTACATATATGATATCACCGGAGTTATCCTTCATTAGGTATACTCCCGGTTGATCTGGTATTTGACTGACTTGTTCTTCAATATATTTACTCATTAAAACCACCTATTTTTTTAATACATCTTTTAAAAACTTTCCTGTATAAGAGTTATCTGCTTTTGCAACTTCTTCTGGTGTGCCGCTTGCCAGTACTTGACCACCTTGATCTCCACCTTCGGGTCCAAGGTCAATTATATAGTCAGCAGACTTTATTACATCTAGATTGTGTTCGATTACAATTACTGTATTTCCACCTTCTCTTAATCTGTGTAATACTTCTAATAATTTTTTTATATCTGCAAAGTGTAATCCAGTAGTTGGTTCATCTAACATATATAAAGTGCTTCCCGTACTTCTTTTACCTAATTCGGTTGATATTTTTACACGCTGAGCTTCTCCTCCTGATAAGGTGGTAGCAGGTTGCCCTAACTTAATATACCCTAAACCAACATCATAAAGGGTCTGCAGTCTGCGCTTTAATGGTGGAATCTTATCAAAGAAGTTCAATGCTTCTTCAACAGTCATATCTAATACATCTGCTATTGTTTTTCCCTTATACTTAATTTCTAGTGTTTCCTTATTATATCTTTTTCCTCCACAAACTTCACAGGGAACATAGACATCTGCTAAAAAATGCATCTCAATCTGATTTATTCCCTGTCCTTTACAAGCTTCACAGCGTCCGCCTTTTACATTAAAACTGAATCTGCCTTTATCATAACCCCTTCTTCTTGCCTCAGGAGTTTCTGCAAATAGATCTCTTATATAATCAAATACTTTTGTATAAGTTGCTGGATTAGAACGCGGTGTTCTACCGATCGGTGATTGGTCTATACTGATTACTTTATCTAGGTGTTCTAATCCCTGAATATCATCATGTTTTCCGGCATGTTCAGTAGAATCATAGAAGTGTTTCATTAGTTCTCTTTTTAAAGTATAGTTAATCAATGTTGACTTACCTGAACCAGATACTCCTGTAATACAGGTAAAGGTTCCAAGCGGTATCTCAACATCAATATCCTTTAGATTAAACTGTTTTGCACCTTTAATTTCTAAATACTTGCCATTGGGGTCATATCTATCTTCTGGTACAGGTATTTTTTCCTCACCTTTTAAGTACTTACCGGTTAATGATTTCTCGGAACTGGTTATCTTGTCTACATCGCCCTGGGCAACGATATATCCTCCGTGTTTTCCGGCTCCAGGACCAATATCTATAATATGGTCAGCTGTTTTAATTGTTTCTTCATCATGTTCAACTACAATAACGGTATTACCGAGATCACGGATATGTTCTAGAGTGCTAATTAATCGCTTGTTATCTCTTTGATGAAGTCCAATACTCGGCTCATCCAGGATATATAGTACTCCTACTAATCCGGATCCAATTTGAGTAGCCAGTCTAATTCTTTGAGCCTCACCACCTGATAAAGTACCTGCTGAGCGCTCAAGGGTTAAATAGTCTAAACCAACATTAACTAAAAACTTTAATCTGTTTTTTATTTCTTTTAAGATTTCAGATGCAATAAATTTCTCTCTTTTAGAAAGTTTAAGATTTTTAATAAAATCTAGTGCATCACCAATATTTTTACGGGTAAATTCAGCTATTGAAATTTCACCAACTGTTACTGCCAATACACCGGGCTTTAATCTTTTTCCATCACAGGCTTTACAGTGGTCTTCCCTCATATACTTTTCCATCTTACTATGGGTCTTAGCTGAATCAGAGCGTTTTAGTCTTCGTTTTAAGTAACTAATAACACCATTATACTCAGTGTTTTGCTGCCTGGTTTTTCCGAAACGATTAGTATAGGGGAATGATAAAGTACGGTCTGAACCGTAAAGTAAAATATCAATTATCTCCTGGTCTAAGTCTTTTATTTTAGTTTTTCTACTAAACCCATATTCTTCAGCTAAAGCTTCTAAGATACGTGGATAGTAGCGGCTTCTTGTATTCCTCCAGGGAATAATGCCTCCATCTTCAATTGATCTTTCTTTATCCAAGATTAAATCAGGTTCAAACTCCTTATCAATACCTAGGCCATCACAGGTTGGACATGCCCCATATGGACTGTTAAAAGAAAACATACGGGGAGTTAGTTCCTCTAAGTTATAACCGTGTTCATTACAGGCATACTTTTCACTAAAGGTTAAGGTCTCACCATCAATAATATCTACATAAACTAATCCATCTGCATATTCTAAAGCTGTTTCAACTGAATCCGCTAATCTTTCCCTGATATCATCTTTAATAACAATTCTATCAACAACAACTTCTATATCATGTTTTTTGTTTTTATCTAATTCAATCTCGTCATCTATTAAATAGCTTTCACCATCAACCTTTACTCTTATGAAGCCATCTCTTCTAGCCTGAGCAAAAACCTGGTCATGTTCACCTTTTCTGCCCCTTATAACAGGAGCTAGAATTTGTATTTTGGTTCTATTTTTTAGCTCAAGGACCTGATCTACTATTTCATCTAAGGTCTGTGAACTAATTTCTTTACCACAGACCGGACAGTGGGGAGTACCTATCCTGGCATAAAGCAGTCTTAGGTAATCATAAATCTCTGTTACCGTTCCAACAGTAGAACGCGGGTTTTTACTTGTTGACTTCTGGTCAATTGAAATTGCAGGTGATAAACCTTCAATATATTCAACTTTAGGTTTTTCCATTTGGCCTAAAAACTGTCTAGCATATGAAGAAAGTGATTCAACATATCTTCTCTGTCCTTCTGCATATATGGTATCAAAGGCTAAAGAAGATTTGCCTGACCCACTTAATCCTGTTATTACGATTAGTTTATCACGCGGTATTTCTATATCTATATTTTTTAAGTTATGTTCCTGGGCTCCTTTTACAATAATTTTATCTTTGCCCATTATCTATCACCTCATCTATTTGAAAGTTCCTCTTTGATTTCTGTTATCTCATCTCTGATTTGAGCTGCTACTTCAAATTCTAGATTTGAGGCAGCATCATCCATTTCTTCTTCTAGTTCAATAATCTTGTTTTGGAGTTCAACTTTTGAAAGTTCTTTAAAGTTATCATCATCAGCACTATATATCTTTTCCCTACTTTCTTCAATAACTAATTCTTCCGGTCTAACTACTTCTCTAACCGGTTTTCTAATTGTCTGTGGTTCTATATTATTTTTTTCATTAAATTCTTTTTGAATTTCTCTCCTGCGGTTTGTTTCATCAATAGCTTTTCTCATTGAATCTGTAATACGGTCTGCATACATAATTACCTTACCATTAACATTACGAGCTGCTCTACCTATGGTTTGAATTAAAGGCCGCTCTGCTCTTAAAAATCCTTCTTTATCTGCATCTAAGATTGCAACTAAAGAAACTTCCGGTATATCTAAACCTTCTCGTAGAAGGTTAATTCCAACTAATACATCAAATTTATCTAATCTTAGATCTCTAATTATTTCAGATCTCTCTAATGTATCTATATCAGAATGCAAATAACGTACTCTAACCCCTGCTTCTCCTAAGTATTCTGTTAGGTCTTCAGACATTCTTTTAGTTAGGGTTGTAACTAATACCTTTTCGTTTCTTTCTTCAACAACAACCCTAATTTCTTCTAATAGATCATCAATTTGACCTTTTATTGGTTTAACTTCTACTTTGGGGTCTATAAGTCCGGTTGGGCGAATAATCTGTTCAACTATCTGCTGGCTGTGTTCAAACTCATAAGGCCCGGGAGTAGCAGAAACATATATTGCTTGTTCAACAACATCTTCAAATTCCTCAAAATTAAGAGGCCTATTATCCATTGCTGAAGGAAGTCTAAAACCATAATCAACCAGTTTTTCTTTTCTTGATCTATCTCCCGCATACATACCACCAATCTGTGGTACTGTCATATGAGACTCATCTATAAATACTAAGAAGTCATCTGGAAAGTAATCGAGTAGGGTCTGTGGCCTAGATCCTTTTGGACGACCGCTGAGATGCCTGGAGTAGTTTTCTATTCCAGAACAAAACCCCATCTGTTCTAACATTTCCAGATCATAGTTGGTTCTTTGTTCTAAGCGCTGAGCCTCTACTAATTTATCCTGGCTTCTAAGTTCTTCAAGCCTTTCAACAAGCTCTTTTCTTATCTCTTTGATAGCCCGTTCAATCTTATCTTCAGGTGTGACAAAGTGACTGGCCGGATAAATTGTGACTTCTCTCATCTCATCAACAATCTCACCTGTTACAGTATTAATATGAGTTATCCGTTCTATCTCATCACCGAATAGTTCAATCCTTATCGCCTGGTCTTTATATGCAGGGTAAATCTCTATTACATCTCCTCTTACCCTAAAATGACCTCTCTGTAGGTCGATATCATTTCTACTATACTGCATAATAGAAAGTTCCCTTAATATTTCTTTTCTATCCCTTGTATCACCAACTTTAAGTGTTGATGACAGTTCCAGGTAATCTGCTGGTGAACCTAATCCATAGATACAGGAAACACTTGCAACAATTAATACATCACGTCTTTCAAAAAGCGCACTTGTTGCAGCAAGTCTTAACTTATCTATATCCTCATTAATCGAGGCATCTTTTTCGATATAGGTATCAGTCTGAGGAACATATGCCTCTGGCTGATAGTAATCATAATAACTTACAAAGTATTCAACCCTGTTTTCCGGGAAAAACTGCTTAAACTCATTTACTAACTGAGCAGCCAGTGTTTTATTGTGAGCGATTACTAAGGTTGGTTTATTAACCTTTTCCACTACTTCAGCCATTGTATATGTTTTTCCAGTACCTGTTCCACCCAATAGGGTCTGATGCCTATATCCTTTTTTTACCCCCTCAACCAGTTCATCTATAGCCTGAGGTTGATCTCCCTTTGGTTTATATGGAGAGTGTAACTCAAATTTATTTTTCATAAAATATTCACCTTTTTATTTGTTTTGTCCATTAGATATTATACTATATATGCAAATCTAGTGCAAACAAATGTTCATTTAGCCTGCACTGATAAGTATTATACCATAAATATATTAATTGTAATAGTAATTATTACTAAAATATATTAAAAATATATATAAGTTAAAAGTCCTTTAAATCTTCAGCTATCTTTTTACCTGTTTCAGTAGTTGCTAATCCACCTTCTGAAGTTTCTTTTAAGCTAACTGACATTAAGTCACCGATCTCCATCATGGCTTCAATAACTTCATCTGGTGGTATTACACTTGTAATACCGCTCATTGACATGTTAACTGCTGTAAGGGCATGTGAGGCAGCAAATCCGTTTCTTTTAACACAGGGTACTTCAACTAACCCAGCTACCGGATCACAGACTAAACCTAATAGGTTTTTTAAAGCTAATGCAAAAGCATCTCCTACCTGTTTAGGACTACCTCCTAAAAGTTCAACAGCTGCCCCTGCTGCCATTGCAGATCCAACTCCACATTCAGCCTGACATCCTCCTGCTGCACCTGCCAAAGTTGCCTTTTTAGCTACAACTCCTCCTAAACCTCCTGCAGTAAACAGTGCTTTTATAACTTTATCATCTTTTATCTTATATTCTTCAGCAATAGATAACAGTAAAGCAGGAACTATTCCGCTAGCTCCAGCAGTAGGTCCTGCTACAACTTTACCCATACAAGCATTTATCCCTGATACTGCTAATGCCTTAGTGATTACATTTTGAAGAATACTTCCTCCCATAAAGTTATCAAAGTCTCTTAATTTAACTGCTTCACTACCGGTTAGGCCGCTGGCAGACTTTAAATTACTTTTTAATCCTTCTTTAATAGATTCTTTCATCACTTCTAAATTCTCACTCATTTTTTCTATAATTACTTCTCTCGCTAATTCAGTCTCTTCTATTTCAGCTTCAATTACTAAATCACTTATCTTAACATTATCTTGCTGAGCTTTATCTATTAAGTGTTCTATCTTATTATATTCCACTTTAAACTCCTCCTAAAACGGTTCTATATATCTTACCTGATAGATATCTTCCATATTATCAAGATGTGAAATTACATAATCATTTACCTTATGGTCAAGTTCAATTATAGCAGACCCAACTTCACCTTTTCTATTTCTAAATACTATCATTCGGGCAATGTTTAGTTTATAACTGCCTAAAATTGAAGTGATAATACCAATTTCTCCTGGTTCATCTTTGTGTAAAACCCATAAGGTAGGCATCTCACCGTTAAAATCAACTTCATAATCATTAATTTTAATTATTTTTATCTGGCTTCCCCCAACTGAAGAACCGATAATTGTCATTTTTTTACTTTCACCATACAAATCAAGTTTAGCTGTATTGGGATGTACATTTCTTAACTCTGATAGGTGAAAATCAATCTCTACTCCACGGTCAGCTGCAATATTTAGTGATTCTTTTATTCTTTCATCATCAGGTTTAAATCCTAACAGACCGCCTACTAAAGCGCGGTCTGTTCCATGTCCTTTAAAAGTACGTGCAAAAGAACCATGTAAATGGATATCTGCTTTTATTATTTTATCTTTAAAGATCGTTTTAGCTAGATAACCTACTTTTACTGCTCCTGCTGTATGTGAACTTGAAGGTCCAATCATTATTGGACCTAATACGTTAAATACACTCAAGTTTAATCCACCTTTCTAGTCTAGCTTGCTTTATCTAATGAACTATCATCTCTTTGTTTTAACTGTTCTTCTAGAAGTTTAATAGCTTCATCTTTCTGGTTATCAAATATTTCTTCATCCTCTTCTTCCTCACTATTATCATCTTCAGTATCCTCTGTTTGATATTCAACTAAATAATCAGGTTCAATACCTTTTTCATGGATAAATGTACCGTCTGGTGTATAGTATCTAGCAGTGGTTAAACGCAGTGCTGAACCATCACCTAATGGAATTACAGTTTGAACTGTTCCTTTACCAAATGTTTTCTGACCAAGCAGTTTGCCTCTATCAGTGTCAGAAATGGCACCTGCAACTATCTCTGAAGCACTTGCACTACCTTCATTTATCAGTACTATAACTGGTAGTTCGGTTGCCTCAATATCAGATTCTACATTAAAGGTCTCATCTTCTTTTCTTCTGCTTTTTACAGTTACAACAGAACCTTCATCTATAAAGTTACTGGCTACTTTTACAGCTTCATCTAAAATTCCACCAGGATTACTTCTTAAATCCAGGATAAGTGCTTCAGCACCTTGAGATTCTAGATCTTTAATTGCATCTTGAGTTTTATAGCCAACATCATTTACAAACTGTGCAATTGATACATATCCAATTTTATCTGTTTCCATATTATGTTCAACATAGGGCACCTCTACATTTGCCCTGGTTATATCTACATCAAATTCTTCTTCACCTCTAAGAATAGTTAATGTGACATGAGTTCCGGGTTCCCCTCTCATCAAATCAACAGCTTTTTGTTGTGAAATCTCAGAGGTTAACTGGCCATCAACAGCTTTAATTATATCTCCGGCTTTAAGACCGGCTCTTTCACCGGGAGTATTTTTAATTGGTGATACAATTGTTAACTTGTTTTCTCTTACTGTTATTACAATCCCGATTCCTCCGAACTCCCCTTCAAACTCAACCTGCATTTCTTCATATTCATCTGGACTTAAGAATGAGGAATAGGGATCAAGTTCTTGTAACATACCATTAATAGCTGAATCCACAAGATCATCAAGATTTTTGTCTTCAACATAAAAGTTGTCTATAAGATAAATTATATTCTGTAGGTTGTTTAAAGGTGTAAGTTCATCTGCAAGCACCTTATAACCACCGACAGTAATTACAGTTAAGATCAATAAAGCAGCAATAAGCTTCTTTTTGTTTTTAAACATATTATCTCTTCCTTCCTAATAAAAAAACATTATTATTTTATACATCATATTTTTCCTTTAATACTAAATACAAAAAACGTGGTAAAGCTATCATCCTTTTCCATCTCTTTGGCTCTTGAATTAATCTATAAAACCATTCTAAGTATAATTTCTGCATTAATTTTGGTGCACGGTTTACCTGTCCTGATAGAACATCAAAACTTCCCCCAACCGTTATCCCAACTTTAACATCTAATTGATCAAAATATTTACTAAAAAATTTTTCTTGTAAAGGAACTCCCATTCCAACAAATAAAATATCTGGTTTTTTATCTTTTATATCCTTAATTACTTTTTTTTCTAATTCATTATTCAAATATCCGTGATGATATCCCTTAATATCAATCTTAGGATATCTTTTTTTAATCTTTTTATAGGCTAATTCAATTATATCTTCTTTTCCACCTATAAAATAACATGAAATATCTAATCTTGCAATTTCATCTAATAGTTTAACCATTAGGTCAAATCCAGCTACTCGTTCTTCAATAGGATCATTTAAAATCTTTGAAGCAATAAGCAGACCGGAGCCATCTGGAGTTAAAATGTCTGCCTTGCTATACATATCAGCAAACATATTATCATCATAGGCTTTTACTATAATTTCCGAATTTGGTGTATAAATAAGTTGTTTTTTACCATCATTATTAATTAGTTCAATTATATTATTAACTAAGTTATCTAATCTTATCTTATTTATATCAAGGTTAAGTATCCTTACTTTATTATTCAACTTATTCACCTTTCATATCATCAAAAATTTGTTTTACAGTACTCTTTGTTCTACTGCTCTTGATATTAACTATATCATCTATTGATCTTTTTATAAAACTTAAATCACCTGTAATTTTACTGTATTCTTTTATTAATAAATCTTTAGTTACTGTATCAGTAGTAATTAAATCCTGATATCCAAAATCATCGATAAGGCTAGTTACCTTTGGATCATAACTAATCCCGATAAAGGGAACTAAATTTACAGCAGCAAATACTAAAGAATGAAATCTGACCCCCAAAAACAAATCAAAATCACTATAAATATCATTTATCTTTGTAAAATCATCTGTATAATCTATGATTTTTGTTTCCATCTTCAACATCTTTTTTAATCTACTGCTTATAATAATATCTTCACCCTTGTGGAAGGGTAAGATTTCAACACTAATCTTTTTGTCTTGCTTAAGATTATTTAAAAAATCTGCAATACTTTTAATATAACTATTATCATTCCAGCTGCGAACTGAAACACCAATTTTTTTTATTTCTCTTTGTTTATGCTCTAACTCTTTATTTCTTTTATTATATAATCCATAAACAGGATCATCAGTTATATTAATTACATTTCTGTTTAATCCTATTTTTTCTAACAGTTCTTTAGAATCTTTATCTCTGACCGAAATATAGTCAGTGTTTTTTAAAACTTTACTTACTAAAAACCTATTAAACTTTTTATTTAATGGGCCTACTCCCTGGGCAAAAAAGACTGTTTTCAAATTAAAAACTTCTGCTAAAAATATTAATCCCAGATAATAAGGTACAGACTTCATACTGGTTATATCCTGTAAAAGGCTACCCCCACCACTGATAAATACATCACTTCTTCTCATGGCTGACACAATTTCAAATATATCATACCGATATATTGAATTTACACCATAACGTTCAGAAGTCTGTTCTGCTTTGTTTGATAAAACGGTGATTTCAATATCTTCATAAACTGTTTTAATCATTTTAATCATACTACCTAAAATAGCTTCATCACCTAAATTATCAAAGCCGTAATATCCAGAAATTACTATTCTTCTCATTTAAGTCACCTTTTGGTTTTCAATATACTTAATCAAAAGTCTTATTATATATACTCCGATAAGACCAATTAACAACCCTAACCATAGACCATGAAAAGTCCTTAAGGATGATATAAATAAGGGAGTATGAATATGAGCAAATGAATTCAAAATGTTTAGCTGTGCAATAACAGCTAAAAGGCTTAAAAAGTATAAGCTTAAGCTCTTTTTAAGATCATCAAAAAAGTATAATCCTAATATAAATGCGGGATGACCGATTAAAAATTCTTTAAACCTGGGTCTAACAAAAAGAATTTTTTCTAACATGTTTCTAAAGCTATCTTCTATAGCAGGAATATCTAATATGGGGAAATTACCGGTTCTTAAAATATAATAGATTCCTGCCAACCCAATAAATGCTAATATAACAAGGTGTTTAACCTTTAAATTAATATCAAGTAGTTCAAAAACCTTTCCTTTAACTGTAGTATCTTTTTCTCTAACTATATATTCTAAAAAGTAATATAGGGTGATAATCAAAAGAGGCATTATAAAGGCCAGCTTTACACCCCTAAACTGGTTAATTTTTGTTAGATAACTAATATCTGCCAGAGCTGAGACAACAAATCCAGCTCCAATTAAAGTGATAAAGGCGGCTTTAAGATAGTTAAATATATTTTTATGATTACTTTTTTTCAAAAGCTGTGATATAACAGCTAAACTTGGAAAAACAATACTGCTTAACAGAGCAAGGCCTGCCCTGAAAAAGTTACTGTCAAAAAGAGAGTAAATTATAAATATAGATATAATTCCTAGTACTGCTAATACATAACCTATCATATCATCTTTTATTCTAAAAACATCATAAAAGAGCAAAATACCGGCTGCTAAAACCCCTATAGCAGTAAACATTAAATATATACTGCTGTTTGAAAACTGTTCATATGGTTTAGCTCTGCTGATATTATACCCGGCAGTCTCTAACCTGTTACTTAAGGCAGTTATATATTGTTTGTTTGCTTCTTTAACTTCTAAAAAGTCTATGTTTTCTTTGATTATAGGTCTCATATAAAAGAATCTAATATTTCTTTCTTTTACAGCTCTTAAGTAACGCTCAACAATCTTTGTTTGAGTATAGATATTCATCTCATCTTGAGTAACACTATGAACCCTTACAAGATTATAGTTCAACTCTTTAGCAAGTCTATCTTCACCATCTTGAACTCCTATTATTGCCTCAATATAGCCGAACCTGTTATTATTTTTATTAAATAACTCAGAAGTTCTATTTAAATCATCAGGAAAGCCTAAGATTTCTTCACCTGAAAATACTATTGTTGACTCTTTTACTAAGTCAGATAACAGATTAAAACCCAAATCATTATTATCCTGATTTTCAAATCTATAGACGACATTTAGTCCATTATCCTTAATTTCTTTTATTTTATCCTGTGGAAACCCTACCATTAATGAAAGATAGTCCTCTTTCCAGTAAGGGAAAAAAGCAATAAATTTATCATTTACCTCTTTAAACTCCAAATCAAGTGGTTCTTTTAACTGCTTTAAATTATTATAGTAATTATTACTTTCACTGAACACAAGGAAGGCGCTTTTATCAATTTGGGGAAACTGATTCCAAAATCCATCTTGCTTATTAAATAACAGCTCTTGTTTACTGATTTCATTTCTAGTTAATAGTATAGCTTGGTCATTTTTTATTAACTTTTCAATGGTAACAGTAGTTACAGCAATCGAGTTAACCCCATAACTTTTTAACTCAGATAGGCTTATTGTCTGATTATCATACTCTTTTTGCATTTCAACCAATGAATTATAGTCAAAAGCCAACTCAACATCATTGTTACTTTCTTCTACTGTAACACGATTTATTACCCCAAAAACAGATACCACTAGGGCTAATATAATTATGATATAGAATATCCTTTTGTTCATAACTGCCTCCCCAAACTTTATATATTTAATTCTCCGCTGTTATTTTGCTTTAAAAACTCTTCAATAAATTCGTCTAAATATCCATCCATTACTTTTTCTGTGTTTCCCTCTTCTAAATTAGTTCTGTGATCTTTAATCATATTATAAGGATGGAATACATAAGAACGAATCTGACTTCCCCAGGCAATTTCTTTGTGTTCACCACGGAGTTCATCTATTTTTTCTGCCTGTGCTTCTTTTTTTAATTCCATCAATCTGGTCTTTAATATCTTCATAGCCATCTGTTTATTTTTATGTTGTGAACGTTCATTTTGACACTGAACAACGACACCGGTCGGCTGGTGAGTTATCCGAACAGCTGAATCTGTCTTATTTACATGCTGTCCACCTGCTCCACTTGCCCGGTATGTTTCCAACCTTAAATCCTGTTCATTTATATCTACTTCAATATCTTCTTCAATTTCCGGCATTACGTCTACAGATGCAAAAGAAGTATGCCTTCTTCCTGAAGAATCAAAAGGAGAAATCCTAACCAATCTGTGTACTCCTCCTTCACCTTTTAGATATCCATAGGCATACTCACCTTCTATAAGGACTGTTACTCTTTTAATTCCGGCTTCATCACCACTTTGAAAGTCTAGGGTCGTTACATCAAAGTCTTGGTTTTGTGCCCAGCGATCATACATTCTTAGCAGCATTGCTGCCCAGTCTTGAGACTCAGTTCCTCCAGCACCGGGATGGATTGATAAAATCGCATTGTTTTTATCATGTTTTTCATTGAGCCTTGTTTTAAGTTCTAAATTATCAAGTTTGTGATCTAATTTGTTTAACATATTATCTACTTGATTAAGTAATGTGTCATCTTCATCTTCTGCTGCGAGTTCTAAATATACCTCAATTTCATCGATATTTTCTTTTAGTTCATCTAATAAGTTGAGTTTATTTTTAATTTGATCTACTTTTTTACTTATTTTAGTTGCTTTATCATTGTCATCCCAAAAATCAGGGTCAACCATCTTTTCTTCTAATTCATCCCTTTTGTTTATCAAACTTTCAGGGTCAAAGTAGATCCCTCAAATCATTATATCTTTTTTCAATTTTTTCTAATCTATCGTGATAATTTCCGTTCAACTTTAAAACCTCCTGATTTATCTACCACAGCATTTTTTATATTTTTTACCACTACCACATGGACAGGGATCATTTCTACCCGGTTCATCAGGTTTTACTACAGTTTCAACCTTTTTAGGTTGTTGGTTACTACTGCGATTATTTCGTCTTTGACTTTGCGCCTTGTTTTTAGCCACATCTAAAGCACTAATCTCTCCACCATCACTGTAATTTAAATTCTGCTGTGTTTTTTCCTGATCTAATTTCCCATTTTCATGAATTTCAATTCTAAAGATACTGCTTATAATATCTTCTCTGATCGAACTTGTCATCTCATTAAACATATCAAAGGATTCAAACTTATACTCAGTTAATGGATCTTTCTGTCCATAAGCTCTTAGACCGATACCTTTTCTAAGTTCATCCATATTATCTAAGTGTGACATCCAGTTTCTATCTATTACCCTAAGTGCAACTTGTTTGGCAATCTGATCCATATTCTCTTTAGTAAATTTCTCTTCTTTATCTTTATAGTTTTGTTTTCCAAATTCATATAAGAAGATTTTAATTTCTCTTTTGTTTTTATCTTCAAGGTCTTCAACTGATATTTCTTCTGTAAAGAAAAAATTATTTAAGTAACTAATAAGGCCGTCAAGATCCCACTCACTCGGATGTACCTTTTCAGAAAGATAACCTTCTGTTACATCATCGATCAGTTTTTCTAATAAACCGAAGATTATTTCATCCATTTCATCAGAGAATAGTACTTTACTTCTCTGATCATAAATTATTTCACGCTGTTTATTTAAAATGTCATCATACTTTAAGATCGCTTTTCTAATATCAAAGTTACGACCTTCTACTTTCATTTGAGCTTTTTCAATTGCATTTGTAATCAATTTATGTTGAATTGGTTTGTCGTCTTCCATTCCAACCTTATCCATAATCATAGAAATGTTATCAGAACCGAATAACCTTAAAAGATCGTCTTCTAATGAAACAAAGAATTGAGAAGAACCGGGGTCTCCCTGACGTCCTGCTCTACCTCTTAACTGGTTATCAATTCTACGGCTTTCATGTCTTTCAGTACCAAGAACATGTAGTCCACCTAAATCGGTTACTCCTTCACCTAAAACGATATCTGTTCCTCGACCGGCCATATTAGTTGCAATTGTTACACTGTTTTTCTGTCCGGCGTCTTTAATTATTTCAGCTTCTTTTCTATGGTTTTTAGCATTTAATACATTATGCTGTATACCTTTTCTTTTTAACATTCTACTTAACTTTTCTGATTTATCTATATCAACTGTACCAACTAAAAGCGGTTGGCCTTTTTTGTTCCTTTTTTCAATTTCTTCTACAACAGCTTTAAACTTAGTTTCCTCGTCTTTAAATACCAAGTCCGGCTTGTTATCCCTTACTAAAGGTTCATTTGTAGGAATTACTATAACTTCCATACCATATATTTTAATGAACTCTTCTTCTTCAGTTTTAGCAGTGCCAGTCATACCAGCCAGTTTATCATACATTCTAAAGTAGTTTTGTAATGTGATACGGGCAAAGGTCTGACTCCCTTTATTTACCGATACCCCTTCTTTAGCTTCAATAGCTTGATGTAATCCTTCACTATATCTTCTGCCTTCCATAACACGGCCTGTGAACTCATCAACAATCTTTACTTTGCCTTCCTCAACAATATAGTCTTTATCTTTTTTCATCAGGGTATGGGCTCTTAAAGCCTGATTAACCTGATGGTGTAATCTAAAGTTTTCTTCATCAAATAAGTTATCTACATTTAAGAAATTCTCAACAGCATGAACACCTTCTTCAGTTAAAGTAACACTGTTGTTTTTTTCATCTAGCTCATAGTGCTTTTCTTCTTCTAATTTTGGGATTACTCTATTAAACTTGCGATAATCACTTGAGGTTTCCTGGACCGGTCCTGAGATTATGAGCGGTGTTCTAGCTTCATCAATTAAAATACTGTCAACCTCATCTAAGATTGCATAATGGAAATCATGGTCTATTACATTTTCAGGATTGCTTTCCATATTAGCTCTCAGGTAATCAAAACCAAATTCATTGTTAGTACCATATGTTACTTCTGCATCATAGGCTTTTTTTCTTTCCTGAGGAGTCATACCGCTTAATACTACTCCAACCTCCAGTCCTAAGAATTCATAAATCTGTCCCATCCATTCACTATCTCTTTTAGCAAGATAGTCATTTACAGTTACTACATGAACTCCTTTTTCAGTTAATGCATTTAGATATACTGGTAAAGTTGCCACTAAAGTTTTACCTTCACCGGTTTTCATCTCAGCAATCTTACCTTCATGTAATGCTATACCACCCATTAACTGAACATCAAAATGCCTGAATCCTTCATCGGTTGCTCTCTGGGATGCTTCCCTAACAACTGCAAAGGCTTCAGGTAAAAGATCATCAAGGCTTTCACCTTCTCTATATCTCTTTTTGAACTCATCTGTTTTTGACTTAAGTTCGGGATCTGAAAGTTTCCGCATCTTGCTTTCAAGACTATTTATTTCATCAACAATAACCTGTAATCTTTCCAGTTCTTTTTCGTTTGAATCTTTAAACAAACCTTTAATAAAATCTAACATATTTTTACCACCCGTTTTTATTATTATTAAAAAAAATATTTATCCATAATAATTCTTTACAAATTTACATTTTATTATAACACTTATTAGCTAAAATCTCAATTAACTAGAAAGCATTAATATACTGGTAGTTTTATATATAATCATTAGAAAGATTATAATAAAATAAAAAAGACACCACAATATTTAATCATGATTAACTTCATTTAATAGAAAAAACCGCCTAAAAAAACAGGCGGCTTTCACATTATATATTTTTTTATTGTTTTTAATTAAAAAGTAGGTTCAATTAAGCCATAATTTCCATCTTTTCTCTTGTAAACAACATTAACCTCATCTGTATTAGCATTTGAGAAAACAAAAAAATCATGACCGATTAAGTCCATCTGCATTACTGCTTCCTGGATATCCATCGGTTTAATTGCAAACCTTTTAGTTTTAACAATTTTAGGTTCAAATTCATCTTCATCTGGTTCTTTTATTTGGCGAACCATTTCCTCTCTTTCTTCCATATATTCTTCTTTATATTCTTGTTTCTTTTCAATCATTCTATTGTGGATTCTTGTTTTATACTTATGGATTTGTCTCTCGACTTTTTCAATTACTCCATCAAGTGATGCATACATATCCGTTGTTTCTTCCTCACCGCGAAGTATTAAGCCTTTAACATAAGCAGTAACTTCCACAATGTGTCTTTCCTTTTCTACTTCCATGGTAATATGAACTTCCATGGGCTCTCCTTGAAAATATTTTTCCAGTTTTTCCATCTTTTCTCGGGCATATTCCTTTAGTGAAGGTGTTACATCGATATTTTTTCCATAAACCGTAATATTCATTATCTCCACTCCCTTCTATACTACTGAAATAAATACTATTGTTATTAATATAATTCAATATATTAACTTAAAACCCTTCTTTAAATAAAAAAAATCCTGATCACAATTAAGTAATCAGGAGTATGCCCATATTTCTAATCATCTATGCCTATTCTTCAACTCTCACAACTTGTTCAGCTTGAGGTCCTCTGTCCCCTTCAACAATTTCGAACTCTACTTCTTCTCCGTCTTCTAGAGTCTTAAATCCATCATCTTGAATTGCAGAAAAATGAACAAATACATCGTCTCCATCTTCTCTTTCAATAAAACCATAACCTTTTTTCGCATCAAACCATTTTACTGTTCCACTATAAATCATAAATTATATTCCTCCTGTATATTGTTACTTGGAAACTTAATTCCATTTATATTAATATAACACAGTATATTATCGTTGTCAAACTAGTCATATTATATAATTAGGGCTGTTTACAAATGATAATATACCGCTTATATTACAAGATCTTCTAAGTTATTATTTGTCTTTATATCATCGATTTTCTTGCGAGCTCTCTGTAGTGCATTATCAACTGTTTTGACATTAATACCTAATTTGTCTGAAATTTCTTTATACGTCCGATCATCCAAATACTCATAAAACACATTTTTTTCTAATTCAGTAAGCTCTTTTTCAATTTCTTGAAAGACCAAATTTATTATCTCTTTGTATACAAATTGATCTTCAAGTTTTTTCTTTTTATCCGGTAGAATTTCACTAAAACTACGGCCTGATTCATTATCATAATCATAAGTCTTATTAATTGAAGTAGAATTGTTAAGCGGCTGATGTTTCTGACGGTTGGCTCTTTTAATAGCAGAGATTAGCTGTCTGTGAACACAAAGCTGTGAAAAGCCCCTAAATGATGCTTCACGTTCAGTTCTGTAATCCCTGATAGCTTTGAATAATCCAAGCATTCCTTCCTGAATAACATCTTCTTTATCTAATCCCTTAATAAAAAAGTATTTTGCCTTTGCATATACAATATCCATATTCTGATTAATAAGGTACTCAATTGCTAACTTGTTACCACTTTTTGCCTGCTTTATAATCTCTTCTTCTCCCTGCTTATGGTCAAACATTCAATCCCCCCCAAGTTTGAAAATGCTTTAACCAATCAAAACCCCCAATATCTGTTCTAAAGATATGTTTAAATCAATTAAAGTAAATAATACCAACAAAAGTATTAATACTATGATTAAATCAAAAGACTTTTTATCCCTTTTAGACTCTTTTGCCATATAGTTATAGCCCCTTAATTAAAATTTCGCTCTGAAGCCTATTTCTAATAATAGAGATCTATCATGCCAGTAAGAATTACCTAAGCTAACCATCAAGTCATTGTCATCAACTATTGGAGTTAAATAACCAATCCTGTATTCAAAGTTTTTATTGTCTAATATATATTTAAAGTCATAGATTAGTTCTCTGCTGTTCTGTAAATATCTACTCCCTTCTACTCCCAATCCAGCAGTAAATCCACTACCATTTCTTTTTGTCAATACATCAAAAGCTGCCTCAGTCTTATAATCATTACCTTCTAAAAAACTAATTAACCAGGTACCCTTAATATTAAAATCACTTCCATCATAATTTAGATCAAAACTCAACCTATTGAGTTCATTTTGGAATTGAAAAACCGGATTAATGTTCAGTGATGAATGATTATCCTGTAAAAATACTGAATAGTTCATCTCCTGAAAATCATGTTGTTGTGCATCGGCTAATGGTGTGATTACAAATATAAATAAGATTAGAATCAATATCATCTTTTTAAACACTTTATCTACCTCCACTACTTCTTTTTAATTAAAATTCCTGTTGCTATATCTCTATATCCTGATGGATTATTAAAGGTATAACCCCTGATAACCATTTGTGAGGAATCTCCTCCATCTAAGTTCATTGCTTCTTTTATATTTAAAGTTTTTAGATACTCAGCTAATTCTCTTAAAGTAATTCCAATACTAATTTCTGGCTGTCGGCCATCAACAGTTACTAATAATAAATGATGGTCATAAGTTAATCCTACTGCAGTTCTAGGTGCTCTACCTTCGGCAATATCTACATTAAATAGTTCCTCTCGATCTGTTAAATCAACTTTACCATCTGTTATCAGCTTGGGACCTCCCCCCATTATACTCATAACATCTTTTTTCTGCCAGTCAGGATTAAATACATTTAGATAATCGACCTTTTCATTTATTTCAAAATCATCATATCGGTCTTCTTGATCGAATATTTTTAATACAAAACCATCCTCAGGAATACTACTTTGAATAGATTCCCCTCGTTTAATATCAAAAATAATGCCTTCTTCAACAACAATTTCTGTTGTATATTGTTCAAATAAAGGTGTCTTATCAGAAAAATATTTGTTGTATAAAATAATTTCATTTTCATTATTTGGCTTTCTATTAACCGCATCTATAATAATATTTTCATTGTTGGTTGTTCTCAAAACACCTCTCCAGCTGATATTATCAATTAAGATCTCTCCGGTTTTTGTTATCCCAAGTGCTGCCCTATTATATAATGGTTCAGAAACAATTGTACCATCAACCATAACTAAGCCTAATGGTTTGCCCTGGTAATTATAGAAACCTCCGTTAATACCAACCAAAGCTTCATTGTCTTTAACTAAAGAAGATAATGATGACAGCCCATTTATTTTATCATTGCTTAAAGTAGAAAATACTTCATGTCTACCTTTTAAAGTATCAAGGTTGATAATATTAATAATTCTATTACCATTCCAGGTTAACTGTCTAATTTCTTTATAGTTTAAACCTAAATCTATACTGGCATCTACTGCAATATTTTCTTCCAATACAGTATTAAGATCTCTAATCTCTACACCTTTCATATTTTCTAATATGATTTTATTAGAAGAACTATATTTATTAGCTAAGGATCTAATGTCTATATCTTCATAATATGGACTGTTATTTTTGTAAATAACCTTAACTTGGGTGTTATCAACTGCTATTTTTATAATATCTGTAAGCTGAGATATCCCCTGATAGCCTTTTATCTCATAAGGAGGACTTTCACTTAAGATCTGATTTAAAACCTTACTTCTATTTAAAATTGCTGCTGTTTTTAATAAAGTAATGTTATTTGTATCACTCATCTGATTTAATAAAAGACCATATTCTAAGGTTAAAAAATCTATGTTGTTATATATTTCAATATTATTATTTGAATTTAATTCAAATTTAAAGGAGCCGTTATATAAATTATTCTTGATTCTGATAACGCCCTCAAAGTAAATAGTGCCATTCTCAAATACAATATTACCATGGTTATCCCTTATAACCAGCTGTTTACTGTCTAACAATTCTACCGAACTTTTGTCTTCAATAATCCAGGTGTTCCAACCGGCCTGTTTGAAATCATCAGCAACTTTCTCTGTTTCAGATTCACTTATAAAATTACCAACTCGTACTTTATAAAGTTGCTCTTCTTTTGTAACCAAGTAATTATATTTGGGGAACTCCTGTTCAACTTCAGCAATAATTGAATCAGCTTTTTTTTGATCTTCTGTTACAAATATCTGTATTAAAAACCTAGATACTTGTTCTTTTTTAGGTTCTATTGTATATTGACCGTTAGCCATTAACTTAATAGTTCTAGACTTATCAAAATTACTTGCTGTTAGATTAGCTCCTGCAACAATATTAATATCTGATAAATCTTCAAATATTTTTAATTCAACCTTTTTATCGTTTCTTACAAAATTCTTTAATGCATTGGAGTAGGCGTAAGTTTGAAAAGGTATAAGCAACAAAAGAAAAACCAAAAATAGTGTTAATAAATTGCCTTTTTTAAAGTTCAATTAGACCACTCCACTCTCTTTTACATCAAAACTGCACTATCTATATTAGTAAACACCTTTTCTTTTATACTTTCTCTATCTATAATGGTAACAACAGTATTGCTTTCAACACTCACAATATATGCAGTCTTATTTATCACTATCAGAGAATTCTTAGCACCTTTTTCCACAGCTTTATTTATTCCTGTCTTCAACTGTATCATTTCTTTTTCACTAATGATAATTTCTCTTGAAGTGATTCTATTTCTGGCATGACGCGAAAAATTTATTTGCTGATCATTAATGCCCGTACTCATCACACCACCCCAAATAATTAATTTTGCATCTCTTTACTAAATTCAGCAGCTTCTTCAACGTCCATACTCTCTAATATACTGGCTGCTTCCTTATCACTTAGTCCTTTTAATATTTCAAGTGCAGCTTCTTTATCTAAAATATTTAAGATATCTGCAGCTGCATTTGGTGTCATGTTTTCATATATTTTTAATAGTTTATCAAAGTTTTCCTGTTTATCCACTTCTATCTTCTGCATTTCTTCAATGACATTATTTAATTCTTCATTGGTTGATTGTAAATCAACTATTTTTTGTCCCATTTCTGCCACTTTCTGTTCTTTTGATCTAAGTTCCTCATAAAGTGTTTTATTTTCTTCATGTAACATCTCATTTCTCTGTACAACTTCATCATACTCTTCAGCTGTTCTTACATATTCTCTCACAAAAGGAGTACTTTGAATAATGTTTTCTCCCCACTGTCTAAATGAAATAATACCCAAGTTATTAATTAATACCAGAGAACCAATAATAATAATAACAATTAAAAAAGTGTATAAATATTTTTTCAAACTAACCCCCCCATTCTGATAAATATTTTAAAAGTATTCAAAAAACTTTATCAAAATCGCACAAAAAAGCTAATTATCTTCATTATTTTATAATATTCTACAAAGAAATACCAATTCCTGCCTATTAGTCCGGTAAGTTTAAAGATTAAATTAATGTTCTTAGAGAAAAAATTAAGCATTAAGTAACCCTTCATGTGAAAACAACATTGCTATAACTTTAAAATTGATAATTATATTTCAATATTATAAACATAGTTTAAAATATTTCCAACTTTTTATAATACAAAGTTATTTATCTTTTTTTCTTGATTAATTAATACAATTCCATTAATCTTATATATAGAAAGAAAGTAATATATAAAGGATGGGGGTTAACGCTTATGATTGAGTTTCTAGAAGGATTTAATCCTGTAACTCAGGCTCTTTTTGCTACTCTTTTTACCTGGTTTTTAACTGCTTTGGGGGCAGGTTTAGTGTTCTTTTTTACAGATGTTAAAAGAGAGGTCCTTGATGCTATGCTTGGTTTTGCTGCAGGGGTTATGATTGCAGCTAGTTACTGGTCACTTTTAGCACCAGCTATCGAAATGGCAGAAGATCAAGGTCTTATTCCCTGGATTCCAGCAGTGATTGGGTTTTTAACAGGAGGAGCTTTTTTGTATCTTGTAGATAAAACACTACCTCACTTACATTTGGGTTTAAAGGTAGATGAAGCAGAAGGTATTCAAACTACCTGGCAGAGGAGTGTGCTTTTAGTTTTAGCTATCACATTACACAACATTCCAGAAGGTTTGGCTGTTGGTGTCGCATTTGGTGCAGCTTCTTATGACCTTCCTTCTGCTTCTATTGCAGGAGCAGTTGCTTTAGCAATTGGTATTGGTATTCAAAACTTTCCTGAAGGTACAGCGGTCTCTGTCCCTTTAAAAAGAGAAGGGTTCTCCTCTCTTAAAAGTTTTAATTATGGTCAGATGTCCGGAGTGGTGGAACCTATTGCTGGTGTTATAGGTGCATGGGCAGTTTTAAGTATGCGTCCTCTTCTTCCCTATGCCCTCTCTTTTGCTGCTGGAGCTATGATATATGTTGTAATTGAAGAACTAATACCAGAAGCTCAATCTGAAGGAACTGATATTGCCACCATTGGAGCAATGTTCGGTTTTGCAATTATGATGTTTTTAGATGTTGCTCTAGGTTAATTATATATTCCAATTAAAAGGGGGTTAATGAATAATTCCATTAACCCCTTAAAGTATTATATTAATCATCAGGCCATTCTAAAAACTCAACTCTTCTGGCCTTAACCCTATAATTT
Source organism: Bacillota bacterium (assembly GCA_051745185.1). Lineage (GTDB taxonomy): Bacteria > Bacillota > Halanaerobiia > Halanaerobiales > M55B127 > M55B127. The sequence continues at coordinate 29,651 of JBNJDV010000010.1, forward strand.
TTTTGTCTTTTCTCTTCTTCA
>JBNJDV010000011.1:0-29444 GCA_051745185.1 Bacillota bacterium
TGTGGAGACCAAATTGCTGGTTGGTCCACTAAAACAATGAAAGAATTTTAACTTACGGGAGGTGAAACAGATGGCAAAAGCTATTGTTTATTTAAATCAATTTTTCGGTCAAATTGGTGGTGAGGAAGTAGCAGACCATGAACCTGAAATTAGGGATGAAAAGGTCGGTGCCGCCATGTTATATGACCAGTTATTAGATGGAGAAGTAACTCACACTATTATCTGTGGAGATAACTTCATGGGTTCAAATGAAGAAGAAGCAGTTGATAGAATATTAGGATTTTTAGAAGATAAAGAATTTGATATCTTTTTTGCTGGACCAGCTTTTCAAGCAGGTAGATACGGAAATGCCTGTGGAGCAATAGGTAAAGCTGTTAAAGAAGAATTTGATGTTCCAGTAATTTCTTCAATGAATGAAGAAAACCCTGGGGTTGAAATGTATAAAAAAGATATCTATATTTTCCCGGGAGGGAAAAGTGCAGCAAAAATGAGAGATGATGTAACAAAGATGGTTGAGTTTGGTAATAAGATTTTAGCTGGTGAAAAACTACTACCTGCAGATCAAGAAGGATACTTTAAAAGAGGTATTAGACATCAGTATTTCTTAGAAGATGAGATTCCAGCATATGAACGTGCAGTAGATATGTTACTTAAAAAAATTAATGGAGAGGAATTTGAAAGCGAACTTCCAATTCCTGAAATGGATACAGTTGAAATTGCTGATCCTATTAAGGATTTATCTAAAGCAACTATTGCTTTAGTAACTTCTGGTGGAATAGTGCCGATAGATAATCCAGATAAAATTCAATCAGCATCTGCTACCAGATGGGGTAAGTACTATATTGCAGATGTGGATAAATTGAAAAATAGAAGAGAAGAATCCTTTAAAACAATCCATGCTGGTTATGATCCAAAAGCAGCAGATACAGATCCAAATAGGGTTGTACCAGTTGATGCTATGCGTAAATATGAGCAGGAAGGTAAGATTGGAAGTCTATATGAGTACTTTTATTCTACAGTTGGAACTGGAACTAGTCAGGATGAAGCTGCTAAAATGGGTAAAGAAATAGCACAAGAACTAATAGAAAATAATGTACAAGCAGTTATATTAACATCTACCTGAGGAACCTGTACACGTTGCGGTGCAACGATAGTAAAAGAGATTGAAAGAGCAGGTATTCCTATAGTACAGATGGCTAATTTAATTCCCGTAGCAAAAACCGTTGGAGCAAACAGAATGGTACCTACAATTTCTATACCTTATCCACTAGGTGATCCTTCTACAAGCGAAGAAGAGCAGTGGAAGTTGCGTTATCATCGTGTAGGTGTAGCTTTAGATGCACTTACTACTGATATTGAAGAACAGACTGTTTTTAATGTGGAAATCTAGATATTGTATCCTCATCTCTCTTAATATGGGAGAGGTGAGGACATTTTGATTGTATATATTAAAAAATAACTACATAAAGGGTGAACTAAATGAAAACTCGTAAAGATAAGCATGGAAGAACTATTAAAGAACGAGGAAAAGAAGTATTTTTGATTTCTTTAATTGTAGTTTTTGCTATAGTTATCTGGGGTATTTTAATGCCGGATAATTTCAGTAATGTTGCTAACAGTCTTTTTAATTACCTGACCGGTAACTTCGGTTGGTTTTATCTAATCACGATGACCTTGTTTGTAATCTTTTGTGTCTGGGCTGCTTTAAGTAAACACGGTAAAATTAAATTAGGTAAACCAGATGAAGAACCTGAATTTAGCACAATTTCCTGGTTTGCAATGTTATTTTCTGCAGGAATGGGTGTTGGATTGGTGTTCTGGGGTGTTGCAGAACCACTAAACCATTTTGTTAATCCATTAAATATTGCTGGTGGTACTGCTGAAGCTGCAGACTTTGCTTTAAAAACTTCATTTTTCCACTGGGGATTACATCCATGGGCTGCATATGGAGTTTTGGCTTTAGCTTTAGCATATATGCAGTTTAGACATGATAAACCAGCTCAGATTAGTAGTGTGTTCATTCCACTTATTGGTGAAGCAAGAGCACGTGGAACAATTGGTAAAACAGTTGATATTTTAGCCATATTTGCTACCGTTGCTGGGGTAGCTACTTCATTAGGGATGGCTACTTTACAGGTTACAAGTGGATTTAACTTCTTGTTCGGTATTCCTGAGACTAATTTAGTTAGATTAATAGTAATTGGTGTTATAACAATCTTGTTTATGATTTCAGCAATAACAGGTGTTGATAAAGGTATTAAGTACTTATCAAATATTAATATTTCGCTTGCAGGTCTAATAATGATAATATGCTTAATAGTTGGGCCCACTATTTTAATAATTAATAACTTTACAAATTCATTTGGTATATATATGAGTAGTTTTGTAAGGGACAGTTTTAAAATTAGTTCAGAACCTTGGTATGGTTGGTGGACGATCTTTTACTGGGCTTGGTGGATTGCCTGGGCTCCATTTGTAGCGACCTTTATTGCTAGAATTTCAAGAGGCCGTACAATTAGAGAGTTTATCGGTGGAGTGCTATTTGCTCCAACATTAGCTTCTTTTGTTTGGTTTTCAATTTTAGGAACCATGGGAATGAACACCGGAATGGAAGTTGCTGAAGAAGCAATTGCTGTTACCGAAACAGCCTTTTTTGTTGTAATGCAGAACTTTCCATTTGGTGGTTTAATATCAATAATTGCTGTAATTTTGCTGGTAACATTCTTTATTACTTCAGCAGATTCAGCTACATTTGTATTAGGTATGTTATCTGATAAAGGTAATCAAAATCCTACAGCACGGAGAAAAGTAACCTGGGGAGTAATTCAGTCAGGTCTTGCGATAGCATTGATGCTTTCTGGAGGATTGGGCATGCTGCAGACCGGATCAATTGTTGCCGCATTTCCATTTGCAATTATAATGTTGTTTGCTATGGCAGCAATGATAAAATCATTAAAAGCTGAACAAAAGGTTGAGGGAGTTGCAGATATAAATAAGATATCTGAGGTTTCTATGGATGAGATCGGTGAAGCAGCAGAAGCTGTAAATGAATAATAAGGTATAAAATATAAATAATCCCGGCTTTAATTAGCCGGGGTTATTAACTGTTATTTTTCGTTATTTATAGCATTATTAACTATTGTTGTTATATGATTAGTTATTTTTTCTAAAGCTTCATCAACCGAATAATTAATCCTGTTATTAATTATCAATGTTAACATCCCGTGGTAAATATAGGTTATCATGTTATCAACTTCTTCTGCTTTATCTTTTGTGAGATAACCTTTTTCAATTAAAGGTTTTGAAGCAATAGAAGCTCTTTTTGTTAAGTCGGGATCTAATAACATAGGTAATAGTCTTTCAGGTGGATTACCGAGTTTTTCCGGGAAAATTTTAAAGTATTTTTCCATTAAAGTTTCTGGGTGATCACCTATTTCATCGGTGAAGATCGCATAATAAATATTGGGTTTTTCAAAAGAATATTTACAAAAACATTCCCACATTAAGATAAAACGTTCAACTTCATCTTCACCATCAGCTATGTAATCAGGCATTGCTTTAGTGTATTCACTTAAAAAATCAAGTGATGCAAAAAAGATAAGCTGTTTATAGTTATCAAAGTAATTATAGATGGTAGCACTGTTGTAGCCTGCTTTTTTTGCTACATTACGAATTGTAACTTTTTCAATACCAGCTTCATCAATAATTTCTTTGGTAGCTTGTATAAAATACTTTAAAATTCGTTTCTTTTTTATATCCTTACTGTCAACATCAATCACAGTATATCAGTCCTTTCTAAAGATGGATATTAGGATAATTACTACAGTAAGAATATAATAAAAGTCAGATAATTGCAAGAATTATTGACTTTGTCAACTTTGTTTAATATAATTTAAATGGATATTAATTGTGAATTAAATTACTATATAGAGGGGGAAAACAAATGAGCAATACATATGATCTAATAATAGTCGGAGGCGGTCCAGCAGGCATGTCAGCAGCTATTTATGGTTCCCGTTCCCGCCTCAATACATTAGTTCTAGAAGCGAAAAGAAAAACCGGTGGTCAACCATCAACATATCATGATATGGAAAACTATCCGGGAATACCTGAAACTACTGCACCTGAACTTATGGAAAATTTCAGAGAACACGCTGAAAAGTTCAATACAGAGTTTAAAAGAGGAGAGGTAACTAATCTTGAAGTTAATGGATTAGAAAAGATAGTTACTACAAAAAAGGGTGAAGAATATAAAGCTAAAAGTGTTGTTTTAGCAATGGGTGCAGAACCAAGGAAATTAGGAATTAAAGGTGAAGAAGAACTCAAAGGTAAAGGGGTTTCATACTGTGCAACCTGTGATGCAGACATTTTTGAAGAGCTAGATGTAGTTGTTATCGGTAATGGTAACTCTGCAGTAGAAGAGTCAATTTATCTAACTAAGTTTGTTAATAAGTTGACAATGATAGTAATTCATGATGAAGGTGTTATGGATGCAGAGAAAATCCTACAGGAGAAAGCAATGGAAAATGAAAAAATTGATTTTGTCTGGAACTCTGTTGTTGAAGAAATCAAAGGTGACGGTATGGTTGAAAAAGCAGTTGTTAAAAACATCAAAACCGGAGAAACTCAAGAGATCGACTGCCACGGAGTATTCTTTTTTGTAGGTAGAGTTCCTAACACTGACTTTCTAGAAGGTACTGTTGAATTAACAGAACACGGCTATGTTAAAGCAAATGATGAGATGGAAACTTCTGCTCCAGGTGTTTATGCAGTTGGAGATGTTAGAGATAAGGTTATCAGACAGGTTATAACAGCAGCAGGTGATGGTGCAACTGCCGCTGTAATGGCTCAAGGATATATTGAAGAAGAAGATTACTGGCAGAATAATGTATTAAAGTCAGATAACCCGGTAGTTGTTGCTTTCTGGAGTGTAACTGACCAGGATAGTATGGATATGATCAGTGAGCTTGAAGGTATGGAACTTGAAGAAAAAGATTACAGGTTTGTTAAGATCGATACCTATAAAAACAGGTTGATTTCAAATAGATATGATATTGAAGAAATACCGACAGTGATTAAACTTGTTGACGGAAAAGTAAAAGAGAAACTTGTAGACCCTTCAGTGGAAAAACTACAAGAAATTATATAATTAACAAAAATTATTAGGAGGTATAAAGATGTTAGAATTAAGTAAAGATAACTTTGAAGAAGAAGTATTAAACTCAGAAGGTATTGTATTAGTTGATTTTTGGAGTGACAGCTGTGACTTATGTTTAGAAATTATGCCGGATGTTGAAGAGTTAAGCGAGAAATATGGTGACAAAGTTAAGTTTGCTAAGTTAAATATTAAAGGTAATCGCCGTTTAGCAATTAGTCAAAAGGTCTTAGGTTTACCTTCAATAGTATTATATGAAGATGGAGAGAAAACCGAACATTTAACAGGTGACGACTTAGAAGTAGAAGATATCGAAAAAGCAATAAAAGAAAGAATATAAAAAAACAGATGAGCATAAGCTCTTCTTTTAAGTGAGAAGGGCTGCTCTTTTAAAATTCATGGAGGTGTAAATATTGAGTTATCCAGTAATTAAAGGTTCAAGTTATATACTTGTACATGCCCCAAATATATTAAAACAGGGTGGTTCAACACAAACTACAACAAGAAAAAAGGAACCAAATGATCCCTATTTATCTGAAATGGATAATTACTTAAGAAACTTTGAAGAATTTGTTGGTTATGGACCAAACCAGGCTTACATAGGTAATATCTTACCTGAAGGTTTAAAAGAAATAGAACAGCCCTGGTATGGTAAAGAAAATCTATTAGAGGCAAATAAAGATGGAGAATTCGGTGAAATAATGCCCGAAGATCAGTTTATCACCTTAGTTAAACACGTAGATGTCTTTGATTTAGTTAAGTTAAGCAAAGATTTTGTTAAAAAAGGTAAAAAACTCATTGAAGAACATCCAATATTAAAAGAGATGGAAATTAATTTAGGAGAAGGTGAAGATAAAGAAACATTAGAAAAACTTTTAGATAATCATGCCGAACCACTCTATTTAGATGGAGAACTAGTTGGCTGTGTAAAACAGGCCCATGAAACTGATATTAACCTTAGTGCACATGTAATTTATGAAAACTTAATCGGTAAAGCTTCAGCTGTTTTAGCAATGAAAAACTTAGAAACCAAAAATGATGTTAATTTAGCAGACGTAGACTATATCTTAGAATGTTCTGAAGAAGCATGTGGAGATATCAATCAAAGAGGTGGAGGCAACTTTGCAAAAGCTGTTGGTGAAATAGCAGGTTGTAAAGATGCTACCGGTTCAGATGTAAGAAGTTTCTGTGCTGCTCCAGCACATGCAGTGGTAAATGCAGCAGCTTTAGTTAAGGCTGGAGTGTATGATAATGTTGCAGTTGTTGCAGGCGGTTCAGTAGCAAAACTTGGTATGAATGGTAAAGACCATGTTAAAAAAGAGATGCCGATTCTAGAAGATGGATTAGGCGGTTTTGCAATCTTGATTTCTAAAAATGATGGAGAAAACCCGATAATTAGAACTGATATTGTTGGAAGACATAAAATAGGTACAGGTTCATCTCCACAGGCGGTAATTAGCTCATTAGTTACTGATCCCTTAGATGAACATGATATTAGCATCAAAGAAATAGATAAATATTCAGTTGAAATGCAGAATCCTGAAATTACAAAACCTGCAGGAGCAGGTAATGTACCGGAATCTAACTATAAGATGATAGCTGCACTAGGAGTAAAAAGAGGAGACCTTGAACGTAAAGAGCTAATGGATTTTGTTGATAAACACGGTATGCCTGGCTTTGCACCAACCCAGGGCCATATACCTTCAGGAGTTCCTTTTGTTGGACCAGCGGTAAAAATGATTAAAGATAAACAAATTAAAAATGCAATGATTATAGGAAAAGGAAGTTTGTTTTTAGGTAGAATGACCAACCTATTTGACGGTGTTTCTTTTGTTATAGAAGAAAATACAGGTAAAAAAGATGAAGATGCTAATGTAAGTGACCAAGAGATTAAAAATATGATTGCAGATGCTATGAGAAAGATGTCTGAAAATCTTATCGGCGAATCTAATTGAGGTGAATGATATGGCAGATAAAACAAAAGAAAAAGTAGCTAATATTTTTAATGAACTGGCTGATGCAATTGAAACTGGACAGTTTGGAAACAAAAAGAAAATCGGTCTTACATTATTGGATAGTGAACACGGTCCAGAAGAACTGAAAAAGGCTGCTGAGATGGCAGTAAATAACAACAGTGATCTTGAAGTTGAAATGATCGGCTGTGATGGTGATAAGTGTTCATGTTTGGCTGATGCTCACAGTGCAATGGATAAAATGCTAAAAGATAATGAAATAGATGCATCTGTCACCTTACACTATAACTTCCCATTTGGAGTGTCAACAGTAGGTCGTGTAATCACACCTGGTAGAGGTAAAGAAATGCTAATTGCTACAACTACTGGAACAAGTGATACTGACCGAGTTGCTTCAATGTTAAAAAATACAGTTTACGGTATAGCAACTGCAAAGTCATTGGGGATAAAAAATCCTAAAATAGGGATATTAAATGTTGATGGTGCAAGGTTAGTAGAAAACAAGTTAAGAGAACTAAAAGATAATGGTTATGATATTGAGTTTGCTACTTCTGTCAGATCAGATGGTGGGGTAGTTATGCGTGGAAATGATCTATTAATGGGTGTACCTGATGTAATGGTAACAGACACTTTAACAGGTAATATGTTAATGAAAATCTTTTCTGCCTATACTACCGGAGGTACCTATGAAGCAAAAGGATATGGATATGGTCCTGGTGTAAGTGCTGAGTATGACCAGTTAGTAGGTATCATATCAAGGGCTTCTGGTGCTCCTGTAATTGCAAATGCTATTAAGTACATGGCAGAGGTAAGCCGTGGTAACTTACTTGAACTAGCAAAAACAGAAATGAAAAAAGCAAAAAAGGCAGGACTTGAGGACATTATTGAAGAATTAAAAAATAAAGGGCAGGCTCAAGAGGTTGAGCAGGTAAAACAGCCTGATAAAAAAGTAACAGGAGAAGAGATTGCAGGTATTGATATTTTAGAGATAGAAGCTGCACAACAGTCTTTATGGAAAGAAGATATTTATGCTGAAACAGGTATGGGTTGTACAGGTCCTGTTGTGTTAGTTGCAGAAGAAGATCTTGAAAAATCAAAAGAGATACTAAAGAAAGAAGGCTTTATACATTAAATGATATATCTTAACAATGCTGCGACCACTTATCCCAAACCTAAAGAAGTATATGAAAAAGTTGATTGCTTTTTTAGAAACAATGGGGTGAATCCAGGTCGTTCCCAGGATAAAAAAACAATGAATATAAACAGAGTTATCTTTGATACCAGAAAAAAGTTAGCAGATTTTTTTGGTATTCAAAACTCAACAAACTTTATTTTTACTTCTGGGGCTACTATGTCCCTTAATTTAGCATTAAAGGGATATCTAAAACAAAATGATCATGTAATATCTACAAAGCTTGAACATAATTCAGTAATCCGCCCTCTTAATAAGCTTCAAAATGAGGGTAGGATTACTGTTACTTTTGTAGACTTTAATAATGATGGCATTATAGATCTTGATAAAATTAAAGAGGCTAAAAATAAAAATACCAGTTTAATAGTGTTATCACATGCTTCAAATGTGTTGGGAACAATAAATAATATTGAAGAAATAGCTGAATTTGCAGGTGATAACAATATTAAATTATTAGTTGATGCAGCACAAACTGCAGGTATACTTGAGATTGATTTATCTAAACTTAAAATTGATCTACTGGCTGTTCCAGGCCATAAATCACTTTACGGCCCTCCGGGGATTGGAGGACTCTATATTGCAAAAGATATTGTTCTTGATACAATGATTGAAGGCGGTACAGGTAGTAATTCTTTAGATACTTTACAGCCTGAAATAAGGCCTGACAAATATGAAAGCGGTACTTTAAATACATTAGGTATTGTTGGTTTAGGTGCAGGAATAGACTTTATTAAAAAAATCGGTATTAATAAAATCTATCAACATGAAAAAGAACTTTTATCAGCATTTTTAAATGGATTGAAGGAAATTGATAATATAATAACTTATGGTACAACTGACTTAGATAAAAAGGTTGGAGTTGTAAGTATTAATTTAAAAAACCTTAATGCATCTAAATTTGCTCATATCTTACAAAACCGATATAATATATCTGTAAGAGCTGGAATGCACTGTGCTCCATATGTTCACAAATCTTTAGACACAGTCCAAAAAGGGATGGTTAGATTTAGTTTTAGCTACTTTAACACATTAGATGAAATAAATGAAACCTTGTCGGTAATAGAGAAAATTGCCAAAAAAGAGGGATAAAAATGAAAAATGAACTGTTTAAAAAAATTCCTGCTGTAAATGACATATTAGAAAATAATAGGTGTGAAGAATTAATTGAAAAGTACAACCATGAATTAGTATTGAATTCAATAAGGAAAGTATTAGATAAAAAAAGAGAAAAAATTGCTAAAACAGATATTAAAAAAATGAAAAAAGGTAAAATTAATCTAAGTATTGATCAAATTATAGATGAGGTAAAAAATAATATCAATGAGTATTTAAAACCAACTTTAGAAAAAGTAATAAATGCAACCGGAACTATTGTTCATACTAACTTAGGTAGATCACTTTTATCAGCAGATGCAGTTCAATCTTTAGTAAATGTTGCTCAAAACTATTCAACATTAGAAATCGATAAAAAAACGGGTGAACGCGGTTCGCGTTATAAAAGTGTAACTTCTTTTTTAAAAGAATTAACTAAGGCAGAAAGTGCATTGGTTGTAAATAATAATGCAGCTGCTGTTTTATTAATTTTAGATACCTTTGCTAAAAACAAAGAAGTTATTCTATCAAGGGGTGAAATGGTTGAAGTAGGTGGGTCATTTCGTATCCCCGATGTTATGGAAAAAAGCGGTGCAGAGTTAATTGAGGTAGGAGCAACCAATAAGGTATACATAAAAGATTATGAAGAAAAAATAAATGAAAAAACCGGAATGCTTTTAAAAGTTCATACCAGTAACTATCGTGTTATGGGTTTTACAGAAGATGTTAAGTTAAAGGAATTAGTTAATTTAGGAAAAAAATATGGACTTCCAGTTGTGGAAGACTTAGGAAGTGGGATTATTAATGATCTGTCAGATTTAGGATTAAAAGATGAGCCTACAGTAGCTGAAAAGATTGACCAAGGTGCTGATTTAGTTTCCTTTAGTGGAGACAAACTGCTTGGCGGTCCTCAGGCCGGCATTATTGTAGGTAAAAAAGAATTTATAGATAAACTTAAGGTAAATCCCTTAACAAGGGCTATCCGAGTGGACAAGTTTACTTTAGCTGCCTTAGAAGCAACCTTAAAAGCCTATATCGAAAAAGAAGAAAGAATAGAAATACCGACAATAAAAATGTTAAATGAAAGTAAAGATGTAATTAAAGAAAAGGCAGAAAAACTAGCAGATAACTTAAGAAAACTTAACAGTGATTCACTTGAAATAAATATAAAAGGGGATACTTCAAAAGTAGGTGGAGGAGCATTTCCACTACAGGATATTCCTACTTTTGTTGTAAAGGTAAAACATAACATTTTAGATTTAAATGAGCTATCATATCAGTTAAGGATGAATGAAACACCAATTTTTACTAGATTACATAATGATTACATGTATTTTGACTTAAGAACAGTTAAAGAACAAGAAATTGATCAAATTGTAGATGCATTTCAGAGGATTCTTTAATAGGAGGAAATAAAATGTCCCCCAAAAATTATATAGTAGGTACTGCAGGACATATCGACCACGGTAAAACAACATTAATAAAGGCGTTAAGCGGGACAGATACAGATCGATTATCTGAAGAGAAAAAAAGAGGAATATCAATTGACCTGGGATTTACAGATTTAGATTTAAATGAAGAGTATACTGTAGGTATTGTAGATGTTCCCGGTCATGAAAAATTTATAAAAAACATGCTAGCTGGAGCAGGCGGTGTTGATATAGCTCTTTTAGTTATAGCAGCTGATGAAGGTGTGATGCCGCAAACACGTGAACATTTAGATATCTTAAGTTTGTTAAATGTACAAAAAGGTATTATTGTTTTAACAAAGATAGATATGGTTGAAAATGAATGGGTTGAGTTAATGATAGAAGAGATTAAAGAAGAACTTGCTGATACCTTTTTAAATAACTCTCCATTAGTACCAGTATCTGCTACTGAAAATATTGGAATAGAGGACTTGAAAAATAAAATAATAGGTATTATTGATGAATTAGAAGAAAAGGATGTTACAGGTAATGTATACTTTCCAATTGATAGGGTTTTTACTATAAAGGGTTATGGAACAATTGTAACAGGGACCTTAGTTAGTGGAAAGATCGATGTAGAAGATAAACTAACCATATATCCTGAAAAAAAAGAAGTAAGAGTAAGAAGTTTAGAAGTACACAATAGCGATGCAGATTCTGCTTATCCAGGTCAAAGGGTTGGTATCAACTTATCAGGTGTTGATAAAAATGAAATAAATAGAGGAGATGTCTTAGCTACACCTGAAAGTTTAATTAATACAGAATTTTTAGATGCCAGACTAAAAGTATTAAAAAACGCACCCTTAATAGTAGAGCATGGGGATAGAATTAGATTCCATATTGGAGCTAATGAAATAATCGGAAGAGTATATTTATTAGATAAAAAAGAGGTCCTGCCCGGTGAAAGCGGCTTAGTACAGTTTAGATTGGAAGAAAAAACAGTTGCTCGTTTTAATGAAAACTATGTAATAAGAAGATACTCACCAATGACAACAATCGGTGGGGGAAATATATTGGAAACACATCCACATCGAAAAAAACGTTTTAATGGAAAAAATATTGAAGTGTTAAAAAGATTAGAATCTATAAATACAATAGATAGGGTTGAGTATCTGACTGAATTACAATATAAAACTACAGTAAGTATTGAATATCTTGTTAAAAAAAGCAGTTTAAAAAAAGAAAATATTAAAAATATATTGGATAAATTAAAAGAAGATAAAAAAGTAATATTTTTAAACCAAGGAAGTATAAAAACTTTAATTCATAAGTCTAATTTTAATAAACTAAAAGATGAAGTAATAGAAAACTTAAATAAATTTCATGAAAATAATAAATTAAAAATAGGTATTTCTAAAGAAGAATTAAGAACTAGATTAACAATCGATTTAGATAATCTTGAATTTAACAATTTTTTAGAACTATTAGGAGATCAAAAATTAATTAAGATAGTTAATTCCTATATAAAAAAATATAATCGACAAATAGTATTAAATGAAAAAGAAAAACTTATAAGAGATGAGATATTAACTAAATTAAAAGACAGTAAGTTTATGCCTCCGAGTTTAGAAGAAATAACAGATAATGATGATAAAAGAAAAGAAGTATTTAACTACCTAGTTGACCAAGATGATATAATACACCTAAAAGAAGATCTTTTCTTTTTAACTTCAGCAGTTAATGAGGCTAAAAAGTTATTAATTAACTATCTAGAAGATAACAATTCAATAACTTTAGGTGAATACAGAGACTTATTAGATAGCAGCAGGAAGTATACATTAGCTTTGTTAGAATACTTTGATCAAAAACAGATTACTAAAAGAACTGGAGAAAAAAGAATCTTGTTTAAATAATTTACAACTTTTCCAAAATGATATATAATTAAAACTATATAAATTTTACGGGAGCGGCTGTATCCATGGTGGATATCTTGGACTTCAAATCCAATGGGAGGTCGGCAGACCGGCCTTTGGTGGGTTCGATTCCCACACGTTCCCGCCATTTTAAACTGTCAAGGTAGAACTTGACTTTTTTTATTTTAAAAAAGGAAATATCTTGATTATATTCAACTTATATAATATATTATTAGTAATTATTATCAAAAAATATTTTGCAAATATAATTTTAAAAAGGAGGAGAGAGTATGGAGAATCCTTTAATTAAAAAAACAAATATTCCACATGGTATTGTTCAAAAATGGCAGAAAACAGTTGACTTAATAGCTGAATTACTAGATGTACCTGCAGCTTTAATTATGCGAGTAGACCCACCCTATATAGAAGTATTTAGAGCTAGTAGTAATGAAAAAAACCCTTATCATGCAGGAGAAAAGGATAAATTAGAAGGGTTATACTGTGAAACGGTTATAAATAGCAATGAAAAACTATTAATTCCTAATGCTTTAAAAGATGAAAAGTGGAAAAATAATCCGGATATAAAAAAAGGAATGATTTCTTATCTTGGATTTCCAATTAAATGGCCTGATGGTTCTTTTTTTGGAACTTTATGTGTTTTAGATAGTAAGGAGAATGCTTACAGTAAAAAGAGTGAAGAAATTTTAAAGGAATTTAAAAATTTGATCGAAACTCATCTAAATTTAATATTAAAAAATAATCAATTAAAGAAAAATCAAAAAAGATTAGACATAACACTTCAGTCTATTGGCGATGCTGTAATAACAACAGATTTAGATGGTAATATAGAGCGAATGAACAGTAAAGCAGAAGAGTTAACTGGATATGATTTTAATGAAGTAAAAAATAAAAATCTAGACGATGTTTTTAAAATATTTAATGCAATGACAGGAGAACCTGTAACAAATCCGGTCAATATTGTATTAAAAACCGGTAAAATAGTAGGGCTTGCCAATGATACAACTTTAGTAGCTCAAGATGGAACAAAAAGACAGATTGCAGATAGTGCCTCTCCAATTGAAAACGAAGAGGGTAAAATACTTGGTGTAATTCTTGTTTTTAGTGATGTTACTGATAAATATAAAGCAAAAGAGGCTTTAAGAAAATCAGAAAATAGATACCGTATTTTATTTAATACAATGATCGAAGGCTGTCAGGTGATAAATTATGATTGGGAGTATCTGTATATTAATGATGCTTTGACTAAACAGATAAATATGTCTAGAGAAGAAGTGATAGGTAAAAAAATGACAGAAATTTTTCCAGGTATTGAAGAAACTCATATGTTTAATGTTTTAAAAAAATGTATGAACAAAAGAAAAACACAGGAAATAGAAAATAAATTTACATTTCCTGATGGGTCTGAAAGATGGTATAAGTTGAGAGCACATCCAGTTCCTGAAGGGATTTTTGTACTTTCAAGTGATATTAACGATAGAAAAGTTGCACAAGATAAAATGAGAAGAGAAAACCGTTGGTATAAGTCATTATATAAAAATTCTGATGATCCTATAGTTGTTTTAGATAAAAACCACTGTATTGTTGATATCAACCAGGCTTTCAATGAAAAATTTGGTTATAATTTAGAAAGTATTAGGGGTAAAAATTTGGATGATATTTTAAACATTGGGAAAGAAAACTCTGCAAACAAAAATTTAACTGCACAGCTTTTATCAGGTAATACTGTTGAACGCGAAGGTACTCGTTATACAAAAGACGGTGAACCTATTGAATGTATAATAAAAGGAATCCCAGTACAAATGGGAGGTGAGTTCATCGGTGGATATGCAGTATATAATGATATTACAGACCGCAAAAAACAGGAGGAAAAGGTAAGATATTTAAGTTTTCATGATAATCTAACAGACTTATATAACAGAGCATTTTTAGAAACTGAAATAAAAAGATTAGATGTAAAAAGACAACTTCCAATAAGTATGATTATGATTGACCTAAATGGACTTAAATTAGTTAATGATAGTTATGGACATAAAATCGGGGATAAGTTTTTATTAAAAACAGCAGAATTATTAAAAAATACATTTAGAGAAGAAGATATAATTGCTCGTTGGGGTGGAGATGAATTTGTAATTTTATTAAATCAGACTTCATATGAGACTGTTGAGGTGTTAGCAAAGAGGATAAAAAATAGAAAGACATATGTTAATGTTGCTAAAGATGAAAAAATGCCTTTATCTCTAGCGCTTGGTTATTCTGTTAAAACTGATCAAGAACAAAGTGTATATACTTTGTTTAAGAAAGCAGAAGATATGATGTATAAGGACAAATTACTTGAAAAACAAAGTGTTAGCAGTAATATTGTAAATACGCTTCTTACCACATTACAGCAAAAGAGCCAGGAGTCAAAAGAGCATTCAGAACGAATGAAAAGACTTGCAATAAATTTAGGAGAAAAAATTAATCTTAGCAGCTCTGAACTTGAGAGGGTTTCTCTATTAGCCGTATTACATGATATTGGAAAGACAACAATACCTGAAGAAATACTAAACAAACCCGAAAAACTAAATAGAGAAGAATGGGAAAAAATCAGAAGTCATCCCGCTACTGGATTTAGAATATGTTCTGAGGTTGAAGAGTTTTCACATATTGCTCAAGAAATATTATCACATCACGAAAGATGGGATGGGACAGGTTATCCACAAAAACTCAAAGGGACTAATATTCCGTTACTTTCTAGAATAATTAGTATTGTTGATGCTTATGATGTTATGACTAGTGAGAGAGTATATAGTAAAAAGAAAACAAAAGATGAAGCTATTGAAGAATTAAAAATTAATGCAGGAAGTCAATTTGATCCTGATCTTGTTGATAAATTCATACAAACCATAACCTAAAAAATAAATAATCTGTGATATTTGTGGAAAAACAAAGTTATAGATGATATATTAATTAATGGAAAAGTTTACTGACTTACTGATGTTTGTAGTAATATATATAATAAAGGAGATTTACATGAATAAAAAAACTAGTATGAAAATATCTTTTTATAATGTCATAAAAACGATCGCAGATTCAATAGATTTAATGAGTATAGAAATATCAGGACACCATAAATTAGTTGCTTATAATGCTCTAAGAATAGGAATTGAGTTAAATTTAACTGATAGAGAACTTAGAAAGTTAGTTTTTAGTTCTTTAATACATGATATAGGCATCTTATACTTCGATGAAAATATTGATTATTTGGTAAGAGACCGTGAAAATGAAGAACATGCATATGTTGGACATATTTTACTTGAAGATTTCTTTCCTTTTGATGGGTATGCACAAGTTTTAAAAAATCATCATCAAGACTGGTATAATCTTAAAGAAAACGAAAACAACTTTTTAAGTAATATACTTAATCTTGCAGATATAATCGCATATTTTATAGATAAAGAGAAAACAACAAATATTTTACAAACTGACTATATCAAAAATAAAATTCATAAATACTGTGATAAAAAAATAAATGATGAAATTTTATCTAAGTTTGATACTTTATCAAAACAGGAATCATTCTGGCTTGATATAACAAATTTAGAGATTAGAGAAAGAATGTTAGATGATTATATAAGAAATTATTTGGATATTTATCTTAATATAGATCAAGTAATGGAGATAAGTGAAATTGTTAGTCATATTATAGACTTTAGAAATCCTTTTACTGCTACACATTCAAAAGGTATTGCTACAATATCTTCTAATTTGGCTAAAGACTTCAGTTTTTCTGATTTAGATGTAAAGATTATGGAAATTGCTGGATATTTTCATGATATTGGAAAAATGATTGTACCTCTTAGTATAATTAATAAAAAAGGAAAACTGACTAAAAAAGAATGGGGATTAATGAAAAGCCATACCTATTATTCGTATCATGTACTAAATAATATTAAAGAAATTCCTCAACTAAAAAATTGGGCTGCATTCCATCATGAGACACTAGATGGAAGAGGATACCCTTTTAATATTGATAAAAATGATATTTGTTTAGGGGCTAGAATTTTGGCTGTGTCTGATATATTTACTGCTATAACTGAAAACAGGCCATATAGAGATGGTTATAATAAAGATAAAGTAATTAAAATATTAAAAGATAATGTAAAAAGAAATAAGATTGATAAAAAAGTTGTAAATCAGCTTTTAGATAACTATGATTATTACAATAAATTAAGAAAGAAACAACAAGAAAAAGCAATACAAGCCTATAAAAACTTTAAATATAAAACTATTGATGAAATCAATGAAATATATTATTAAATTTATGTATTAAAAAGATTATTCTTTAGGGGGAAATTAATATGCTTGATTTTATTGATCGGCAAATAGACATGTTTTCTAAAGAAGAATTAAGTAATATTACCAAGCTTAATGTTCTTATCGCTGGAGCAGGTGGACTGGGTACAAACCAAGCACAGCAATTACAACGAATCGGTATAAATAAGATTTATGCTTATGATTTTGATACGATTGATCTATCCAATTTGAATCGGCAAATATTTTATGGAAGAAATGATATTGGGAAAAACAAGGTTGATGTATTTAAGGAAAGATTGGATAACTTCAGTTTAGAAACTAAGATAGAAGTGAAAAATATTAAAATTTCAGAAAAAACAACTATACCTAGTGATATTGATTTAGTATTTGATGCACTTGATAATATTGAAACCCGCTTTATATTAGAAAAATTATCTTTAGATAAAAAAGTTCCTCTTATACATGGTGGTGTAACTGGTTGGTTTGGACAGATACTTGCCATAACACCTGAAAGTAATGTGAGATTAAATGATATTTTTCAAGGTGATAAAGACTCTGATAATCCCCCTCCTGTATTTTCACCGGTAGTTACTACTGTTGCTGCTTTCCAGGTTATTGAAGGCCTTAAACTGATAATAGATCACGAAGATAAGTTAGAAGATGAACTATTATTAATTGATATGATAGAAGGCAAAATAGATAAAATAGCAGTAAAGCCAACAGATATTTAATATTAGTACTTGTAAAAGAAATCCAAAGAATATCTATCAAATTGATTAACCTTTTATTTTTTTATTAATTATTGATAATATTTTTTGTAATAATAAAATAAATAAACTATTTATAAAATATACAATATTACTTCTCTTTATTTTTTAAAACCAATTATAGTTTAAAACCTTTAAATTATTTCCTTCCTTATTTTTATGTTTTGCTAAATCCAAATTTAAATCATTATCTTGTACATTTAACTATTTAAATTACATAAATATGAGGGGTAAAATTTAGCTTTTATTGTGAAAGATATAACATAGATTACATTTGATTAATTTATTATCATATGGTATTATTTAATAAAAGAGTATAGATGTATAGACAGGTGATAATATGAATTTTGAACAAATAATAAATGAGGATATAGACAAAAAGTCAGTAATACCAATTTACTATCAGATTGCAAAGTTATTTGAGAGGAAAATATATTCAGGCGAACTAAAACCTGGAGAAAAACTTCCTCCGGAAAATAAAATTGCTGACATGTTTAATATTAGTAGGATGACAGTAAGAAAGGCTTTGGCGGAGTTAATAGATGCCAATATGGTTTATTCTGAAAAAGGAAAAGGAACCTTTGTTGCAAAACCGAAGCTTGATAATACTGCTTTTGAATTAAAAAACTTTAAAGAAGAATTAAAAAATCGAGGATTAAATCCTAAAACAAAACTACTTAATGTAAAGATAATACGTGCCGATAAAGACCTTGCATTGAAGCTAAATATAAATAAAGGAAGAAAGTGTCTTGACTTTAGTTCTATCATATCGGCTAATAATGAACCTTTAATTTATGAAAGTAAATTTATTGTATATAGTAAACATAAACCAATTTTGGAAAATGAAATACAAGATCCTTCTTTATCAAATATAGCAATGGCTCATGGAGATAGTTTCCCTATTATGAGCAAAAAAATATTGAATGTTTCAAAGGCAAATAACAAACATGCTGAACTTTTGAATATAAAAAAAGATGCTCCAGTATTTGTGATCGAACAGTTCCTGTATGACTCAGCGGATAATGCTATTGGCTGGGGGAAGTCAATCTGTCGCGGAGATAAATTTAAATTCACAAGTTATTCTGGTTGGTCAAAAGATAATAAAAATTTGTTAGGAGAATAGATATGAATAAAAAATTAATTCATGCAGTTGCAGAACTTAATGAAGATAAGGCTTTAAAACTGGTTAAAGATATGGTTAATAATGGAGCTACTCCTTTAGAAATTGTAGAGAACTGTAAAAGGGGAGTTGAAATAGTTGGTAAAAGATATAGCAATCAGGAGTATTTCTTATCTGATTTAATTATGTCTGAAGAGATTTTAAAAGAAATTATGGAAATAATTGAACCATATTTCCCAGATAACAGTAATGATGATGAAAACCAGGTAGATATTGTTATGGGAACAATTGAGGGAGATATTCATGACCTCGGTAAAAATATTGTAATATATTTATTAAGATCAGTAGGTATTAATGTACTAGATTTAGGTGTAGATGTTAATCCAGAAGAGTTTGTTGAACAGATAAATAAGACTAAGGCAAAACTATTAGGTATCTCTGTATTAATTACATATTCAATAGGTTCAATAAAGAAAGTTATTGAACTATTAAAGGAAGCTAATTTAAGAGATGATGTCACAATAATAATCGGTGGTTATCCTGTCAATGATATTATTAAAGAGTATACAGGTGCAGACTATTATAATACCTGTGCTGATGAAGCAGTTGATTTGATTAGGAAGTTATTGGATAAATAAGTTAAATAATGTTCTAGATAAGCATTATTATATTATAAATATTTAGAAAATTAAAAATCTTTAATTAATATCTTACTTAAGGGGGTGAACCTTTAACTTAGTACATTTTTATTGTATAAAACCATAAAAAAGGGGGAATATTATTTAATGTCTGATAAACTTATTAACAGTATTGTAGAGATGAGAGAAGATGAGGCGATTGCAACTGTTGAACAGATGATGAAAGACAATGTTCCTGTAATGGATATTATGGAAGAATGCAAACATGCGATGGAAAAAGTCGGAGAAAGATTTGAAGAAGGCGAGTATTTTGTACCTCAGTTATTAATGGCTGCAGAAATAATGACCCAAATTACAGAAATGACAAAAGATGAATTTCAAGGTGAATCAGATGATGATAAAATAGGTACTGTAGTAATGGGTACTGTAGAAGGAGATATACATGATATAGGGAAGGGAATAGTCAATTTTAATCTAGATGTAAATGGGTTTAAAGTAATCGATCTAGGTGAAGATGTTTCTCCAACACAGTTTATTGATGCAATTAACAAACATAATCCTGATATAGTAGGTATGAGCTGTCTTTTAACAGTTGCTTTTGATTCAATGGAAAAAACAGTTAAAGCAATTAAAGAAGCTGGACTTAGAGATAAAGTTAAAATCATGATCGGTGGAGCTCCAATCAATGACGAAATATATGAATACACAGGTGCTGATGGTTGGGCAGAAGATGCTGTTAAAGCTGTTAAACTGGCTAAAAACTTTATAGGAGTGTGATCGGTGTGACTTTAACTAATGGTTGGGATAAGTTAACTCCTGAACAAAAGTATAATAAAAGATTTGAAAGTTTTATGAATCCAGACCTGGAATTTGCAAGTAAAGAAGCTGAAGAAAAATACAAAAAAAGGATAAAAAGATTAAAAGATGTTGTAGAATTAAAAAAACCTGATAGAGTACCAATTGTACCAAACATGGGATTTTATCCAGCTCAATATGCTGGTATAACAGCTGAAGAAGCCATGTATGATTATGATAAATTGGCTAAAGCCTGGAAGAAATTCAATAATGACTTCGATTTTGACAGTTTAACAACAGCAGCTTTAATTGGTTCTGGACCAGTCTTTGAAACACTTGGGTTTAAACTTTATAGATGGCCTGGTAATGGTACCAAAGCTAATACTCCTTATCAATGTGTTGAAAAAGAGTATATGAAAGCTGATGAATATGATGATTTAATTAAAGATCCTACAGGATTTTTTATGAAAAAATATCTACCAAGAACTTTTGATGCATTAGAGCCGTGGAAGAAACTATCAAATTTAACTGATATGGTTGAACTTCCCTTTATTGGTCCAAGCTTAATTCCATTTGGAATGCCAGATGTACAGGAATCTTTAAAAACACTAATGGAAGCAGGAAATAAAACAATGGAATGGATACAGGCAGTAGGGGCAATAGATGGCGAAAATACTGCTGTACATGGTTTACCGGCTAATATTGGTGGATTTACTAAAGCACCGTTTGATACTTTGGGTGATACACTGCGCGGAACAAAAAATATAATGCTAGATCTTTACAGAAGACCTGAGAAAATCAAAGAAGCTATGGAGACAATATTACCATTAGCAATTGATATGGGTATAGGTAGTGCTACAAATAATAACAATCCATTTGTATTTATACCTTTACATAAGGGGGCAGATACATTTATGTCCCGAGATCAGTATGCAGAATTTTATTGGCCGACACTTAAAAAATTAATCTTAGGTCTAGTAAATGAAGGATTTGTACCCTGTCTGTTTGTAGAGGGAGCATATAATAATAGATTAGACTTCTTAAAAGATGAAGAACTTCCAAAAGGTAAAATATACTGGTTTTTTGATAAAACAGATATGGTAAAAGTAAAAGAAAACTTAAGTAACAAAGCTGCATTTGGAGGAAATGTACCGGGTTCAATGATGAAAACAAGTACTCCAGAAAAAATTGATAACTATGTTAAAGAATTAATTGAAAATGTCGCTGGTGATGGTGGTTATATGTTAACTACAGGTGCAGTTATTGATGATGCGGAAGAAGAAAATATCAGAGCATTAATAAAAGCCGGACATAAGTACGGTAAATATTAAATTTATTAAATGGGCTTACACTTATAAATGTAAGCCCATTTTCACAGTATTAATATTTCATTTAGGGGTGTTAGTATAAATGGATAATCATGATAGTAATGTACATTCTTTTAGATGGGTAGTTTTGGCAATGGCCTGGTTTTCTTTTTTTGTAATTGCAATGGCCTGGTATATCATGCCGACATTAGAACATGAGTTATTAGATATATATAATATAAGTTCATCCCAATATTCTACTGCATTAACTATTCCTTTTCTTGTCGCGGGACTATTATCACTGCTTGGAGGTATGTTAGCAGATAATATTGGTATTAAAAAGACAGCTTCCTTAGGTAGTTTAATAGCTGGTGTTGGAATTATATTACGTGCTGGTACAGGTAGCTACTTATCTTTACTACTTCCAATGATGTTAGTAGGAGTAGGAATGGGCTTAATTATGCCCAACCTTCCTAAAATTGTTAGTGTTTGGTTTCCCTCTGAAGAAACTGGCCTTGCAACTGGTATATATAATACAGGATTAATGGGAGGTTTATCAACCGGTTTAGTTATTGCTCCATTTTTACCGAGTTGGCAGCTAGGAAATTATATTTTGGGTACTATAATTATCATTTCAGGAATATTATTTTTCATTATTGTAAAAAACACACCTCCTGGTAAAAAACTTCCACCAATAACAATATTAGAAGGGCTACAAACTGCTGTTAAAAGCAAAAGTGCCTGGCTTGCTTCATTAGCTGTAATGACTGCTTTAGCAGGTATGGTTTCTTTTCAGGGAGCTTTACCTGGAGGATTAAATAAAGCTTATGGAATTCCGATGTCAAAAGGTGGACAGATTACTTCACTAATAACTTATTTGGGAATTTTAGGATCATTAACCTTACCGTATTTTGCAAACAAATTAAAAAAAAGAAAACTATTTATTATAATATTACCGATTTCTTTTTCTGTAGTAATGTATTTAACCTGGATATTTGGTTATAGCACATTAGTGATTTGGTTGGGAACTGCCCTTGCAGGTTACTTAGCAGGTGGAGCGCTCCCATTACTAATGGAAGTACCTACCTTTTTACCAAGAAATCAAGAAGATCCTGTCCAAGAGCAGCATGTTGGCGGAGCCTCAGGAATGTTAACCTCATTTATGAATATCGGGGGTTTTGTCGGCCTATCATTTATAGTCATGCCGGTGATAATTAATTTTGGATACAACTGGGGATTTTTAGTAGCAGCATTACTTTTTGCATTACAAGCTGTGTTTGCATCCGGTATTGCATATCCAGATAATTAAAATAAATTTAATGTATTTTTAATTGGGGTTACTTTTTATTAGTAGCCTCATTTTCTTTTAAATATTCAAAATAATGATATAATGAAGTAAATAGTGCAAAAAGGGTGTATTTAAATTGGAATATAAAGTTGTTGCCTGTAATACATTAAAAGATGAAATTAATAAAGTTAAATCTGATCTTAAAATAGACGCTAAGATATTCTGGGTTGACTCAGGTCTGCATAACTACCCAGATAAACTAAATAAAAAGATTCAAGTAACAGTTGACCGAGTTAAAGATACTGATAATATACTATTATTATTTGGATACTGTGGTAGGTCAATAGAGGGAATTCAAACTAATAATTCGAGAATAATTTTTCCAGCAGTTGATGACTGTATTTCATTATTTCTTGGAGGAGTAAAACCTAAAGAAAAACTTCAAAAAAAGGCTGCTGCTTATTACTTCACAAGAGGTTATTTAGAAAATGAATATAATATTTGGAGTGAATATAAGTACTGTATTGATAAATTTGGTAAAGAACGTTCAAAAAAGCTTATGAAAAGGATGTTTAAAAACTATAAACTGATAAGAGTAATAAATACAAAAGCTTATGATATAGAAAAAATAATACCCAAAACAAAGAGGATTGCAGACGAGTTTGATCTAGGTCACAAAATTATTGAAGGAGACCTTTCAATTCTAGATGAAGCTTTTCAACAAAACTGGAAGAATAATTTTATTATAAAAAATAAAGGTGAGAAAATAAGTTTAAACGATTTGGGATTTGATATGATGATGAGTAACTGTAATTATTAAATATAGTAAAAATTTAATACTTTATAAATCTCCCTGAACTTCATGGTTCAGGTTTTTATTTGCTAAAAAAAGTACATTGTGTTAATATATAAATAAGTTAACGCAAACTAACATAAGTAGGTGTTGTAAATGAAAAAAACTAGAAAAAGTTCTTTAGAACGAAGAGAAGAAGTATTAAATATCGCTCAAAAAATAATATATGAAAAAGGATTTTATAACTTAACGGTTAGAAATATAGCTGAAAGAATAGGTATATCAGAAGCAGCTATATATAGACATTTTAAAAACAAAAAGGAAATAATAGATAAGTTAACAGATACAGTTTTTTCAAATGAATGTGAATTTGAGTTAAATTCTAAAAAAGATTCACTTGAAATATTTGAGAGTTTCATAGATCAACAAATAGAAAGATTTGAAAAAAATCCTTATCTAGCAATAATTAGTTTTCAGGAAGATATCTTTAGAGAATATGAAGATATTAAAGAGAAATTTATTAAACATCAAAAACAACGAGAAAGAGAAATAAAAAAGTTAATAATTAAAGGACAAAAAGAGAATAATATAAAAAAAGAAATTAATCCAGAGGTTTTTGCATCTGTATTTATGGGAAGTATTAGAATTACAATTTCTAAATGGAAAAACAGTAATTTTTCATATTCTTTAAAAGAAAAGTTAAATGAAATTAAGTTAGAAATTTTTAAGTATGTTAAGGAAGTGAAATAATGATAGCGATTATAATTAATGCAATTACAATATCATTATTAGTTTTTACTATTTTTAAAAACAAAGAAAAAGCTAAAAAGGCTTTAATTATGGCATTAGTAAAAGCAGTTAATCTTTTACCTATGATGTTAGTTATCATCGTCTTAATCGGTCTTATCTTTGGTTTTATACCACCAGAGATGATTAGAAATTATCTGGGTTCAAATGAAAGTATACTTCAAATTGTTCTTGCATCAATTTTTGGTGCAATTACTATGATTCCAAGTTTAGTAGCACTACCACTGGCTGGATCTTTAATAGAAGCTGGAGCATCTTATACACCTGTTGCAGCATTTATTACTACATTAACAATGGTTGGATTTGTAACACTACCAGTGGAATTAAAAGAATTAGGTAAAAAAATAACTGTATTAAGAAATGTATTTGCCTTTATTTTTGCAATCGTTATTTCACTTATAATTGGGGTGTTAATGTGAAAAATAATAATGAAAAATCAAAAGTTAAAGAAAATATTAAAAAAGGAATAATAAATTCGATTAAATATATTATGGTTATATCAGTTATTTTATCTCTTTTATATATTATCTTCCCAGGACAAATATTATCAGCATTGGATATTTCACAAAGATATGGTATTGAAATGATTACTATCTTTCCAGCAGTATTAATTTTAATGGGTCTTGCTGATGTTTGGGTGCCCAAATCATTAATTAATAAATATTTGGGAAAGAATTCTGGCCCGAAAGGTATATTAATTTCAATATTTTTAGGCACATTACCTACTGGACCTTTGTATATAGCATTTCCTATTGCGGCTGAACTGTTAAGAAAAAAAGCAAGGATTAGTAATGTAATGATATTTTTAGGTGTTTGGGCTTCATTAAAAATACCTCAGATTAGTGTTGAAATAAAGTTTTTAGGTATTAAATTTGCAATTATTAGATTTATATTTACTTTGATATCAATTATCATAATTGGTTATGTCATAGAATTATTAGTAGAAAAAAGTGAAGTTAAGGCTTAAAATGAAAGGAGGTATAACTAATGAAATTATTTGATTTAAATAAGATGGAAGTGCATCCTTATGAACAGAGACAAAAGAATGTTTTCTATAAGTCAAAAGAGTTTAAATCAAGATTAATTAAATTACCTGCTCAGGGAGAAATGCCAAAATGTGAGATGGATACTTATGTAATGTTTTATGTTTTAGATGGGGAAGGTTTTGTGACAGTTAATGGAGAGACAAAAAATATTAAAAGCGGACAATGTATGATCACAGAGCCCGCTGAATTATCATTAAAAACTGATAAAGGTATGAAATTAATGGGAATACAAATTAATAAAACTGAATAATATATTGCATAACTATTAGTATTTAAAGTAGATGGATAAATATTTTAGCTAGTCCTAAGAATGCAAAGAAACCAAACACATCTGTAGCAGTTGTTAAAAATATTGCAGATGCCAATGCAGGGTCAACCCCGATTGCCTGCAGGCCAATTGGTATTAAAAATCCGAACAGGCCGGCTAACAAAAGGTTAATAATCATAGAAGCAAAGATTATTAGACCTAAATACGGGTTACCATAAAGAAGGTATAAAATTAAACCTGTCATAATACCAATTGCTATTCCATGTACAACTCCTAAGGTGCTTTCTTTTAATAGTAGTTTCCATTTATTTTTATCTTCAACTTCACCTAATGCAATACCGCGTATTACAATTGATAAGGTTTGAGTACCAGCATTTCCACCCATTCCAGCTACTATAGGCATAGCGGCTGCCAATGCTACAACCTGTGAGATAACATCTTCAAATAATCCGACTGTTAAAGCGGCTAAAAAAGCAGTTCCTAGGTTTATATAAAGCCAGGGCAGCCTCCTTTTTATTGATTTCCAGATCGGGCTGTTAATACTTTCTTCTTCATCAATACCAACCATCTTAAACATGTCTTCTGTATTTTCTGCTTCAATAACATCTATAATATCATCTACAGTAATAATACCTAATAAATTATTATTTTTATTTACGACAGGTATAACTGACAGATTATATTTTGCCACCTGTTGTGCAACAATTTCCTGGTCAGTTTCAGGAGTTACGGATATAATATTATCATCCATAATTTCTTCTAGTCTCATTTCATAATCATTATTGAGAATGTCTCTAAGATCAACTGCACCAATTAGTTTTTTATTTGTATCCATTATAAAAATTGTATCAATAATTTCTGTTTTAGGACCTATTTCTTTTATTTTATCTAATGCTTCACCAATTGACATATCCTTTTTTAATACTATATACTCAGTTGTCATTAGACCACCGGCAGATTCTATATCATAACCGAGGAGTTTTTTAATTGTATTAGCTTCATCTTGCCGCATCTGTTTTAATAGTTCTTTACCTAATTTAATTGGAAGATTACCTAAAATATCAGCAACGTTATCTTTGGCCATATATGAAAATATTTCTGTAATTTGATCAATTGTTTTGGTTTTTAATATTTGAATCTGTAGTTCTTCATCAGATTGTTCTATAATTTCAGCAAGATCTTCATTACTTAAAAGTTCAGTGAAATCTCTGATTTGTTCGTCCTCAATGGTTGATAGAGTTTCTGCAATATCTATAGGAAAATTATCTTCTACCCATTCTTCATGAACATCTTTATCATTTTTTATGTACTGTAGTATATCTTGTTTAATGTTGTTGTCTTCAACCATTTGCATCTCCTCCTTATTATAAATGCCGCAAATTAAATTATAACATAAAAACAGGTATAATATAACCATTATGACCGATAATAAACAATGATTTTATAGATTAATTATAATATTAATGGACAAAAAAATAAAGAGACTTTTATAAGCCCCTTTAATAAATTTAAATTTAAATTTTAAATGGAATATTTATTCGACAAACGAACCTCTTATTTTAATTTCTTGATTTAATGGTTTTCCGGTAATCAAGACCAATCTTGCTTCATTTTCAGCTTTTATTTCTAGCTGGTCTAAATCTTCAAAGAGTAAAGCAGTACCAGAAGAAATACTTTCATTTAAATTACTAATTGATAAATCACCTTTAACTACATAAAGTATTCCGTTATGAGTGTTATTTATATACTGTTGGATAGATGCATTATTATTTAACTGGATATCGTAGTAGTCTACTTCTGTGTTGAGTTTAACAGAAATATCATCACCTAATACTTTTCTAATCTTAATACCTTTTTCATCTTTAATTACTTTTGTTTGTTTAATTGATTGATAACTTGGAGCAGATTTTTTCTTAGCTTTAGGTAAGTTAACCCATAACTGAATACCATGACTAAAACCAGTTTCACCGGGTTTTTCTGAATGAACTAAACTTTTTCCAGCATTAAAGGTTTGTAAACCACCAGCTTTAACTTCACTATTATTTCCTAAGTTATCACTGTGGACAAAAGAACCTTCCAACATATAAGTTACTGCTTCAAAACCGCGATGTTCATGGTCTGGAAAACTAGCTGGGCTTTCTACAAAAAATTCATCTAATAGGACAAATGGATCAAAATGTGCTGGATAATTTCTACTAGGGAACAAACGTTTTACCTTTGCACCTTGACCTTCACCTTTTTCTTTACTTTTCACTATATTATATTCACTCATCTTACTTAACCTCCTTAGGAGTTATTTATTTATACTAGAATATTTTAGTTTATTATATCCTTTTATTATGATTTATTCAGTCAAATATATTACCATAAGTATATTTTTCAAGATTATTTTGGTATAATAAAGTTATAGAAGAGATATAGGCATATAAAAGAAAGGGGTATTACAGTGTATTCTAAATTGGGAGAAGCGATTGTAGATAATAATCAAGAAAGTATTAAAAAGTTAATAGCAAATCTGGAGAATATAGATATTAATCTTACTGACTTCGTAAATGAAATGGCTCCTATAATGTTGACAGAAGCAAATTTAACCTATGGGAATTTTCATTTTATAAAAATGTCTTTATTTTTAAGAGAACTTTCTATAAAAAATTATTTTTCTTTTATTACAGAAAAAGAATTGATAAAACTCCTTGCATTAAATATGACAGAAAGACGTTTTATTAAAGTTAAAGCAGATCGGATAGGTTATAAAGAAGAATATGCTGATCAAACGACCTTAAAAAAGATGATTGAAGAGATTGATAAAGGCAATGTACACAATGCATATTATTATAGTCTGGGTCTTTTAAAATATGAGCCTGAGATGTTAAAGAACAACTTACTTGTTTTAGGTACAGAATCTTTACCAAATACTTTAGGGCATAGTTTCACCTGCTTTTATCCTGTTATAAGGGACTTGGTGGTAGAAAACTCTCATCACGATACTAATTCATTATTTAGTTATATTATGTATTTATCAAGATTTAATTATAGGAATGATGTACATGTTCAGTTTGATACCAATCATTTTGAAGACGTTTCCAAGTTAACTGAAATATGTGCTTCTGGCGAAGGAATAATTAATTTACATCATATGATAACATTAGCTATCTATTTATTATGGGAAAAAGATGAAGAGAATGGTGTATATATTCCCTATCATAACTTCTTAGATTGGCTAGGAGACAAAGAAGTTGATGATAAGCAAAAAGAAATGATAGAAAAGATGGGAAAAACAGAAAATAGTTTTGATTCATTTGAAGACTTTGAAAACACCTTTTCTCTTAAAAATTTAAAAGATAAATTACCACTATATTTAAATATTTTAGAAAAAGATTATTATAAGGCAGTAGATTGGATGTTTAGACTTTATACAAACTACTATAATCCTAATTGGGACCCACACTATTTTACTAGTTTATATTCTGCATTAAAATTATATCAAATGGATAAAACTGAAAACAAGATACCTTCTAAGATGGCTATTTATCAGGCTTTAAGATATTTTGCTCAAAGGGTAGA
>JBNJDV010000012.1:0-28492 GCA_051745185.1 Bacillota bacterium
TAATTCATTATTTGAACTCTCTGCCGCGTTCTAATGCTTCAATATTTATATCAATTAATTCTTGATTTCTTGCTGATAAAACACTTTCTAATGACTTTTTAACGGTCTCTTGTTTAATTATATCTTTTTCAGATAAATATGAACCAAGCATAACCATATTAGCTACTTTGGCATTACCAAGTTCATTAGCTATTTCATTTGCAGCCACTTTAATTACTTTAACATCATCTCTTGTAACTTCTTTTTCAATTAATGAACTGTTTAATAATACGGTTCCACCGCTTTTAACCTTAGGTAGAAACTTATCAAGTGATGGTAAGTTCATCACGATTATAGTATCTGGATTTGAAGACATCGGAGATGGTATTTTTTTATCTGATACAATTACTGTACAGTTTGCAGTACCACCCCTCATTTCCGGGCCATAAGAAGGCATCCAGGATACTTCTTTATCTTCTTTCATTCCTGCATATGAGATAAGTTTACCCATCAACATAATTCCCTGGCCGCCGAATCCTGCTAAAATGATTTCTTCTTTCATTTCTACTCCACCCCCTCAGGTGTTTTAAGTTCTCCGAGAGGATAAACTTCCATCATGTTTTCTTTTAACCATTCAAGAGCATCTAAAGGTTTCATACCCCAGTTTGTGGGACAGGTAGATAAAACTTCAACCATTGCAAATCCTTTTCCATCTAATTGGATTTGGAATGCTTTTTTAATTGCTTTTTTAGCCTGTCTTATATGTTTGGGATCATGAACCGATACCCTTGCTATATATGCAGAACCGGTTAATTCTGTTAGCATTTCTGACATTCTAATTGGATGTCCTGCCTCTTTGGCATTACGTCCAAATGGAGAAGTAGTTGTTTTTTGGTCGATTAAAGAGGTCGGTGCCATCTGTCCTCCGGTCATACCGTAAATAGCATTATTAACAAATACTGTACTTATTAATTCACCTCTGTTTGCCGCATGAACAATCTCTGCAGTACCAATTGAAGCTAAGTCTCCATCTCCCTGGTAAGTAAATACAAACTTATCGGGATGAACTCTTTTAATACCTGTTGCTACAGCAGGTGCTCTACCGTGAGAAGCTTCATGCATATCTAAATTAAAGTATTCATATGCTAGTACAGAACAGCCTACAGGAGCTACTCCAATCGTTTCTTCCCTAATACCCAATTCATCGATAACTTCAGCTACTATACGATGAATTATTCCATGTGTACACCCCGGACAGTAGTGAAACTTCTTTTCAGTTAAACTTTCTGGATATCCAGCTACTTCTTTCATTATCTTTCACCCCCGACTATTTTTTCAATCTCTTTTACAATATCTTCGGGTGAAGGTACTACTCCACCTGTTCTGCCGTAAAAATGAACAGGCTTTTTACCATTTACAGCAAGTCTAACATCTTCAACCATCTGTCCAGTGCTCATTTCAACTGCTAAGAAGTTATCTGCTTTATCTGCAGCTTTATTTATTGCTTCAGATGGGAAAGGGAAAAGTGTAATTGGTCTAATTAATCCAACCTTATATCCTTTCTTGCGAGCTTGTTCAATTGCACTTGATGCAATTCTTGCTGTTGTACCATAAGCAACGATAATTGTATCTGCATCTTCAGTTTGAATCTCTTCATACCTTACTTCTTCTTCTTTCATTTTGTCATACTTTGCCTTTAACTTCAGATTATGATTTTCTAGATCTTCAGGTTCTAAGGCAAGTGAGTTTATGATATTGGGCTTTCTTCCTTTTGCTCCATCAGTAGCCCATTCTTTTTTAGGTAATTTATCAGGATCAACAGGTTCTGGAAATTCAACCGGTTCCATCATCTGGCCGATGATACCATCACCAACAATCAGTGACGGATTCCTATATTTATCAGCAACTTCAAAGGCAAGCATGGTTAAATCTATTGCTTCTTGAACAGAACTTGGTGCTAAAACAAATAGTCTAAAGTCACCATGTGCCATACCTTTTGTAGCTTGAAAATAGTCGGCCTGAGAAGGTTGAATCGAACCTAAACCCGGTCCACCTCTCATTATATTAATAATTACAGCAGGTAGTTCAGCCCCTGCTATGTAAGAAATCCCTTCTGCTTTCAAACTTATACCAGGACTAGAAGAAGAGGTTAATACCCTTGCCCCAGCTCCTGCAGCACCATAAATCATATTACTGGCTGCCACTTCACTTTCTGCCTGTAGAAATACTCCACCTACTTCTGGAAACTTTCTAGCTAAATAAGCGGGTAGTTCACTTTGAGGGGTAATTGGATAACCAAAAAAGTATCTACAGCCTGCTCTGATTGCTGCTTCGGCTATCGCTTCATTCCCCTTCATCAAAACTTTTTCACCCATATATTTTCAATCCCCCTTTTTATTCTTTTTTATATACCTTAATTACAACGTCAGGACACATGGTTGCACACATTGCACAACTTATGCATTTGTCTTGTTCATCCACTTTGGCATAATGGTATCCATGACTGTTAATTTCATCTGACATATCAATTATACTTACCGGACATACTACAGTACACAGTTCACATCCCTTACATCTTTCTATATCAAATACAACATTTTTATCTTTTACCATCCAGACACCCCCTTAGTATTTCTTGGCTTTCTCTAATCCAGCCAATACACGATAAGCGCCGGCAGCCAATGCCTCTAATTCTTCTTCACCAGCAAATATTTTAACAGGAGCAATATGTCTTACCCTGTTTTCAATTAAGTGAACAAAACGGTCCGAATAAGCAATTCCTCCGGTCAGAATGATCGCTTCACAGTCACCACTTAAAACAGCAGACATACCTCCTATTTCCTTAGCAACTTGATAGGCCATTGCTTCAAAGATTCGTTTAGCCTTTTCATCACCTTTGTCAATTCTGTTTTCTACTTCAATCATATTACTGGTATCCAGGTAGGCAACTACTCCACCTTTACCAATCAATTTTGCTTTTAGTTCTTCTTTACTATAGTCCCCAGAATAACATAAGTCTAAAAGCCCAACACTTGGTACACCACCACTTCGGTTAGGACTAAACGGTCCATCACCACTTAATGCATTATTTACATCAATTATTTTACCTTTTTTATGTGCTCCAACTGAAATTCCGCCACCTAAATGGGCAACAATTAAATTGACTTTCTCATAATCCTTGTTAACAATTTCAGCATACTTTCTGGCAACGGCTTTTTGGTTTAAAGCATGTAAGATACTTTTTCTTTCTAATTCAGGTATACCAGATATTTTTGCTATTTCCTGCATTTCATCTACAACAACTGGATCTACAATATATGCTGGGCAGTTTGCTTTCTGGGCGAGGAGATCTGCTAGCAGCCCTCCCAGATTACTAGCATGTTCCCCTATTTTTGCTTCTTTTAAATCTTTTTTCATTTTTTCATTAACTTCATAAGTTCCACCATCAATTGGCCTAAGCAGCCCACCACGGCCAACTACAGCAGAAAACTTAGATATTTCTATATTTTCTTCTTTTAGAAAATCTATAATATATTCATATCTGAAATCTAGTTGGTCACTAATATTTTTAAATTTCTTTAAGTCTTCTATATCGTGTTCAATATTCATTTTTTTAATCTCTGTTGTCTTATTATACAGCCCTAGTTTTGTCGTCGTTGAACCAGGATTGATCGTAAGAATTAATTTTTCCATAGTGACACTCCTATTTAGGGATGTAATTTCTTCTTACATCACCAATATTATTAATTCTTTCTTCTGCCATAATATCAGCTGCTTTGTAAGTTGGAATGTTATCCCTTTTACTAATTTTAAAAACCTTTTTAATGTTGTTATAGATATTTTTTGCTCTTCTTAAAGCACGTTCCCTATCATAACCGATTAATTCATCATATACATTGATAACTCCACCTGCATTAATTACATAATCAGGTGCATATACGATACCTAGTTCTTCTAAAGCATCACCGTGCCTTTCTTCTTCTAATACATTGTTTGCAGCTCCAGCTACAATATCACATTTAAGCTGTGGAATAGTATCATCATTGATTACTGCACCTAATGCACAGGGAGCAAAGATATCACAGTCTACACTGTATATTTTACCAGGTTCTACTACTTTAACTCCAAAGTCCTCTACAACTTTTTCAATATTTTCTTTTTTGATATCAGTAACAACAACATCTGCGCCTGCATTTTTTAAATGTTTAACTACATGGTATCCAACATGTCCTACACCCTGTACAGCAACTACTTTGCCGTGTAAGTTAGATGTACCGTAAACTTCATCAGCAGCAGCTAAAATCCCGTGGAAAACACCTAATGCAGTTACCGGCGAAGGGTCACCACTTGTACTAGGAAGACCTGTTACAAACCCGGTTTCTTCAGCAACAATATGCATATCATCAACAGATGTATTTACATCTTCAGCAGTTATATAGCGTCCGTTTAAACTTTGAATGAAACGTCCATATGCTCTCCAAAGCTCTTCACTCTTTATTTCTTCTGGATCACCAATAATTACCGCTTTTCCTCCACCTAAGTTTAAACCTGCTGCTGCAGACTTATATGTCATACCTTTAGCTAATCTAAGTACATCATTTAAAGCTTCTTCTTCAGTTTCATAATCCCAAATTCTTGTTCCACCTAAAGCTGGACCTAATGTTGTATCATGAATTGCAATTATTGCTTTTAATCCAGAAACCTCATCATAGTTAAATACAACCTGTTCATAATCATCAAGTTCTAATCTATTAAATAAATCTTTCATTTATTATCTTCCTCCCTAAATATTATTATTTTCAGTCATTACCTTACCAAGAGCAATTGAGTTTAATTTTGTATGTGAGCTATCAGCTCTTGATGTTATTACAAGTGGTACTTTTGCTCCCACAACTACACTTGCAGAAGGCTGTTTACCATAAAATACAAGTGATTTATATAATATATTACCTGCTTCAATATCAGGTACTAATAGAATGTCTGCATTTCCTGCAACCGGACTATTAATTCCTTTATGTTCAGCAGCTTCTTTACTAATGGCATTATCAAAGGCAAGTGGTCCATCTACAATCACATCACCTAACTGTCCCCGGTCACTCATCTTCGATAAAGCGGCCGCATCTAAAGTAGCTTCCATTGCTGGATTAACAGCTTCAACTGCAGCTAAAACAGCTGTTTTGGGTTTTTTAATTCCAACTGCATGTGCCATCTGAGCTGCATTATTAATTAGATCAATCTTATCTTCTAAATTGGGTGCTATATTCATACCACCATCAGTTAAAATCACAAAACGTTTTTCTTCTTTTAGATAAATTAAAGTTACTAAACTTAAAATATTATCTCCTCTAAGCCCGTATTTCTTATCTAAAAGTGCTTTTAAGATAATACTTGTATTAATATGTCCTTTCATTGGGTAATGAGCCTGACCATCTTTTATCAACTGCATTGCAGTTTGAGCAGAATCCTTTTTAGACTCAGTTCCAATGATTTCCACTTGACCTGTTAGATCTTTTTCTTTAACATTTTTTTCAATTTTTACTTTATCCCCAATTAAGATTGGTGTTACAATACCTAAATTTGTCGCCTTTTTAATACTGTTTACAACAACTTGATCTTCAGCTGCAACAACAGCCAGTTTTAGGGGTTTATTCTTTTTTGCTTGTTCAATTAGTTGATTAATATTTTCTAACAATCTTATTTACCCCCTTATATTATGAATTGCTTTCATCATCTCGATTCTTTCTTCAACCATATGATCAGCTGCATCAACAGTTGTAATACTTTTTTGATCTGCAACTTTATAGATCTGGAGTAGTTTATCATAAATACCTTCACATTTTTTCATTGTTCTTTCTTCACTATATCCTCCAACACCAAGTTCATCTGCAACCTGGATTAAACCTCCAGCATTGATTACATAGTCAGGAGCATAAAGGATACCTTTTTCCTGTAAAAGATCAGCATATTCATGAGTTTCCAGTACGTTATTTGCTGCACCTGCTACAATATCACACTTTAATCTATCGATAGTATCTTCATTGATTACAGCTCCTAAAGCATTTGGAGAGAAGATATCACAGTCAACATCATAAATTTCATCTGGTTCAACAATTTTAGCACCGAGTTCTTTTCCATCAGTTATATATTGTTCACTTATATCAGTTGCAATAACTTCACAACCGGCATCAATTAGACGCTTTGTTAATTTAGATCCAACTTTTCCTAATCCTTGTACAGCAACTGTTAAGCCGTCAAGGTCAGCAGATCCATACTTATGTTTACAACTTGCTTTTATTCCGTGGAAAACACCATAAGCAGTCGCGATTGATGAATCACCACTACCACCAAATTCTTTTGGAAGTGCACCTACATAGGGAGTTTCTTTTCTCAAGATAACAAAATCATCATAAGTAGTTCCCACATCAGTACCTGTAGAATAGCGTCCGTTTAAGGTGTTAATAAACTTACCCAATGCTCTAAAGAGACCTTCAGTTTTATCTTTGTTAGGATCTCCCCAAATAACGCTTTTTGCGCCACCATAGTCTACATCAGATATTCCAGACTTATAGGTCATACCCTTTGATAAACGGAGGGCATCAATAATCATTTCCTCTTCTTTTTCATAGTCCCACATTCTACAACCACCGAGGCTTGGTCCCAAAACAGTATTATGAATAGCTATTACTGCTTTTAAACCAACTTTTTTGTCCTGTAAAAACATAACCTGTTCATGGCCGTGCTTTTCCATTTCTTTAAATAGTTCCATTAAAAATATTTCCCCCTTTAGAATATTATAATTTTTGCACCTTATATATAATGCATAATCTATACC
This sequence comes from Bacillota bacterium, assembly GCA_051745185.1. GTDB lineage: Bacteria > Bacillota > Halanaerobiia > Halanaerobiales > M55B127 > M55B127. The sequence goes on from JBNJDV010000012.1 coordinate 6,812, forward strand.
AACTATGATTATACTAAAAAAATCATTACATAAAAAAAGAAACCCTATAGATTTAGGGTTTTTAAAAAATTTATTATATTAATAATATTTTCACAACTGCAAAACAAAACATGCCTGCATTTTATTGCAGGCATAATTTTGCAGTTATTTAGTTTAATTTATACTTATTCATTTTGTAATAAAGACTTCTTACAGCAATTCCTAAAATATCTGCTGCTTCTTTTCTACTGCCGTTAGTTTCTTCTAATGCTTTTTTGATCACTTCTTTTTCAGTACGGTTTATGATATCTTTTAATGAATTGTTTTCCAGTGAGTAACCTGATACAGGTTCTGTTTGTTTTTTCTCACTTTCTGTGTCTCCAATAATATCTGGAATGTGTTCAATCCTTATTATTTCTTCACTTAATCCTAAGTTTATAATGGCTCTCCCAATAATGTTTTCAAGCTCTCTTACATTACCAGGCCAGTTATAAGCATTAAGATATTTGTAGACATTTTCAGAACATCCCTTTACAGAGCGGCCGTATTCCTGGTTAAACTTTTTAATAATATGATCTACTAAAGCTGGTATATCTTCTTTTCTTTCTCTTAGAGGTGGAATAAAGATCGGAAAAACATTCAGTCTGTAATAGAGGTCTTCTCTAAAGTTTCCTTCCTGTATTGCCTCTTCAAGATTGATATTAGTTGCTACAATTATTCTTACATTAATATCAATCGGCCTTGTTCCACCAACTCTTAAAATTTCTTTTTCTTGAATTACTCGAAGCAGTTTGGACTGTAATTTCATGCTTATCTTTCCGATTTCATCTAAAAAGATGGTCCCCTGGTCTGCTTCTTCAAAAAGTCCTTTTTTACCACCTTTTTTTGCTCCTGTAAAAGCTCCTTCAGTATATCCGAACAGCTCGCTTTCTAAAATATTATCGGCTAATGCTGAACAGTTTACCCTAATAAATTTTTGATTGCTTCTATCACTGTTATTATGAATTGCATGTGCAAAGAGTTCTTTTCCGGTACCACTTTCACCCCTAAGCAAAACAGTTATTGGTGTTTTAGAGGCTTTTTCGGCCTGATTGATCACAGCATTCATTGTTTCAGACTCTCCTACAATATCTTCAAATGAATATTTGGCTGAGATCTGTCTAATAATCTGTTTGGCCTGGTCTAGCTCTTCCGTTAGTTTCTTTATTTCAGAAACATCATGGGCTACTGCAACACTGCCCTTTAGCTCACCATCAACTATTATCGGGGCAGCATCAACAATTACATCCTTTTTGTTAGGTTCGACTTTCATCCTAACTCCCTTAACAGGTTTTTTAGTTTCTAAAACCTTATAGTGCATACTCTGTCCTTCAGCTATATCAACATTTGCAGGTTTACCTATAATATCTTCTTCAGTTAGGCCGGTTAATTTTGTGTAGGCAGGATTTATTAATATGCCAACACCGTTTTCATCTACAACACTGATCGCATCTTGGGTTGAATTAATTATTGCCTCTAACATACTTCTGATCTCTTTTAAATTGGTTATCTCTTCTGCAAGATTTTTTACCTCAGTTATATCTCTAAAAACAGCAACTGCGCCAATAATATTGTCCTGTTTATCTTTTACCGGTACCCGATTTGTTATAATTGTGGTTTCTTTTGTGTTTTGAATCTGATTTAGTTCAGCTTCACCAGTATTTAAAACAACATGTAATCTTGTATTTGGTATTACTTCTTCAACCTTTTCATTTAATACATTTTTCCTATCAAGGGCAAACATCTTTTCAGCTGCATCATTAAACAGCTCTATTCTACCCTCTTCATCTACAGATATCAATCCGTCATGAGTGGAGTTAATGATCACGTTTTTTTTGCGTATAATATTTTTTAACTCTTTAATTTCATTTGTATCTTTTGATTTTTTATTCATATTTTCACTCCAGATTTATTAATCCCAGGGATTTTTAAGAAATCTTTTTATTGTAAATAATTCTTCATCATATTTTGACTTCTCTAAATCCTCCAGTAAATCCTCTTTGATGGATATAAATTTAATTGGTAAGTTAAGTTTATGAGCTGCTTTTTTTACAGTTGTGTAACCTTCTTTAATATCTTCAATAGTAGTACTTTCACCAACATTAATATTACATACCAGATTATCTACAGATATTTTTGAAGCCTCTTCAATAGTGTCTCTCATCTCAACTATACCCTCAACGTTATTTGTAAAAGGGCGTTTAGTATTAACAACCAGATTTAACTCATAATCAGTTTTTTTTACACTGTCTGCAATACTACCTAAAACTGTTGCCCCATCTTTATCTCCACCCACATCTATCACACCGTAGTAGTTATCGTTTTGTAACAGCCTATTTATATCAGGTGTAATTATAGGTAAGTCAGCATACTTTAACTTTTTAGGATAGATTACTTCTATACCCATCTCTTCCATTAGATCAGACTTTTCCCTAGAGCGAAAATATGGATTTATTACATCTAAATCTACTACTGCTATTTTATTTATACCATGATTTTCTTTTAAATGCAGTGCATAGTTTAAGGAAACTTCAGTTTTACCACTCCCAAAATTTCCCGTAAATACAGTGATTCTTTTATCAAGCATCTTAATTATTGATTCCCCAGAGTTGCAACCATTACAGCTTTAATTGTATGCATTCTATTTTCAGCTTGGTCAAACACCTTAGAGAATTTACTTTCAAATGCTTTTTCAGTTACTTCCATTTCTTTTATTCCGTGTTCTTCATATATCTTTTTACCGTTTTCAGTATCTGTATTGTGATAAGCAGGTAAACAGTGTAAAAAGATCATATCTTCATTACCAGTATTATTTATCATTTCCATGTTAACCTGATAAGGTTTTAACATCTTAATTCTTTCAGCAAACTTATCTTCTTCACCCATTGATACCCATACATCTGTATAAATGGCATCTGCATCTTTTACACCTTTTACTGGATCATCGGTAATTTCTATTGTAGCTTTTGACTTTTTAGCTAATTCTTTAGCCTCATTAACTATTTCATCACTTGGCCATAGTTCTTTAGGTGAAACTATTGTATAGTTAAGACCCATAATAGCACTACCGATCATCAATGAATTGGCCATATTGTTTCTGCCATCACCAACATATACTAAATTTATTCCTTCTAATTTTCCGAAGTTTTCCTGAATTGTTAAAAAGTCAGCTAAGATTTGAGTGGGATGATACTGGTCAGTTAATCCGTTCCAAACCGGTACATTAGCATATTCAGCTAAAATTTCAACAGTTTCATGGGTATAACCTCTATATTCTATACCATCATACATTCTACCTAATACACGAGCAGTATCTGCTACAGTTTCTTTTTTTCCAAGCTGTATATCATTTTTACCAAGGTATTCAGGCATACCGCCTTCATCTTTTGCACCAACAGAAAAAGCACATCTGGTTCTAGTGGAAGGCTTTTCAAATATTAAAGCGATATTCTTACCTTCAAGAGCATTACCTTTGATTCCAGCTCTTTTTTTGTCCTTAAGATTTGTTGATAGTGTTAGAAGATAACTTATTTCCTCTTTAGTAAAGTCCTTTAGTGATAATAAGCTTCTTCCTTTTAGATTAAATGCCATTTTATCTCCCCTTTTAATTTATTTTTTTACAGTTTTTATTATATAGTATCTGGGAGCATATTTCAATAATTTTTATACAGTTCTGAATATTTATTCAATTTGTTATTAAATTATTTTTTAGTCTGAAATTATCCGCTACCTTTGCTATAAACTGGGCATTGGTTGGTCTGCCGATCGTCTCAGAAATACTGTAACCGAAATAATCATCAAGCATCTTTTGATTACCTCTTTCCCAGGCTACTTTAATTGCATGCCGGATTGCTCTCTCAACTCTACTTGCTTCAGTGTTAAAGTTTTCTGCAATCTTTGGATAAAGCTTTTTAGTAATTGAATTAATCAAATCGACCTTTACAACACTAAGATAGATTGCATTTCTTAAGAACTTATAGCCCCTGATATTTGCCGGCATACCAAAGTTATCTAAAAGATTTGTAATATCTTGATTTATTTCAAGTGAATTACTTTCTTCTCGGGTTTCTTTAATATAACCACCAGTAAACTTTTTAGTTGTATAATCAGACTCAAGGTCTTTTATCCTATCTTTAACACATTTAAAATCAGCAGGTTTTGACATAAAGTAATCAATTTGATAATTTTGTAATATTTTTAACATTTTTTCATTTAAAAAAGAAGATAAAACTAATATATTGAGATCCTCAATTAGTTTATCTTCTTCAAGTTCATCTAATACACTCACTCCATCTAGGTGTGGTAGTATCAGATCCATTATTATATAGTCCGGCTTATTCTCATAAATCAATTCCAGACCGCTCTGTCCGTCATTTGCTGTTCCAGAACAGCTGAACTCTTCCATCTCCTCTAACTCTTGTTTGAACCTCTGGCATAAATCTTCATCTTGGTCAATAATTACTACATTATTTTTTGTTTCTTTGTACATATTGATAGACTTCCTCCTTAAAAAATTGTTGTTTAGTGAGTTTGTTTCAATTAGTAGTTTAGTAAGGTTATGTCTATTAATATATACAATACCGGTTATCTATTTCCTTCTAAAAATAGTAAATTTGTAAATATTTTGTAAAAATCTACAAAAATTGTTGTACTTATTAATAAAAATTATTGAATAGTTGCTTTCTTATCTGCTGCCATTTCAAGCATTTCACGGGCATGACTTTTTGTAGTATCTGTTAATTTAACCCCTCCAAGCATCCGGGCAAGTTCTTTTATTATTTCATTTTGGTCTAGTTTTTCTATATTAGTAACTGTTTTTTTGTCTTGACCTGTACTTTTATTTATATAATAATGGTTGTCACCCATACTTGCTACCTGGGGTAGATGAGAAACACAGATAACCTGTCTTTTTTTTGAAATTCTATACAGTTTTTCTGCCATTTTTTGAGCAGTTTTGCCACCAATACCTTTATCAACTTCATCAAAAACAATTGTTTCAACTCGGTCAATATCAGCCATAATGTTTTTAAAGGCAAGCATTATTCTGGAAAGTTCTCCACCTGAAATAATTTTTGATAGAGGTTTAAGATCTTCCCCAGGATTAGTGGAAATTAAAAATTTAATATCATCAATACCGTCTTCGGAACGGTTTTTTCTATAAAACTCAACCTTCAATTTTGCTTTTTTCATGGCCAAATCTTTCAGTTCTTTTTCTATATCCTTAGTAAAGTTTTGAGCATGTTTTTTTCTGATTATAGAAAGCTCTTCTGCTTTTTTATCGTACTTTTTATGTAAGTCTTTTAATTTACTTTTTATTTCTTCAATATATTCTGTTTGATTTTTTAGATTATCTAACTTTTCTTCTAAGTCTTCTTTATATTCAATTATTTTATTAATTGAATCACCGTATTTTCTTTTCAAGCGATTTATTAAGTCTAATCTCTCTTCAACCTGTGAAAGCCTATCTTTATCAAACTCAACATTTGAAATATAGTTATCAAGATCAAAGCTTAACTCTTCTAAAATATAATATACATCCTGTATTATCTGATGAAAACTGTTTAACTTATCATCATATTCTTTATATTCCTCAAGGTCTTTCATATAATGGCCTATTTTATCCATCATACCTTCCTGGTTATAGTCACTTGAGCTTATAAGATTATCTATTTCACCTAAAAGGGCATAAATATCTTCCATGTTAGATAGTTTCTTATACTCTTTAAAAAGTTTTTCATCTTCTGCAAGCTGTAAATTGGCTTTTTTAATTTCATCTATTTGGAACTGATAAAGGTCTATCTTTCTTGCTCTGCTTTGTTTATCTATGTCAATTGAATTTAATTTCGACTTTAGTTGGTTAATCTTTTTGTAATAGCTTTTAATCTCATTTTTTAAATCTTTAATCTCATTTTTTATATACTGATCTAAAATCATTAGATGAGTATCATCATTGAGCAGGGACTGTTGCTCATGCTGTCCGTGTACATCTACTAAAAAAGGTGCAATTTGTTGAATCAATGAAACAGTAACAAGCTGACCGTTAATTCTTCCTTTATTCCTGCCATCCTGATTTATTTCACGAGATATTAACAGCATATCAGCTTCAACTTCGATTCCGTTTTGTTTAAGTATTTCATCTATTTCATCTTTTTTATTGGGATGAAATAATGCTTCTATGTATGCAGAATTTTTGTTAGTTCTAATTATTTCGGTATAGGCTCTAGCCCCCATCAGAATATCTAGTGCATCTAATATTATTGATTTCCCAGCACCGGTTTCTCCTGTAAATACAGTAAGACCGGATTTGAATTCAATATTTAATTTCTCGATTAGGGCGAAGTTTTTTATACTCAACTCAGATAACATTAAGGACCTCCTGTTTTAAACCATTAATTTTTTTAAGTCTTCATAAACATCTTCAGTTTTATCTGATGGTTTAATAATTAATAAAAGTGTATCATCACCAGCAACACTTCCAATAATATTCTGCCAGTTAGCATTATCTAAAGCTTCCCCTAAACCACCTGCTGTACCTTTAACCGTTTTAAGTAAAATAATATTGTCGCTATAATCAATATCTGCTACCAAATTGTTAAACATCTTTTTTAACCAGTACTTATTTTCTGAACTCGATTTTTGATTAGCTAGGGCATATTTATATGCACCATCTTCATCAGGTATTTTTATTAACCCTAACTTCTTAATATCTCTTGATATCGTTGCCTGGGTTACTTTAATCCCTTCTTCTTCTAATCTTTCAACAAGCTCTTCTTGTGTACTTATTACCTCATTTTTAATTAAGTTTAGTATCTTTAACTGTCTTTTGTTTTTCATTTAGTTTACCCCCCTAAACTAAGCCTACCCTCATTTTATTTCTTAATATTGTATAAAAAGTTCTATCAGGAAATTTAATTAAAGAAATTTCCTTTTCAGAAGATTTAATCTCAATTATATCTCCGCTTAATATCTTTATCGAATTTCTACCGTCAGTTGTTAAGTAAATTTTATCTTTTTTTCCTTCAACATCAATATTTATTACCTCATCATCAGAAATTACCATTGGTTTTACATGAACTGCATGGGGACATAATGGAGTAATTAATATTGCCTTGACCTTGGGATTAATTATTGGTCCACCTGCAGAAAAAGAATATGCTGTTGATCCTGTAGGGGTCGAAACAATTATTCCATCTCCCCGATAGGAATTAACAAACTCATTATTAATGTGCATATTTACATTCAACATTTGTCCATCAGCTCCGCGGTTAATAACAACATCATTTACCGCATACTTGTTATTAATAACTTCATTATTCCGTTTTATAGTAACCTCAAGAGTATTTCTGCTCTCTACTGTATAGTTTTTGTCTACTATATCATCTAATGCTTCAGATAATTCATCGGTTTCAATCTCTGTTAAAAAACCAATCCTTCCAAGATTAATACCCATTAACGGAATTTTAGTTCCAATAAAGTTAAGAGAAGTATGTAAAAAAGTTCCATCTCCTCCAAATACTATTATTAGATCAGCTTTTTCACGCATGGTTTTAAAACTTGCAATTTTATGGTTTAAGTTAAGTTCTTTAGCTCCGTTTTCTTCTAAAAGATAATCTAGACCCTTATTTTTAATTAATTGAATCATCTTTTTAGAAATTTTCTTTGAATTATCTTTTTCAGTATTTAAAACAAGGCCGATGGTTTCGATAATATTCATCTCCTTTTAGTGTTCTCGATGAGCTTTATCAACAACTTCTTTTATCTTTTTACCCCATTTAAAAAGATTATTGTTAAATTCTTTAGAATATTTTAAATGTATAAGATATTCAATATTTTTACTAGAAGAACCGGTAATTGGTGAAAAGTTTAGATCCTTTAAAATTAAGTTATTTTGATCAAAAAACTGGCTTAAGGTAGTAATTACTTCAATATGAACGTCTTTATCCTTAATAACACCTTTTTTACCCACTTTATCTTTACCGGCTTCAAACTGTGGTTTAATTAAAGCAGCTATCTCTCCATCATCAATTAAAAACTGAAGTGCTTGAGGTATAATTAAACGGAGTGATATAAAGGAAACATCTGTGACAATCAATGGTACCTTTACGGGCATTTGTTCAAACTCAAGGTGTCTAAAGTTTGTTCTTTCAATTACTTCTACTCTCTTGTCATTTCTCAACTTCCAGGCTAACTGCCCATAGCCTACATCTACTGCATAAACCTTTTTCGCTCCATTTTGCAGCAGACAGTCTGTAAATCCACCGGTTGAAGCACCAATATCTATAACCTCTTTATTTTGAACATCTATATTAAAGACCTCTAAAGCTTTTTTTAACTTTAATCCACCCCTGCTTACATAAGGAACCGGATTGCCTTTTACCTCTATTTCACTATCTGTTTTTACTTTTGTACCCGGTTTATCTACAAGTTCTTTATTAACATAAACCTCACCAGCCATAATAGCCCGCTGAGCTTTATTTCTTGAACTAAAAAATTCTTTTTCAGTTAAAAGAAGATCTATGCGTTCTTTGGATGCCATAGTTCTCCCTCCAGATTTCCCTTAAAAAAATCTGCTGTAGTTTTAGCAATTCCATCTGGATTGAGATCATACATTGCTCTAAGTTCGCCCATCGTTCCATGGGTTATAAACTCATCAGGCAGCCCCATTCTTTTAACAGTAATACTTTTTATATTTTCTCGTTCTATAAATTCTAATACAGCACTACCAAAACCACCCTCTAGAACATTTTCTTCAACTGTTATTACCTTATTATATTCCAAGAATTTGTTTTTAAGCATCTTTTCATCTAATGGTTTAATAAATCTGGCATCAATAACTTCGGCATCAATACCCATTGTTTTTAAATTCTCAGCCGCCTTAACAGCTGGATAAACCATAGACCCTACTGCTAAAATCAAGATATCTCCTTTTTCAGTTAAACTTTCAGCTGTCCCAATTTCTAATTTCTCCAACTTATCATCTAAACACACTCCATAACCTTCTCCTCTTGGATAGCGAACTGAAGTTGGTCCGGGATGGTTTATGGAAGTCCAGACCATATGTTGTAGGATATTTTCATCACGAGGTGCCATTACAACCATATTCGGGATCATCCTCATATAACTGTAATCAAATACACCGTGATGTGTTTCACCATCATCACCTACTAGTCCAGCTCTATCTAAAAACAAAGAAACAGGTAAGTTCTGTAAAGCAACATCTTCAATTACCTGATCTAATGCTCTCTGCATAAATGTAGAGTAGATAGCAACCATCGGTAGTAATCCACCTCGTGCCATTCCTGCTGAAAGTGTTACAGCATGCTGTTCAGCTATACCTACATCATAAAATTCATCAGGATACATATCTTCAAATATATCAAGCCCGGTACCAGAAGCCATAGCTGCTGTAATACCAACTACTTTACTGCCGAGCTTTTCTCTTACTTTAACAGCTGTATGTCCAAAAACCTGACTGTAGGTTTTGTAAGTTTTACAGCTTTTTGACTGTCCATTACTTATATCAAACGGACTAACTCCATGATACTGACTGGGTTTTTCTTCAGCATGGTCGTATCCTTTACCTTTTTTAGTATTGATATGAAGTAATACTGGTCCATCAATTTGATCAGCTTTTTTAAAGTTTTGAATTAAATCTTCAATATTATGACCATCAATTGGCCCAAGATAGGTAAAACCCATTTCTTCAAATAGGATACCGGTAATAAATACATACTTAAGTCCCTTTTTAATTCTATCTACAGATTTAGAAACCCCTCCACCAATTTTTGGTATCTTTTCAATTATAAACTCAATATCTTCTTTTAGCTTACTTAACACAGGATCTGTTCTTACCTTTGTTAAGTAGTTAGATATTGCTCCCACATTGGGAGATATCGACATATTATTATCATTTAAAATTACATTAACATTTTCTTTTAAGTGACCAACATTATTTAATGCTTCAAAGGCCATTCCAGCAGTTAAAGCACCATCACCTATCACAGAGTATATTCTTTCATCTTTTTTTAATTTTTTACCCGCCAAAGCAAGTCCTAGTGCAGATGATATTGAGGTTGAAGTATGTCCGGCTTCGATAATATCATGTTCACTTTCATTTCTTTTTAGATAACCACTTAATCCATCTTTTTGTCTAATTGTAGACATCTTGTCTTTGCGACCAGTTAAAATCTTATGTGTATAGCTTTGATGTCCTACATCCCATACAATTTTATCAATCGGGCTGTTTAGATGGTAATGTAATGCAACTGTAAGTTCAACAACACCTAAATTAGAAGCCAAGTGTCCACCGGTTTTTGATATCGTTTCAATTAAAAACTCCCTTATTTCATCTGATAGTTCAACTAGCTCTTCATTTGAAAAACCTTTTAGATCTTCTGGTTTTGATACTTTATCTAACAAATTACTCATTTAAATTTCCCCCCACCTGTACCTTAAATCTCTATTATATTATAATTATTAAGATTTCCAACTATTATCCGTATATTTATTTCAAAAGCAAAATAATTATAACATAACTCAAGTTTACCTTCAATTTAACTTTTTCTTTTTAAAATATAATCAATTAGTTCAGACAAGAATTCACTGTCTTGAAATATTTTTAATTCATTTTTAGCCTGCTTGGCTGCTTGTTGAGCTTTTTGTTTTGCTTCTTCTAATCCCAATAGTGAAACATAGGTGCTTTTATTGGACTGTTCATCACTTCCCACAGTTTTACCAAGTATTTCAGTACTGCTGATCTTATCTAAAATATCATCTGTAATTTGAAATAATAATCCTAAGTTTTTGGCATAACTATTTAGAGCCTTCAGATCATTATCAGTAGGATTACCACAGTAAGCCCCACCTAATACAGCTGTTTGAAATAATGCTCCTGTTTTTAAACTGTGAATATTTATTAGGGTATCTAAATCGATCTTTTCATTTTCATACTTAAGATCAAGGGACTGTCCACCAACCATACCTTTAAAACCTGCATTTTTTGCAGCTAAATTAATCACTTTTAAAACCTTTTTGCTATCTAATTTTAAATTTGATAAAAGTTCAAAAGCATAAGTTAATAATCCATCACCTGCTAAAACTGCCATTCCTTCTCCAAAAACTTTGTGGTTGCTTAACTGTCCTCTACGGTAGTCATCATCATCCATTGCTGGTAGGTCATCATGAATCAAAGAATAGGTGTGGATTAATTCCAAAGCAGTTCCAATTCTATAGGCAGTTTCCTTGTTACCATCAACCATTTCAGCAACCTTAACGGTTAAAATAGGTCTAATTCTTTTTCCACCTGCTTTAATTGAATACTCCATTGAATCAATGATAGTATTTAAGGAAAAACTGGAGTTTTTTCTGATTTCATCGATCATTTCTTCTAATCTTTTATCTATAATATTTTTTTCTTTTTTTATTACTTGATTTATTTTAATCACTATTATCACCTTTATCTTTAAAAAGAGAGAGGGGAAAAGTCCCCTTTCTCTTTTTTATATTATATATTTATCTTTTTTTGCTTTTCCAATCAAGTGCACCAACGGGACAGATATCAATACATTCTCCACAGTCGGTACAGTCTACTGGAAGTGGTTTACCGAACTCTGTTCCCACATTTGTATAATAACCTCTATCTTTAAACTCTAATATATACTTATTTACTACTTCTTTACAGGTCTTAATACAGGCTTCACATCTGACACATTTACCCGGATCCCTAATTATCTCGGGATGTCTCATATCATAATCAAATAGTATCTTCTCTCCGACCATTGCTTCAGGATGAGCCTTATACTCTTCAGAGTAGTCTTTAAGCTGACAGTCTTCCTTATATGAACAGCTGCATTCGATACAGCGTTCAGCTTCTTTTTTAACTTCTTCAGCGGAAAGAGTCAGATTTGTTTCTTCAAATGTAGATATTCTTTTTTCATCTGGAATATATTCCAGGTTAGCACGGTCTCTTTCAACTGGTTCTTTTACTAAAACTAACTCCTCTTTAGTTAAGGACTGCCAGTGTCCCCTTGAAACATTGATTATATAGTCCTTTTGATATGTTTTTCCATTGAAATAGGCTTCGATACTGTTTGCTGTTTCACGGCCAGCACCAATTGCTTCAACAACGGTAGCAGGGCCTGTAACACAGTCGCCTGCAGAAAATACATTGTCTTCTACTAAGTAATTACCCTCGTCAGCATCAATATCTCCCCAACTGTTTGTCGGGATATTTCCCGGAACATCTGTACTTTGACCGATTGCAGCAATTACAGTATCAGCCTCTATTTCAAATTCACTGCCCTCAATTGGAATTGGTTTTCTTCTGCCAGAAGCATCTTTTTCACCCAACTCCATTTTAACACAGGTTAATATCTTTTTGCTGTTTTCTTCTCTTAAACTAACAGGTTGAGTTAAAAACTCAAACTGAACATTTTCTTCATTTGCCTCAACTAACTCTATCTCATCAGCAGGCATCTGTTTTTCAGTCCTGCGGTATAATACTCTTACCGGTTTATCGGTTAGACGAACTGAAGTTCTTGCACAGTCCATTGCAGTGTTCCCACCACCGATAATTAAGGTTTCTCCGGGATCTTTATCATTACCTGACCAGCCGTTTAAAGCTATCTCTTCTAAATAATCTATACCACCAATTGCCAGTTCTTCACCTTCTGTTCGCATTGAACGTGAAGACCAGCTTCCTATAGCTAATACAACAGCATCATAATCTTCTTTTAATTTTTCTAACTCAATATCTTTACCTAGCTCCTTATTACAGTAAACATTTATCCCACCCATTTTTTCAAAATGAGCAAGCTCTGTATCCAAGATATCTTTAGGTAGTCTGTATTCAGGTATACCATATCTCAACATTCCACCCGGTTTAGGCATTTTATCATAAAGATCGCTTTTAATACCTTTTAATCTTAGATAATATGCAGCTGTAAAACCTGCAGGCCCTGCCCCTACAATAGCTACCTTTTTATCAGTTAGCTCAGGTAACTCTTCTAAGTAGTCTTCATAATGTAAGTCAGCAGCAAATCTCTTGACATCATTAATATTTACTGCATCATCGTCTATTACATTACGGCGGCAGTCCTGTTCACAAAATCTAGGACATACTCTACCGATTGACATCGGTAAAGGTAGTTTGTCTTTAATAATCTTTAAGGTTTCTAAAAAGTCACCTTTACGGGCTGCTCTTAGGTATTCTTCGATTTGAATACCGGCTGGGCAGGCCATTGTACAGGGTGCTTCACAGTCACCGGAGTGTTCTGATAAAAGTAAGTTTAAGGTAGTCTGCCTCATATCATATATTTCTTCACTTGTTGCTTCAATATCCATACCTTCAGCTATATCTGCAGAACAACTTGGAATATAGTTTCCGGTTTTTTTATCTTTAACCATACATAGATAACATGAAGTTGTTTTTGATAACTGTTCATGGTAACAAAGGGTAGGTATTGAAATACCGTTTTCTTCTGCAGCTTCTAATATTGTTTTATTTTGATCTGCTTGAACTTCTTTTCCATCAATTTTTATATTTACTTTAGCCATTAATTTCACCCCTCTTAACACGACTTATTGCATCTACTGGACAGACTTCTATACAGGTATTACACCTTGTACATACTTCATTATCTACTACAAAGTCATCAGAAATTGCATCTACAGGACAGTTTCTAATACACTGACCGCATTCAATACAGATCTCCTGGTCAAGATAGATGTCTACTAAATCATTACACTGTAAAGCCGGACAGTGTTTGTCTTCAACATGTGCAAGGTATTCATCTTTGAAGTATCTTAATGTTGAAAGAACTGGATTTGGCGCAGTTTGTCCTAACCCGCAAAGTGATGCATCAATTACCTTTGGCCCCAGTTCTTCTAAAAATTCAATATCTTCTAGAGTACCTTCTCCAGCAGTTATCTTTTCTAAGGTTTCAAGTAATCTTTTAGTACCTATTCTACAGAAAGTACACTTTCCACAGCTTTCTATAGTTGTAAATTCTAAAAAGTAACGGGCTGTTTCTACCATACATCTGTCTTTACCGATTACAATTAAACCACCAGAGCCCATGATTGCACCCAGTGATTCTAATGAGTCATAATCAATTGGTACATCAAAGTGTTCAGCAGGGATACATCCACCAGATGGTCCACCAATCTGTACTGCCTTCACTTCACCCCTGGTTGCACCACCGATATCATAAACAACTTCACCGATGGTAAGCCCCATTGGCACTTCTACCAATCCGGCATACTTTAAGTCACCAGCTAAAGCAAAGAGTTTAGTGCCTTTTGAGTTTTCTGTACCTAACTCAGCATACTTTTCTCCACCCTCTTCAAATATAATTGGAACATTTGCAAATGATTCAACATTATTAATTAAGGTTGGATATCCTTTATAACCCTCATCTGTTGGATAAGGAGGTCTAAAGCGGGGATTACCCCTTCCACCTTCTAAAGAATGAATCATAGCGGTCTCTTCACCACATACAAAGGCCCCTGCACCTTCTTTTACAGTGATGTCTATTGTTTTACCATTAATTATATTAATTTCATTTTCATAAACCTGTTCAATTGCAATATTTAAGTTCTTTACAGCTAACGGATACTCTGCTCTTGCATAGATGAAAAGTTCATTTGCTCCAGTAGCTAAAGCAGCTATTAACATACCTTCAATTACCTGATGAGGTACTGATTCCATCATAGAGCGGTCCATAAATGCTCCTGGGTCACCTTCATCAGCATTACAGATTAAAATCTTTTTTTCAGCTTCTTTGCCTGCTAGAAAACTCCATTTAAGTCCGGTGGGAAAACCTCCTCCACCTCGTCCTCTAAGCCCTGATTTTTTTACTTCTTCAACAATATCAGCCGATTCCATTTCAGCAGCTTTGTTTAAACTATTATAACCACCGTGTTCTATGTATTCTTCTAATGATATCGGATCAATTCTTCCCGCTAATTTAGTGACCTTTAACTTTTCACGGCCGGTTCTTTCTTCTCTAAAAGTCATTGTTGAAGTATCATCGATCTCTAAAATCTTTTCTAAGTACTCCTCAGTAGGTTCAACGTTTTCAAAAAATACTGAACCACTGTCTGTTTCTACTTCTACAATCGGTTCAGCATAACAGTGGCCGATACAGCCTACATCTAATATTTCTATATCTTTATCTTTAAGTTCTTTTTTGAAGTAATTTTTAACTTCATCTGCCCCTGCGGCAATACCACAGCTGGCCATTCCTATTTTTATACGCTTTATCATTGGGCCTCACCTCTATTTTTGTAGTCCTTGATTATTTTAAGAAGTGACTTACGATCTAGTTTTCCATATACTTTACCGTTTATACTAACAACAGGTGCTAAACTGCAGCAGCCCAAACAAGCGACTGTTTCCATAGAAAAAAGACCATCTTCAGTAGTTTCCCCATCATCAATTCCTAACTCTTCTATAACCCAGTTCTTAACTCTGCTGGAACCTTTGATATGACAAGCGGTTCCATCACAAACAGCTATCTTATACTCTCCAGGGGCAGTTCTTTTAAACTGGGCGTAAAAAGTTAAAACACCTTCCACTTCAACTGTCGGTATATCAAAGTATTTAGATATGTTTTTAATAGATTCATTAGAAACATATCCCCTTTTCTTTTGAACCATCTGGATAGCTTTTATTAAATTACTGCGGTCTTTTTCTAAAGACTCTAATAATTCCATTTACATAACCTCCGTCTTCTTATGGGATATTATTGGCCAAATTCTTCTTCAAAGGGAACTATCTTTTGTAGTTCGTCATCTTCTTTAATTAAGACTTCAATTTTCTTTTCTGTTTCATTTAGCTTTTCATTACAGTACTTGATTAATTTTATTCCCCGGCTGAACTTATCTAATGAGTCTTCTAAAGATAAGCCGCCCTCTTCTAGATTATTAACTATCTCTTCTAGTTCTTCAACTGCTTTTTCAAAACTTAAATCTTTAATTTCTTCACTCATCTAAACCACCGTCTTCTTTGATGTTTTTAACTTCACTTTCAAGTTGGCCGTTAATTATTTTTGTTTTTATGACCTGTCCTTTTTTAACATCTTTTATATCTGTTATGGGATTAAGGTCTTTGTCATAAGTAATACTATAGCCTCTTTTAATTGTTTTAAGTGGACTTAATGTATCAAGCTTGCTGTTTAAAATATTAAACTTTTCCTTACTCTTATTTAAAGTCTTTTCCATATTCCACTTTAAATTCTGAGTTAGTTCATCTAACCTCTGCATCTTATCAACAAAAAGTTCTTCCGGTTTTTGAAATATTCTGCGTCCTGCTATTGAACTTAACTTATCTTTTGAATTTTTTATCCTTGCCTTTTGATTATGCAGAAGTCTTTTTGCTAAATTATCAAGGCTTGTTTCAATTTCTTCCCTGTTTGCAATTGCAAGTTCTGCAGCTGCTGAGGGTGTAGGTGCTCTTAAGTCTGCCGCAAAATCAGCAATAGTAAAGTCGGTTTCATGTCCAACTCCACTGATTACAGGAACTTTTGACTCATAGATAGCCCTAGCAACAACCTCTTCATTAAAAGGCCACAGGTCTTCAATTGAACCCCCACCCCTGCTTACAATTATTAGATCAATATCATCTCTTTTATTTAAATATTTGATACCTTCTACAATCTGTCCAGCTGCTTTATCGCCCTGGACTAAGGAAGGTACAATTAATATTGAAACATTTTTAAACCTTCTGTTTACAACAGACAGCATATCTCTAATTGCAGCACCGGTTGGTGATGTAACGATCCCGATCTTTTTGGGTATTAAAGGGATCTTTTTTTTGTGTTCTTCGTTAAAAAGTCCTTCTTCTTTTAACTTTTGTTTTAACTTTTCAAACTGTTCGTATAAGGTGCCTTTACCTTCCGGTACTATCTGGTCAGCATAAAGCTGGTATTCTCCCCTTACCTTATATACATTAATATAACCGTGTACTGCTATCTCCATTCCATCTTCAAGCTCAAAGTCTAATTTAGAGCTTCTAGATCTAAACATAACAGTTTTTAACTGGGAGTTTTCATCTTTTACTGTAAAGTAGAGATGTCCGGAGTTTGCTTTATAGTAGTTAGAAACTTCACCCTTTACCCAGAGGTCCTGCAAAACATCATCTGTACTAAAAAGTGCTTCTAAGTAACTGCTAATCTGTGAAACAGAGTATATGTTATCTATATTATACTCCATGATACTTTCTGGCCTTAACAGTATTTTCCATTAACATTGCTATTGTCATTGGGCCGACTCCACCAGGTACAGGAGTAATTTTTGAAGCAACTTCTTTTGCTGATTCAAACTCAACATCTCCCAGTAGTTTACCGTCTACTCGGTTAATACCAACATCAATAACAACTGCACCTTCTTTTAACATATCTCCTGTAATCATTTCAGGTCTACCAACTGCAGCTACTACGATATCTGCTCTTTTAGTTTCTGCTTTCAAATCTTTCGTATGGGAATGACAGATTGTTACTGTAGCATGTCTTTCTAATAGAAGATGTGCAATCGGTTTACCAACAATATTACTTCTTCCAACTATTGTAGCATTTTTACCATCTATTTCAATACCTTCTCTTTCCATCAGTCTGATTATTCCTAATGGAGTACAGGCTTCATATCTTAAAGCATCTTCCTGTCCACTGAATAATCTACCGGTATTGATCGGATGAAAGCCGTCTACATCTTTATCGGCTACAATTGATTCAATAACCTTTTTTTCATCGATATGATCAGGTAAAGGAAGCTGAACTAGTATGCCGTCGACAGTTGAATCATTGTTTAGGTCATCGATTAAATCTAGCAGCTCTTTTTCTGATATTTTTTTGTCTTTTTTAATTAGTTCTGACTTGATACCAATTTCTTGTGCAGCCTTTTCTTTCATGCTTACATATGTTTCTGAAGCAGGGTTATCTCCTACCATTACAACAGTTAAGCCGGGTACCCTACCTTCTTCTTTTAACTCTTTTATCTCCTCTTTTAATTCCATTCTTATGTTTTTTGCTATTTGTTTACCATCAATAATTTTAGACATTCTTATCCCCCTATTTTTAATAATTTACTACTTATGTATTCTTGAATATTTATAAATTTCCTTCCTTAAATATTAATTATATCAAAATAGAACATTTGATTGTTTTGTTTGCCTGTTTTATTAATAGCTGATATAATGGATACACTAGTGATTAAGTCACGTATTAATCTTATTAAAATTAGACAAATCTGTCAACTTAAAACTGGATAATTTTATGTAATAGGATGGTGGGAAAATGAGGCCGAAGATATTAGTAGCTTCCTTTTTAAGAGAAGGATATAAATTGGGTAAAAACTTTGAAATGTTAAGTGCTTTTGATTATGGGATGGTATCCCAAAACTATGTAAATGGTGTTATTGAAGGTGGAGGCCTACCGATAGTAACACCACAGGTTAGAGACGAATCAAAGATAGACACATTATTGGAAGAACTGGTTGAACTGGCTGATGGTATAGTTTTAACAGGGGGATATGATATTGATCCTGTAAACTATAATAAGTATGCTTATAAAAAGATTAAGTTTCTTGATACAATAAGAGACAGACAGGAACTTAAACTAATTGAACTTGCCTTAAAAAAAGGTAAGTCAGTCTTAGGGATCTGCCGGGGTTTTCAGCTTATGAATGTATATTTCAATGGGACCCTTTATCAAGATATTGAAGAAGATGTAGCTACTGATTACCTTCATTTCGGTGGTAAGTTTCCAAAGTATAAAAAGATACACCCTGTAAAAATTGATCAGGACAGCATCTTGTTTGATATCTTTAACCAAGAAGAAATTGAGGTCAACAGTTTTCACCATCAAGCAGTTGACAAGCTGGGCAGTGGGCTTAGAAAAACTGCCTATAGTCCTGATGGAATCATGGAAGGATTTGAAAGTACTGAACATGAAAATGTTTGGGCTGTTCAATGGCATCCTGAAATTATGTTCAAGTACTATCCTGAACAGTTATATATCTTTAAAGAATTTATTGAAAGAACTAGGATTAAGATAAAACAAGGAGGACATAAAAAATGAACAAAAAATTATTTTCTACATTATTAATTACATTACTTTTAGTCGGTCTTTTTTCAACTGGAGTATTTGCACAAGAAGATGAAAAAACACTAACAATCGGGTTTGAAGCTGATGTAAGCAGTTTAGATCCGGGTTTTGCAGATATCTCTGTTAATGAAAGGGTTAATAGTTTAATCTTTGATGGATTAGTTGAATACGGTGAAAACAATAAGATCGTCCCCGGTATCGCTTTTGACTGGGAAATCTCAGAAGACGCTACATCTTACACTTTCCATCTTCAACAGGGAATTGAATTTCACAACGGTGAAGTTTTAACTGCTGAAGATGTTAAGTTCACCTATGAAAGAATCTTAGATCCGGAAAACGGTTCTGGACTTAGGGGTAAGGTTTCAATAATTGACAGAATTGAAGTTGTTGATGATTATACAGTTAAGTTTATACTTTCTGAACCAAACGCTTCTTTCCTATTGGCGATGACCTTTGGTATTGTACCTAAAGATTATGTACAGGAAGTTGGAGCAGATCAATTTTCCCGTAATCCAATCGGTGCAGGTCCATTTGAATTAGAAGAATGGGTACCTGACACTAGAATAGTACTGACTGCTAATGAAACTTACTGGATGAAAGATCCTAACTTAAGCAAAGTAATAATTAGGCCGATCCCTGAATCCTCTGTTCAAGCCATGGAACTTCGCAGTGGTGGTATAGATGTAGCAGTTAATTTAGATGTCGGTCAGTTAGAAAATTTCAAAGATAATTCTGACTTCCAGATTAAATCAGCTCCTGGTGGTGGAGTACATTTCTTCGGTTTCAACGATAAGATGGCTCCCTTTAATAACCAGAAATTCAGAGAGGCTTTCTTGATGGCCAGTCCAATTGAACAGATCGCTCCTCAAATCTATGGAGCAAAAGGAGTTACAGCTTATTCATTTGTACCTCCAACACTTTGGCCTGATGAAAGAGAATATTTAAAAGAACAAAGAGTTAACTTTGATCCTGAACAGGCTAGAGTTAAACTCCAAGAACTAAAGGATGAAGGAGTTATTGATGATGACTTTACAGTTGATATCTATGTTCCAAGTTCTGACAGTTCAAGGGTAAAAGTTGTTGAAGCTTTAGTTACTTCTTTAAGACAGGCCGGATTTAACGTACAGGCTCAGGTAATGGAATTTGGAGCTATGTGGGATAAGCTAAATGCCGGAGAAATTGGTGTATATATGTTAAGCTTTGTATCTGATCCTGATCCAGAATACTGGCTGTACCGCTGGTTTAAGTCTGATGGTTCACTTAATAAGTCATTCTATGAAAATGATCAGGTTGATGAATGGTTAACTGAAGCTAGAACCAGTACAGATCAAAGTGTAAGAGAGGAAATGTACAGTAATGTGTTAAGAAAAACATTAGGTGAAGACAAGGTATTAGTTCCAGTTGCACACATTAATCAAATCTATGTTATGAACAACAGTGTAATGGATCTACAACCCGGTAATCCGGTTATTATACCCCTTGTAACTCCA
Source organism: Bacillota bacterium (assembly GCA_051745185.1). Taxonomy (GTDB): domain Bacteria; phylum Bacillota; class Halanaerobiia; order Halanaerobiales; family M55B127; genus M55B127. The sequence goes on from JBNJDV010000012.1 coordinate 27,420, forward strand.
GAAGCTAATGTTTCTATTGAACAATAGAATAGGTATTTAAGATGTGTTATCTTTAATTTAATGTAAGTATTAAAACAGGGGGTAAAACCCCTGTTTTTTCCCTATATAAGGATGATGGGAGGTAACGTTATGTTCGGATATATTATTAAAAGATTACTCTGGATTATTCCGGTTTTAATAGGTGTATCATTAATATTATTTGGTATTATGCAGTTAATACCAGGTGATCCAGCTTCTGTTTTATTAGGTCCAAAAGCTTCCCAGGAAGCTGTAGATACCTTAAATGAACGATTTGGATTAAATGAACCTATTTATACCCAGTATTACCTACTGATGAAAAACTTCATAACAGGAAATCTGCAGTCTATTTATTATAAGGTGACTGTGATATCAATTATTTTAGATAAATTGAAGGCAACAGTTGAACTTGGGTTAACTTCCTTGGTTATTGCGGTAGTACTTGCTATACCAATCGGAATCATTGCTGCTATAAAGAAAAACTCTGTATTTGATTACTTCAGTATGATGATAGCAACCTTGGGTATATCAGTACCGGTCTTTTTTACAGGAATAGTTATGATCTACATATTCTCTGTTAACTTTAGTTTGTTACCCTCTTCAGGTTATGGGGGTTCACTTTTAACTGTTGAAGGGTGGAAACATATCATACTGCCTGCTCTTTCTTTAAGCTCAATCTTGATTGCTTCTACAAGCAGGTTAACCCGTTCTTCAATGCTGGATATATTACAGGAAGACTATATTAGAACTGCTCGAGCTAAGGGGTTAAAGGAAAAGATCGTTATAAATAAACATGCCTTTAAAAATGCAATGATACCTGTGATCACAAATATTGGTAACCAAATGGCAACCCTTTTTGGTGGTGCAATATTAACTGAAACAGTATTTGCATGGCCTGGAATTGGTAGATTGGCTGTAAAGGCTGTTTCTTACCGAGACCAACCGTTAGTATTTGGTACAATACTTGTTCTCTCTTTTTTATATGTAATTACGAACTTATTTATTGATATACTATATGTGTTTATAGACCCACAGATTAGTTACAGTTAGGGGGC
>JBNJDV010000013.1:0-28190 GCA_051745185.1 Bacillota bacterium
ACAGTCCTTTGGACTTTTAACAACTGGAATATTTATACCTTTTGCAGCTGTATTACCTTATATTATTTCTTTTTATTTTGTTTTAAGTATTTTAGAAGATTCAGGTTATTTGCCCAGGTTAGCCGTTTTGGTAGACAACTTGATGCATAAAGTGGGATTACACGGATTTTCAATAATACCAATGATCTTAGGGTTTGGTTGCAATGTTCCAGCTGCATTAGCTGCACGTAACTTAGATAGTAAAAGAGAAAAGTTTATTGCAAGTACTTTAATGTCGATTTCCATTCCCTGTATGGCACAAACTGCAATGATTATCGGACTTGTTGGTGCATTTGGCGGCAGATATGTTGCCTATGTGTTTGCAGCATTATTTGTAGTCTGGATAGTTGTTGGATTACTTTTAAACTACTTTATGCCTGGTTATTCAAGTGATCTTTTAATAGAAATACCAACAATAAGACTGCCCGTAATATCAATTGTTTTTAAAAAACTGTGGATGAGAACTAAAAACTTTTTAAAAGAAGCTATTCCCTTTGTTTTATTAGGTGTACTAGCTGTTAATATCATGTATGCTTTAGGCTTCTTTGATTTTCTAACTAGATTTTTAGGACCGCTTTTTTCTACACTTTTTGGATTACCCAAAGAGGTAATTTCAGCATTACTTATGGGTTTTTTAAGAAAAGACCTTGCAATGGGAATGTTAGCTCCTTTAGATTTAACCATAAAACAGTTAGTAGTGGCAAGTACAATCTTAACAGTCTATTTTCCTTGTGTAGCAACCTTTATAATCCTATTTAAGGAATTAGGATTAAAAGATATGTTAAAATCAGCTGTAGTTATGGTTTTAACAGCAGTTATTGTGGGAACAGTTTTAAATATTGGCTTTAATTCATTTTTTACAATTATTATCACCTTAAGTTTAATTATTTTACTAATTTTCATTTTATATAGATTAACAAGCAAGAAACATCAAAGAATTATAGACTAAAAGGAGGACTTTAAAAAATGTATACTGTATCAGAAGGTAAGATTAAGTTAGAACATGGTTCAATTAGGGAAGGCTTAATAGCGATAGCAAGTGGTAAAGGTGGAGTTGGTAAATCTACAGTGACAGCAAATTTAGCAATTGCTTTACAAAAAAGCGGTAAAAAGGTAGGTATAATTGATGCTGATGTTCATGGGTTTAGTATTCCCAGAATTATTGGTATAGATGATGAAGTAAGAGTAGAACAAGAATCTGAATTAATTCACCCTGCTGAAAAGATGGGTGTTAAAGTGATATCAATGGGTTCATTTGTACATGAACAAAACCCTGTAATCTGGAGAAGCCCATTACTGTTAGGAGCACTTCAGCAGTTTTTTAAAGATGTACTCTGGGATGATTTGGACTATCTACTGTTAGACTTACCACCTGGAACAGGGGATATGGTTTTAAATATCATGCAGAAGCTTCCTCATGCTAGAACATTAATAGTTACTACTCCACAGATCACTGCTACAAATGTAGCAGGTAGAGTAGGACATATGGCTGAAAAGATGGATTCAGAGATTTTGGGAATCATTGAAAATATGGCATATTATGAATGTTCAGAATGTGGAAACAAAGAATATATCTTCGGTAAAGGTGGGGGAGAAAAGTTAGCAGAACTTTTAAATGTTGACCTATTAGGGCAACTTCCTTTAATGAAACATGTTAGAGAAGGTGGAGATCAAGGTAACCCAGTTGTAGATAAAGATAACGATGATCATATAAGCAGTGAATTTATAAAAATCGCTGAAGAAATTGTAAAAAGAAAAAAGGAATTCGACCCCAGTGAAAAACCAATGGTACTAGAAGGTGGACCAGGGCAGAATCAATAAATGAGTATAGCAAAAATGCATCTGGATAAAACCAGGTGTATTTTCTTTTTAAAAAGGGATTTTGTATTCCAATCAAGAATAAATAAAAAAAGAAATAACAATTTATGGGGGTTGGCAGATGAATACACTGCAGGAATTTATAGATCAAGAACTGGACTTGGCAAATGGCTGTACAGAACCGGCTGCTGTAGCTTATGCTGTAGCACGGGCTTCCGAATTCTCAGAAGGCAAACTCAAAAAAATAATTGTTAATATGGATGGCTATGTTTATAAAAACGGGATGAAAACAGGTATTCCAGGTACCAAAAAATATGGTGGCAATAAGTTAGCTGCTGCCCTTGGTTACTTTATTAAAAATTCTGGTGATAAAAAGTTAACTCTTTTAAATGCTTTAAGTGAAAATACTTTAACAAAAGCAGAAGATATTTTAGATTTAGTTGAACTAAAGGTTATAAAAGGTCAAAAAGACTTATTAATCAAAGCAAAGATAATCAGTGACAATGTTGTAGAAAGCATAATAGAAGACAATCATACAAATTTAGTTGAAATAAATGTTAATGGTGATTCAATCTATAAAAAGATAGATCAAAATGAAGAAAATACTGTTGAATTTAACTTAAAAAATGAAATCAAAAATTTAAACATAAATGAATTAATAGAATTAGTGGAAAAACAGTTTAATAATTCAATAGAAAATTATCTTAAACAGGGATATAAAATAAATAAAAAGTTAGCTAAAGCAGGACTAGATAACGAGGGCTGTGGGATAGGTAGAAGTTACAAAAAAACAGCTAAAGATGATCTTATAAGAAATACTGCAGCTGAGATTGCTGCTGGGGTTGATGCACGAATGGGTGGGGCAAAACTTCCCGCCTTAACATCTTCTGGCAGTGGTAATCAAGGTATTTTTATAACATTAGGTACATATCTTTTAGGGATAGAATATAACAAGTCAGAGAGTGAAGTACTAAAAGCAACATTGATAGCTCATATTATTGCATATTTTATCAAAATAAAAATGGGCAAGCTGTCATCATTATGCGGTCTTTTCACAGCCGCAGCACCGGGTTTGTTAGCTGCTTTACTGTATTTAGATAATAAAGATGAAATGATTGAAGAAGGTATTAATAATTTATACAGTGATTCTGGTGGTATACTTTGTGATGGAGCAAAAACTAGCTGTGCTTTTAAAGCAATAAGCGCTTTTGAATTAGCATTTAGACATTTTCAATTTATTAAAAGTGGCCTCGAATGTCCACTGCCAACTGGTTATATAAACTCCGATTTAAAAAAGACTTTAGAACATCAGTATGATTTGGTCCATCCAGATGGTATTTCTGTAAATGATACTTTAATTAAAACGATTAAAGATAATTTTACTAAAAAAGGGGATGATGGTTAATGAAGATAGCTGTTATTGGTGGAGTAGCTGCTGGTACAAGTGCAGCTGCAAAAGCGAGCAGAACTAATAAGGATGCTGAAATTGTAATTTTTGAAAAAGATAAAGATATTTCTTATGCAGGCTGTGGACTACCTTACTATATTTCAGGAGTAACTCCTAAAAGAGAGAGGGTAGTAATTAATACTCCAGAAGAATTTTCAAAAAAATATGATGTGGATGTTAAAGTAGAGCATGAAGTAACTAATATAGATACTGAAAAAAAAGAACTAAGTTTTAAAAATTTAAAAAATAATAAAGAAGGCAAATATAGTTATGATAAGTTAATTATTACAACAGGAGCTAAAGCATTAGTACCTCCAATTGAAGGAATTGATTTGGAAAATATTTATCCATTAAGGTCAGTAAGGGATGCAGACCGTATTAAAGAAAAAGTTAAAGATAAAAAGAAAGTAACTATAATAGGAGCTGGACTTATTGGATTAGAAATGGCAGAATCTTTTTCTGAATTAGGAAAAGAAGTAACAGTTGTTGAACTACAGGATAAAATACTACCCCCTTTTAGTGAAGATATTACTAAATACGTAGATAATCACCTAAGAGAACAGGGAGTAAACCTTATATTAGGTGATGGAGTAAATAAATTTTTAGGAGATGGATCTGTAAGTGAAGTAATGACAAGTTCCGGCAAAAAAATTGAATCTGACTTTGTCTTGCTTTCTTTAGGTGTTAGACCAGAAGTTACTTTAGCAAAAGAAGCCGGAATAAAATTAGGGGAAACAGGTGCAATTGAAGTTAATGAAAAGATGGAAACAAATATTGATGGAGTATATGCAGCAGGGGACTGTGCAGAAACCGTTAACTTACTAACAGACGAAAGAGCCTGGATACCAATGGGTTCTACTGCAAACAAGCAGGGTAGGGTTGCCGGTGAAAATGCTGGTGGAGGAAATAACCATCACTTTGGCGTATTTCAAACCGCAATCACAAAAATATTTGACTTCACAGTTGCTAAAACAGGGCTAGATGAAAATGAAGCTAAAAAAGCTGGTTTTGATCCTGTTGTAGTTCAAATAACTGGTTCTAATCATGCAAGCTATTTCCCTAACTTCAAAAAAATGAAGATTAGAGGAGTTTTTGATAAAAAAACCCATAGAATATTAGGAGCTCAAATAGAGGGAGAGTCAAAAGTAGATAAAAGAATAGATGTAATAAGTACTGCGATATACAGTGAACTAAGAGCAGAGGACTTATTCCAGATTGACCTTGCTTATGCACCTCCTTATTCAACTCCAAAAGATCCAGTGGCTGTGTTAGGTATGGTTGCTGAAAAGAAATTTAAAAAATAAAGCTTAAAAATATAAATCTAAGCTCTAAAGATTATATGATAGGACAAATGTCTCAAATGTAGATAATTAATAAATAATAATTGAATAGGTATAATAAAGCATGTGGTTGAACATATATAACTACATGCTTTTTTTTATTGTTAAACTTAAAAAAAGCAGTATTAAGAAAAAAAGGAAAATAAAGCCCTTTATATAAATAAACTATTGAAAACAATCATAAAAACATTATATTAAATGGAAGTGATTATTAATGAAATCATATCGAAAGATATTTTTCATTTTCCTTATTTGTTGTTTATTTATTAGCCTGTTTAACATTCTAGCTTTAGCAGAAAATAGTTATGTTTTAGATTATAAAGAATTAGAAAATGAAATAGTAGCAGCTACAAAACACGCTGAATTAAATATAGAAAAAAATTATATAAGCAAAGAAGAAATATATAATATTGCAGATAAAATTGAAAAGGGAATTAGAGATTTAAAAAGTTATTTGGGAAAATATAGTAAATATAATTTTCAAGAAGAGGGTCCGATAAAGTATTTTATTCAAAATGGCGATAAAATATCACATGCCATAAGAAGTAGTAATAGTGTAGAACTATATCATGTTCACCTAAAACAATCCCCTTATATACATGAAACTGCCCATGTGCTTTTGGATAATAATGAATTTGAAACTCCAGATACTTGGTTAACCGAAGGATTACCGATTTACTTAAACTCAAAATTTGCTGAGTATCCTCCAAAACTTGTAGATGATAAAAATAACCCTGATAAATTATCACAAAAATATATTAAAAATGAAAATTATAAAGTTGTATTAGAATATTTCCCCAAAAAATTTCATAGAGATAGAGATGAAAGATTGGTTTTTTATAGTTTTGCCGGGTCATTTGTAAAGTTTATTGAAGATAACTATGGAAGAGAAAAATTATTGAAACTATACAATGCAAAGCGAAAAGAATCTTTTACTATTTCAGATCTTGAAGATGATTCAAAGCAAAATAATAGAAAACCAGCAAAAGGTGTAGAAAACATTTTAAATACTACATTAGAAGAATTAAAAAAGGAATGGTTAGATAGTTTGCAAACCTGAGGAAACAATTTGTTTTATTATATGATATATAATTTTAACTAAGTCTTTGGATATTTTATAAAATATAAACAGGATTTAATCACTGAGTGTTTAAATTAATAATTAATGGGATATAACTTAAATACAATACTGGAGGTGATACATATGAAACCATGGAGATGTCAAATTTGTGGAGAAACATATCTGGGAAGTGAGGCACCTGATCGCTGTCCATACTGTGGAGCAGAAGGTGAACATGTGAAATCAGCCGCTTACTATCTAGAATATGGTGAAGTTGAAATGAGTGAACAGAGCCGTAAGGACTGCCTTGAAGCTTTAAAACTTGAACTTAATAATGAAAAGTTTTATAAAAAATGTGCTGAAGAAGCTGAAAATCAAATCTCTAAAGCTATATTTAAACGCCTTGGTAAGCAAGAAGGTGAACATGCTGAAGTTTTTGAAGATATGTTAGGAGAGGAAATTGAACTAAAAGAAGAAATTAAAATTCCTGACAATGACTATGATCGTTTTACAGAAGCTCATGAACATGAGAAAATGGCGATTGACTTCTATTTAGCAGTTGCCAGAAGAGCACCAGAAAAAAGAGTTAAGGATGTTTTTAGAGCAATTTCAGATGTTGAAAACGAACATCTAATTATGTCTAACACATTTAAATAAGAACATAAATAATGGAGCACTGTTTAAGTGCTCCATTTCCATGCCAATTTGTTTAATTTAATTATTCACTTACTAAATCCTCCATTGTTTCATAACTTAAAGCACCGCTTTGACGGCTTAATATTATTCCATCTTCATCGATGATTACTGTAGTTGGAATTCCTCTAACTAAATATCTGGAACCAATACTTCCATCTGTATCAAGTAAAGTTGTAAAGGAATAGTTATTAGTTATCATATAATCAAATGCTGTATCCTTGCTCTCCTGCACATTTACAGTTAATACTTTAATATCATCATTTTCTTTATAGAGTTTTTGTATATCAGGCATCTCCTCTTTACATGGAGGACACCAGCTTGCCCAGAAATTCAAAAATACTTTTTGCCCCCTAAAATCACTTAAACTTATCTCTTTTCCACTAAGATTTTCTAGAGTAAAATCTGGTGCCATTAAACCTGTTTCAGGTCCGGTTTCTACATTTTGTTCAACCGGTTCACTGGTTTGGGTTTGTGATTGATTTTGATCTATATAATACCATGTTCCAGCAATTATTACCAATATCACAACTAAACCTATTAATATTTTGGATTTATCTAACTTCAAGATAATCCCTCCTTAAAATCCTAAAAAACTAAGGCTATTTGTAAAAATCAATATTCCTAAAATAATAATTAATATACCGCTAATAATATTTATATAGTTTAAGTATTTGTTCATTTTTTTAATTGCAGGTAAAATCTTTTTTGCAGCAATGGCAGTTATTAAAAATGGTAATGCAAAACCAACTGCATAGACAAATAATAGAAAGGCTCCTGCATAGATGTTTTGGCTGTTTCCTGCCAAAATTAATATCGAGGATAAGATAGGACCTATACATGGGGTCCAGGCTAAGGCGATACCAAACCCTAGTATTAATGACTGTAAGTACTTATTGGATTTAGGAGTAATTGAAAGTTTTTTTTCATAGTACAGCCACTTTAATTTAATAATACCGCTGATATGAAGACCAAAGATTATAATAATAACTCCACTTATTTTTCTTAAAATAGCTTGATTTCTAATTAAAAACCTCCCTAAAAATGTAGCTGAAAGTCCCAAAAGGACAAAAACAACTGTAAAGCCAAGTATAAATATTAGGGCAGGTACTATTGAATATTTTTTATCTTTTTTCTTTTGGTCAGTATAATCACCTAATAAAAAGGCTAAATATGATGGTATTAAAGGTAGGACACAGGGTGATAAAAAAGAAAGCAACCCTGCTGAAAATGCGATCACAAAGGATAAGTCTCCAGACATACTGTTCACCCACTATTATGTTATAATATTTGGATATTTAAATATAGTTTATCATAGATAGTATTATCTATCAATATATAAGTTAGGATAAAAGATAATTGAATTATCTACAGGACTAAGTTATAATAAATTTAGGTTGTAAACAAAGATAGGAGGATAATTAATGTCTAAAAAAGATAATGGTTATGCAGCAAAAAATGCATGGCTTGAGATGGAAGATGTTGAAAAAGAAGAAGTCTTTGAATTTAACAGTGATTATGGAACTTTCTTAGAGCAAAACAAGACCGAAAGAGAGTTCACAAAAAGTTCAGCTGAACTTTTAGAAGATCAAGGGTTTAAAGATATAACTGAATATGATTCATTAAAAGAAGGAGATAAAGTCTATTCTGTAAACAGGGATAGACAGTTGATTGCTGCAGTAATGGGTAAAAAAGACCTTAAAGAAGGATTAAAAATTGTAGCAGCACATATGGACTCTCCCCGTATTGATTTAAAACCCAACCCACTTTATGAAGATGGTGGATTAGCTTATTTTGGAACACATTATTATGGTGGAATTAAAAAATTTCAGTGGGTTACTATACCACTAGCATTACACGGAATAGTAATTAAAGAAGATGGAACCAGAATTGAAATAAGAATTGGTGACAAAAAAGATGACCCTGTTTTTTATATAAGTGATATACTACCTCACTTAGGAAAAAAACAGATGAAAAAGAAAATGAATGAGGGGATTAATGCTCAGCATTTAAACTTAGTAATTGGTAGTATTCCTTTAGATGAAGATGACAGTGATGAAAATGATAAGATTAAAAGTGCTGTTTTAAGACATCTAGAAGAAGAATATGATATTACTGGTGAAGATTTAATTAGTGCTGACTTACAGATTGTACCTGCTGATGGAGTTAAAGATGTTGGCTTTGACCGTGCCTTATTAGGTGGTTATGGACATGATGATAGGGTTTGTAGCTATACTGGCTTAAGAGCCCTTTTAGATATTAATACTCCAGAGTATACTGCAGTAACTCTTTTAGTTGATAAAGAAGAGATCGGTAGTATGGGTACAACAGGTATGCAGTCAAGATTTTTTGAAAACTTTGTAGCAGAGATGACCGGTAAATATTATGATAAATACAGTGAATTAGATTTAAGAAAGATCTTAGAAAAGTCAAGTTCTTTATCCGGAGATGTAAACGCAGCTTATGATTCTAACTTCTCAGAAGTATTTGATAAAAGAAATGCAGCCTTTATTAATAAAGGGGTTGTATTAACTAAATATACTGGTGCTCGTGGGAAAGCCGGATCATCTGAAGCAACTGCGGAGTTTATGTCTAAAGTACGTTCTCTATTAAACAATGCCGGTGTAATCTGGCAGGTAGCTGAACTTGGAAAAGTTGATGAAGGTGGGGGAGGAACAATTGCCCAGTTTCTTGCAAACTATAATATGGATGTATTAGATGCAGGACCAGCAGTCCTTGCTATGCACTCTCCATATGAAGTTGTAGCTAAGATAGATGTATATAATACTTATCTAGCATATCTCACTTTCCTGGAAAAATAGATTAAAATAAAGGGGGGCTTTATGCCTCCCTGTATAAATTCAGGAGGATTTTTATGACCGATTTCCATAAAGATACTAAAAAAATAATGGTTTTTACACTTATTATAGCGGTTATAATGATAGGTTTTTACTATAATTATTATAATATGGTCGATAATTATCTTTATGATTGCTATCAAAGAATTGAATATTTATTTAACATTGAACATGAAAGTGATGTGACAGTCATTGAAATTAATGACCTTACATATAATAAATTAGATGATAAACCTATATCTAGAGACAAATTTGTCCAGGCAATTGATAAGTTAAATGAAGATGGGGCTAAAATGATCATTTTTGATATTTTATTTGACCAACCTCAGGAAACCCAGGCTGATAGCATGATGTTAGACCGATTAGGTTCAAACAATAATATAATCATGCCTGTAGAGGTTCAGTATTCAAAATCAACTTCAGACAGTAATGAATATATTATAGAAAATATAAAAGAACCGCTTCCTTCATTTAATAACCTGGTTAAAACAGGTCATAACACTATAATCTCTGAGTCAAATAATATAGTTAGAAACCTACCACCTTTATTTATACAGGGCAACAGTTCATATTTACCAATTGGACGTAGGGCTGCAGAGGCAGCTTTAGGTGAAGAGATAGTGATAACAGAAGGTGAATACTTAATAAATTATCTTGGACCTGAAAATACTATCAATAGCATTTCTTTTCATGATTATCTAAACAACAACTATTATAAAGAAGATATTAACAATAAGTTAGTTTTAATTGGTGTAAATGAAGAAGGAATAACTAAAAACTACAACTCTATTTTTTCTTCTGAAGGTGAATATACTAGACTACATTTATTAGCACTTTTAACTAATAACTATTTTAATCAAAACTTTATCCGAGTAAATGAAGTAGGGACTAATATTTTAGTAGTATTTATTATACTGTATTTAGCAGTGTTTTTATTTGAAAGGTATAGACCTTCTAAATCACTTTTATTATTGTTATTAATAAACTTATTTATAGTTTCTTTGAATTTCTATCTTACTATTGAACACTTTCTATTTACTAAAATATCAGTATATCTAATCGGTACAACCATATTGTATATTATAAGTTTAATAACCTGGTATTTTTTAAACAGGAAAAAGAAGTTTGAAATTGCTAAAAAATTAAGCCCATATTTTTCTGATTATATAATAAATAAAATCAAAGAAGAACCTGAAAAGTTAAATACAAAAGGTGAAAAAACAGCTGCAACAGTAATGCTTTTAGAGTTTACTAATTTTAATAGTTATTTCAATGAAACCACCTCAGAAAAAGTAATTGAAGATCTGAATCATTATTATAGAAACATCTCTAATATAATATTTAAGTATGATGGTGCTATTAGTAATTATCTTGGAGATGGGGTAATCGCTTACTGGAGTAATAGTTTTGACCAGAGCAATCATAGGAACAGAGCTGTAAAAACTGCAGTTGAGATAATGAAATTTTTTGAAAATCAAAATATTGAACTTAAACCAACGATAACAATTGACAGTGGAAAGGTTATTTTAGGTGATATAGGTTCAAAAGATAGAATGGACTTTAAAGCAATGGGTGAGAGTATTCATATAACAACTGAATTGGCTGAAATTAGTGACAGCTATCAGATATTAATTGGAGAGAACACCTATTATGGACTTTCAGAAATTTATAAAAAGTTAGATTGGAAGTATAAAGAAGTTAACATTGAAGGTATAGAAAAAACACTTGTTGTTTATTCTTTAAAGAAATTTAAAGATCTAACAAAATGTCAGACATAATAGAAATTAAAATATTTGAAATTCAGGCTCCCTTTTGGGAGCTATTTTTTTATTTGTAAAATATTTAACTTTATTTTATTTTTATTCTTGTATAATGATATATGTTGAATAAATTAAATGGTAAAATTTCTAATAAGGAGTGGTCTGAGTGCCAAAAATTAAAGAAGACGAACAAGAACAAATAAGGGAATTATTCGAAGACAAGATGGTTGATGATGTATTTATTCAGTTTTTTACCTCAGATGGTGATTGTAAGTACTGTAATGATACTGAAGAAATTTTGGATGAATTAAATAGTTTATCTGATAGAATTAATATTGAAAAAAATGAACTGGGTAATGGAAATACTGAAAAATATAATGTAGATAGGGTACCAGCAATTCTATTCACAGATCAAAATGGAAATGATTCTGGTGTACATTTCTACGGTATTCCGAGCGGACATGAATTTAATACCTTAATAGATGGTATTATAAGTATGTCTAATGGTGAAACAGAACTTTCAGAAGATATCATTGAAGAGTTAAAACAAATTGAAGATGAAGTACTATTACAGGTCTTTATTACTCCAACCTGTCCATACTGTCCAAGAGCAGTAAAGGTTGCTCATGAAATGGCAATGTATAATCCTAAGATCAAAGGAGAAATGGTTGAAGCAATAGAGTTTCCTGAATTATCAAGTAAGTTCAATGTATCTGGTGTTCCTCACACAGTTATCAATAGTGGAGCAGATGAACAAGTAGGTGCAGTTCCTGCAAAAACTATTTTAAATAAAATTAGAACAGCGATTCAGTAATTATAAAATTATATAATTTTAAAGGAGGTTATCTAAGATGAGCAATAAACCTGTTGAAGTAAATGATGGTAATTTCAGAAGAGAAGTTATAAAATCAGATGTACCTGTATTAGTTGACTTTTGGGCTGACTGGTGTGCACCCTGTAAAATGGTCGCTCCAGTAGTTGAAAAGATTGCTAGAGAACATGCCGGAGATATTAAAGTTGCAAAACTAAATGTTGATGAAAACCAATCAACAGCTTCTAGATATAATGTAATGAGTATTCCTACTTTAGTTATCTTTGAAGATGGTAAAGAAAAAGACAGAGTAGTTGGATATGCTCCAAAGAACAAATTGGTTTCCAAATTAGGTTTAAGATAAACAATAAATAGTTTCTGTATAAAATAGCAGGGTTTTCCTGCTATTTTTTGATTTTATTATAAAAATTCCATATATATAGTGAATTTTTTTATCAGTTATGATATAATTCTTTGTATAATAATTAAGCCATGTTAATATTGTTTTTAAGGAGTGGTAGCTTGAAGAAGGTCCTAATTATTCATTCTAAAGAGGGAGACCTAACGGATATATCACAAGGGATTGCTAAAGGTTTAAAAGAAAATGGACATCAAGTAGATATCCTTGATACTGAAGACTCCGGGAGACCTGTCACCTTTTTTCCATATGATCTTGTAATAGCAGGAGCACCGACTAAAGGTATATTCAGAGGTAAGATACCCACTGATTTAGGTAAGTTTTTAAAAGACTGCAAAAGGACTGGAGGACAGGATGCAATGGCATTTGTTACTCCCAGATTCTTCGCGACCAATAAAGCTTTAAAAAAAGTTATGGGAGAACTAGAAAAACTTGGATGTATCGTAATTGACTTTAGAATAATTAAAAATTCAAAAGAAGCAACTGAATTTGGAAAAAACATAAAACTATAAATTTGTACATACTGCCACAGTGAAAACTGTGGCTTTTTTGGAATTATAAAAATAGGTGAGGTATGATATCATGGAACAAGTAAAGATAAAAATATTAAATGAGCAAACTTTTCCTGATGGACGAAAGGAAATGATACAGCATGAAGGAAAAGGGAATTATCATTTAAAAAATGATAAGCATTATTTAATCTATTCTGAGAACAATCAGGGTTTAGAGGATGTAGAAACCATTTTAAAGTTTAATCAAGATAAAAATAGAGTTTTAATGCAGAGGTCTAAACCGAGAAAAACCAGACAGGTTTTTGATGTTAATGACAGCTGCTTATTCGAATATGCAATCAGTAGACATAAGATGAAGTTTTTAATAGAAACTAAATCACTTAAAATAAACATATCTAAAAACAATGGTAGTATAAAAATAAGATATAATTTGCTGCAAAACCAAAAAATTTTTGCAAAAAACAGCTTAAAGATAGAATATATTTTTATAAACAAGGAGTGTATTGAAAATGGTTAAAAATATGGTTCAAAAGATAGAAAAAAAATTAATAGAAGCTATTAAACAGTCACTAATAACTTCATTGAAACAAGAAAATATAGAAGTTGAAGAGCTTCCTGATATTAAAGTAGAAGTGCCGCGTGAAAAAGAACACGGTGATTATGCAACAAATATAGCAATGGTTACAGCTAAGGTATTTAAAAAAGCACCGCGTCAAATAGCCGAACAGCTAAAAGAAAATATTGATTTAGAACTTATTGAAGATGTTTCAATTGCTGGACCGGGATTTATAAACTTCACTCTAAAAGATGACTGGCTTTATGAAACATTAGAATTAATTGATAATCTTAAAGAAGACTATGGAAAAACAGATACAGGGAAAACTGAAAAAGTATTAATTGAATTTGTGAGTGCAAATCCAACCGGACCTTTACATGTTGGGCACAGCAGGGGTGCTGTTGTTGGTGATATGACAGCTAATATAATGAATGAAGCCGGTTTTAATGTTACAAGAGAATATTACTTTAACGATGCGGGTAATCAAATAGATCTATTAGCTGAATCTACTTTAATTAGATATAAACAGCTTTTTGATATAGATATTGAACTTCCTAAAAATGCTTACCATGGTGAGTACTTAATAGATATTGCAGAACAGTTAAAAAACGAATATGGTAAAACCCTTTTAGAAAAAGATGAGGATGAGCAGGTAAATATCTGTAAAGATTTTTCTTTTAAAAAATTAAAGTCAAAAATAGAAGATGACTTAAATTACTTTGGTATAAAATTTGATAACTGGTTTTATGAAAGCACCTTACATAATGGAGAAATAAAAGAAGCTATAGATATTTTAAAAGAAAAAGGATATATTTATGAAAAAGAAGATGCTTACTGGTTTAAATCAACAGAGTTTGGTGATGATAAAGACCGTGTTATTATAAAATCTGATGGGGCATTAACTTATCTGGCAGCAGATATAGCATATCATTTGGATAAAATCCAGCGTGGATATGATAAGTTAATCAATGTTTGGGGGGCTGACCATCACGGGTACATTGATCGGGTAAAAGCAGCAGTTCAAGCCTTAGGTTATTCAAAAGATATATTAGAAATCATCATTGTCCAGCTTGTTAATTTAGTTAGAGATGGTGAAAAGATACCGATGTCCAAAAGGGCAGGGGAGTTTGTAACCATGGTAGATGTAATTAATGAAGTTGGTAAAGATGCTGCCCGTTATTTCTATATAATGAGAAGTTCTGACAGCCATTTTGACTTTGATTTAGAGCTTGCTAAAGAAGAATCAAGTAACAATCCGGTCTATTATATTCAATACGCACATGCCCGTATCTTCAGCATTTTAGAAAATGCTGAACAGTATGATTTAGATGATGTTGATTTGAGTTACTTACAAAAGGAAGAAGAAATAGACTTAATTAAATTAATGGCACGTTATCCAGAGGTAATAAAAGACAGTGCTGAAAACAGACAACCACATATCCTGGCAAACTATGCTTATGATTTGGCAAATGCGTTCCACGTTTTTTACAACAAATGCCAGGTAATATCAAGTGATGATAACATGACAAAAGCAAGACTTAAGTTGGTTGTTTCACTTCAGCAGGTCTTAAAAAATATGTTTAAGGTACTTGGAATATCTGCACCGGATCAGATGTAGATAACTAAAGTGAAAGGAGTTGTAAATTTTGACAAAGTATATTTTTGTTACAGGTGGAGTAGTATCTGCTTTGGGGAAAGGTATAACGGCCGCTTCCCTGGGAAGGCTGTTAAAAAGCAGAGGTTTAAATGTTAGTATCCAGAAGTTTGATCCTTATATAAATGTAGACCCGGGAACGATGAGTCCATACCAACACGGAGAAGTATTTGTTACACGTGATGGTGCAGAGACAGATCTAGATTTAGGACATTATGAGAGGTTTATCGATGAGGATTTAACAAACAATAATAATGTTACCACAGGACAGATCTATGGTTCTGTTATTGCAAAAGAAAGAAGAGGTGATTACCTGGGAGCTACAGTTCAGGTAATACCACATATAACCGATGAGATCAAAGAAAGAATAACTAGAGTTGGTAAGGAAACAGATGCAGATGTTGTAATTACAGAAATTGGAGGTACAGTAGGCGATATTGAAAGCCAGCCTTTTATGGAGGCAATCAGACAGCTCAAAGGTGATTTGGGTAAACAAAATATATTTTACCTTCACTGTACACTTGTACCATATATAAAGACTGCTGGAGAGCTAAAAACAAAACCAACACAACATAGCCTAAAAGAATTAAGAGGGATCGGAATTCAACCTGACTCATTAATCTGTCGTTCAGACCGAGAACTAACAAAAGAAGTAAAGGATAAAATCTCCCTTTTTGGAGATATTGAAAAAAGAGGAGTTATCCAGGTTGTAGATGCTGACCATATTTATGAAGTTCCATTAATGTTGGAAAAAGAAGGTCTAGCTGAAATAGTAATAGAAAAACTAGAACTTGAAGATGGGGTAAAAGCCCCTAACCTTAATGAGTGGAAAGATATGGTTAGTTCAATGAAAAAGCTAACAAAAGATGTAACAATAGCGATTGTAGGTAAGTATGTTGAACTTCCTGATGCATATATTAGTATAAATGAATCACTCAGCCATGCTGGTGTAGCAAATGATAGTAATGTAGATGTTATGTTTATTTATTCTGAAGATTTAGAAGACAGTCCTAACATGGATAAACTCTTTAAAAATGTAGATGGAATATTAGTTCCGGGTGGATTCGGGCAGCGTGGTATTGAAGGTAAGATTAAAGCCATAAAGTATGCTAGAGAAAACAAAATACCTTATTTTGGAATCTGTTTAGGAATGCAGTGTGCTGTTATTGAATATGGACGTAATGTATTAAATTATGAAGATGCCAACAGTTCTGAATTTAATCCTGAAACCCCATATCCAGTAATCGACCTAATGCCCGAACAAAAGGATGTTGAAGATATGGGAGGTACGATGAGATTGGGCATCTATCCCTGCAGGCTTGAAAAAGGAACAGAAAGCAAAAAACTATATTCAGATGAGATAGTATATGAAAGACACCGCCACCGTTATGAATTAAACAATCAGTATCGTAATGAATTAAAATCAGCTGGTCTAATTATGGCAGGTGTTTCTCCAGATGAAAAGCTGGTAGAAATAGTTGAAATAAAGGACCATCCCTGGTTTGTGGGAACCCAGTTTCATCCCGAGTTCAAGTCAAGACCAAACAGACCACATCCATTATTTGTAGGGTTTGTTAAAGCGGCTTTAAATTATAAATAATAAAAATAAATGTAAGTGGACTAAGGAGGAAAATAATGAGTGAAAATTATGTAGAGGTACAGTATACCCCACCTATAGCAACTGTTATTTTATCAAGACCAGATGTCTTGAATGCCTATAATGAAGAACTACTAGACCAATTTGAAAAAACAGAAAAAGAGCTTTTTAATGATGAAAAAATAAAGGCAGTTATAATTACAGGTAAAGGTGAAAAAGCCTTTTCAGTAGGTGCAGATATTGAACTATTAGAAAAAGCTGATGACATACGGGCAGAAAGAATAGCCAGAAAAGGCAAAAGGATATGTGACCTAATGGAAGAAACTGAAAAAGTTGTTATTGCAGCAGTGAATGGATATGCTTTAGGTGGTGGAATGGAACTTACTTTAGCTTGTGATTTAAGACTGGCAAGTACTAGAGCTAGGTTTGGACAGCCTGAAGTGAGTCTGGGTTTAGTACCTGGTTTTTCTGGTACACAGAGATTACCTAGAATTTTAGGTATTGGCAGAGCAAAAGAACTTCTTTTTACAGGTAATATTATTGATGCAGAAGAAGCATATGAAATTGGGTTAGTAAATAAACTGGTTACTCCTCGTGATCTATTAAGAGAGTCAAAAAGAATGGCTAAAAGAATTACTGACCAGTCTTCAAGAGCTGTTGGAATGATAAAACAGGCTATAAACTTTGGTTTTACTCATGGTCGTGAAAAGGGTAAAGAGTTTGAGACCAATTCATTTAAAGAAAGTTTTAATGATGAAGATCATATTAAAAGAATTCAAAAAATGAAAAAGAGACTTAATAAATAGGTGGTTATATTGAAAGAAAAAAATACAATTTTATTTGACCTTGACGGTACTCTATTACCAATAGACATGGACATTTTTATAAAAAGATACTTCAAACTACTTTCCGGTCATTTTGCTGAACTTTTTGAACCGGAGTACTTTATTAATGTTGTTAATAAAGCGACAATGCAGATGATAAAAAATAATGGTGAAAATACAAATCAAGAAGTATTTTCTGAACACTTTTTTAATCTGATAAAAATAGGAGAAATTAAAACAAGTAAAGAAGAAATTTGGGATAGGTTTTATGATTTTTATGAAAACAGGTTTCCCACTTTAAATAAATACTTTAAATTAGATGATTTAGGATATAAAATGGTAGAAGCTGCTAAGGATAAGAACTTTAACATTGTTATTGCAACAAACCCATTATTTCCAATCGAAGCAATTGAGTCCCGCTTGGAGTGGATTAATCTTAACCCAGATGACTTCATATATATAACATCTTATGAAAATATGCATTACTGCAAACCTAATATCGGGTACTATAGAGAAATACTAGATAAGATTAATGGAATTCCCCAGGACTGTGTTATGGTTGGTAATGATATGAGAGATGATATGGTTGCAAACAAAATAAAAATCAAGACTTTTCTTACAGAAGATTTTTTAGTTAAAAGAGAAGGTGTTAACATTAAACCTGATTGGCGTGGAAACCGCAAACAGTTAATTGAATATATACAAGCATTGGAGGTATAAATAATGAAAAATATTATTAATACAAAGGATGCACCTGCTGCAATTGGCAGCTATTCTCAGGCAGTTGAAATAAATGGTACATTATATATCAGTGGGCAAATTCCTTTTGATACAGATGGTAATATGATAACATCATCTATTGAAGCTCAAACTGAACAGGTTTTAAAAAATATGGGAGCCATCTTAAAGAAAGCCGGTGCAGACTATAGTAATGTTGTTAAAGCAACAGTATATACAGATGATATATCTAACTTTGAACAGATTAACAACGTATATCAAAAGTATTTTAATGTTAAACCACCTGCAAGGGCATTTGTTGAAGTTGCTGCACTTCCTAAGGGTGTTAATGTAGAAATAGAGGCAATCGCAGTTATCGAGTAAATAAAACGGCTTCACACCGCCTGGTTATAAAGGCTTTTTGTTCTCTAATGGAGGATTTTTAACTTTATTAGAGAATTAATAACCTGAGGGGGTGAGCCCTGTTAAGATTAACAGGTCTGCTTATGCTAATCAATAAAACCATTGAGGTTGCACTTCGATGTCATCAGTGCGGCCGTCTGGAAAAATCAAAATTTAATATATTTAAATTAAATGATGGTAACTTACATAATCTTAGATGTTCATGTGGCAGTACAAAAGCCCGTGTTAAAACAAAGGGGAGCAAATATATCCAATTTGAATATAGTTGTTTTTTATGTGATGAAAAACATCGAGTAGTATTGGACAAAAATGATTTTTGGTCACAGGGCTCAATGAAAGATTTAAAATGTTTAAAAACTGGATTAGAAATTGGCTATTACGGTCCCCAAAAATTAATCGACAAAGAATTGGACAAACAAAAAAGGGAATTAAATATTTTAGCTGATGAATTGGGTTTAAATGACTACCAAGAACCAGAAATTCTTTTAGAGGTTTTTAATATAATACATGATCGTGCATCAATGAATAAATTATACTGTGATTGTGGTAGTAAGGATATTGATATTAAACTTTACTCAAGTAAGATTGAACTTAGATGTTTAGATTGTGGAAGTGTTATGAATATATCTGCAGAAACAGAAAAACAGTTAAATGAAATAAAAAACAAAGGTGATATTGTTATTAAAAACATGAAAGGACCTGAAAAAAAATGGTCTGATAATAAATACAAGGGGGAATAAAAAATGGGTTTAGTACCAATGGCAGACATTTTAGAAAAAGCAAATAAAGAGTATTATGCAGTAGGCGGATTTAATATTAATAACATGGAGTTTTTACAAGGGATTATTTGGGCCGCTGAAGAGACAGATTCACCATTGATTTTACAGGCAAGTGAGGGAGCTATCAAATACATAGGTATGGACTATGTAATGAATATGGTGAAAGCAGCAGTAAAGAATACTCACATTCCTGTAGCATTGCATTTGGATCACGGGAGTAGTTTTGATGTAATTATGAGATGTATTAGAGAAGGATTTAGTTCTGTTATGTTTGATGGGTCTAAATATCCTTTTCAGGAAAACATTGAGTTGACTAAAGAAGTTGTTAAAGCTGCCCACAGCGTAGGTGTAACTGTAGAAGCTGAACTTGGTAAAATTGGTGGAGCTGAAGATGATGTAGTGGTTGAAGATAGGGATGCTAAATTTACAAATCCTGATGAAGCAGAAGAATTTGTAGAAAAAACAGGTGTTGATGCATTAGCAATAGCAATTGGTACAGCACACGGTGTATATAAAGGTAAACCTGAACTTGACTTTGATCGTTTAGAAAAAATCAATTCTAAACTTAATATGCCTTTAGTTTTACACGGGGCATCTGGGGTTCCAGAAGAAGATGTTCGTAAAGCAGTAACAATGGGGATTAATAAGGTTAATGTAAATACTGCTTTCCAGCAGGCATTTACAGCAAAAATTAGAGAATTATTTGCTAATGATTCTGAATTATATGATCCAAGAAAGTACTGTGGACCAGGTAGAGATGCAATTAAAGCTAAAGTTAAGCAAAAAATTGATATTTTAGGTAGTAAAAACAAAGCATAAGTAGAAATTTATAGGGGTATCCACCTGGATACCCTTTTAATCCTTCCGTTTACCTACCATTAAAACAACTTATCTTAAAAAAGTTCTCTGAAAGGAGTAATAAATATTGAATATATGGTTAGAGTTTTTGATAATGGCTGCCCTAATTATTGTCTCGGGGACTTATTTATCTAGGTTTGGCGAGGTAATAGCTGATAAAACCGGATTAGGCCAGGCAATTATAGGGGTTGCATTAATTGCGATGGCAACTTCCTTACCTGAAGTAGTAACAAGCTCAACTGCAGGATTTTTAAGTGTTCCCAACATTGCTGTTGGTAATGCATTTGGAAGTAATACTTTTAATCTAATTATTTTAGGTATTATAGATGTTATGCATGATAACAAATTACCGCTTTCCTTTAGTTTGAACTACTCTCACGTTATGACCGGTGCCTGGGGTATTTTGCTTTCCGCAATTGTTGTAATTTCAATCATTATTGCTAATTTCACTAATTATAGTATTGGAATATTTGGAGTGGGGTTAGATAGTATAATAATTTTTCTAACCTACTTTTTAGCAATGTTTTTGATAGTTAGATTTGGACGCAAAAATCCTTTAGATGAAAGTACTAGAGAAGAAATTCCTTTTTTAGAAACAACTTTAAAGAAAGCAAGCTTAGGATTTGCAGTCTGTGCAGCAGTAATTGTTTATGCTGGAGTCAGGTTAGCAGTTACTGGTGACCAAATTGCAACAATGACCGGTATTGACCATACCTTTATTGGCAGTATACTAATAGCTGCTGCTACCTCACTTCCAGAACTGGTGACAGCAATAGCAGCTGTTAAAATTAAAGCTTATGATATGGCTGCAGGAAATGTCCTGGGTAGTAATATTTTTAATATGAGTATTGTCTTTTTTGCAGATATATTTTATAGAGATGGATATTTGCTTTCTTCTGTAAGGATGCTTCATTTAATTACTGCTTCAATTGGTATTATCATGACTTCAATATTTATAGTAGGATTGTTTTATAAATCAAAGAAAAAAATATTTGGAATCGGTTGGGATTCACTAGCTGTTTTTGCTGTATATATACTAGGATTTTATCTGCTGTTTCAATTAGGAGTTGCTATTTAAAAAAAGAGAGGTGTAAAAGATTTGTTAAACATAAGTGAATTAGAAAAAAAGACGATTACAGAACTACATAATTTAGCTAAGGAATTAGATATTTCCGGTTATACAACAATGCGAAAAAGGGATTTAATCTTTGCTATTTTAAGAAATGAAACAGAAAAGGGAGGAAATATTTTTGCAGAAGGAGTTTTAGATGTTATATCTAATGAAGGTTATGGATTTTTAAGACCTTCCAAATATGTACCTTCAAGTGATGATATATATATATCTGCCTCTCAAATTAGAAGATTTGACTTAAGATCTGGGGATGTAGTATCAGGTCAGGTAAGAGAACCAAAAGAAAATGAAAAATACTTTGCTTTACTTAGAATTGAAGCTGTTAACTATCAGGATCCTGAAAAAGCAACTGAAAGAGCATACTTCGAAGATTTAACCCCATTGTATCCAGAAGAAAGATTAAGGTTAGAATATAATAGATCAGATGTATCAACAAGGTTAATGGACCTTGTGGCTCCAATAGGCAAGGGACAGAGGGGCTTAATTGTATCACCACCTAAGGCAGGTAAAACCGTACTATTAAAAAAGATTGCTAACAGTATTAGGCATAATCATCCTAATGTTAGGTTGATGATCCTATTAATTGATGAAAGACCGGAAGAAGTTACCGATATGTCAAGGTCAGTTGATGCCGAAGTTATTAGTTCAACCTTTGATGAAGCTCCTGAACAGCATATTCAGGTTGCCAAGTTGGTTTTAAAGAAAGCCAAAAGACTTGTAGAACAGAAGTATGATGTTGTTATGTTACTCGATAGTATAACTAGATTAGCACGTGCATCTAATATTACTGTACCACCAAGTGGAAGGACACTTTCCGGTGGATTAGATCCCTCAGCAATGCATTTTCCTAAAAGCTTTTTTGGAGCAGCCCGTAATGTAGAAGAAGGTGGTAGTTTAAGTATTTTAGCGACATCTTTAGTTGAGACGGGAAGTAGGATGGATGATGTAATTTATGAAGAGTTCAAGGGAACAGGTAATATGGAACTCCATTTAAGCAGGGAACTGGCTGAAAGAAGAATATTCCCGGCAATTGATATTCAAAAATCTGGTACAAGAAAAGAAGAACTAATCTTAGATGATGAAGAATTAGAAGTAATGTGGGGTCTTAGAAAACAGATTGCTCAGTCACGACCATATGATATTATGGATACCTTTATTAAACAGATTAAAAATACAAAAGATAATAAGGAGCTTTTAGGAGCTTTAAAGCAGATCATAAAAAAGAAATAAATTCTTGATATATAGACTACTTTTCGGTATAATATAGGTTGGTTGCTTTGAAAGTTGCATACTAAAATTTACTATGTTATAATAATTCTAGCTGTCAAAAGGCAATTAAAAACAAATAATTTATAATAATATAAAAAGTTTAAGACTGTTTAGAAAGAGGTGAAATATATGCAGAAAGAGTTACATCCTGAATTTAAGGAAACTACTATTACATGTGCTTGTGGTGAAGAATATGTTACTAAGTCCACTGCTGATAATATGCGTGTTGAGGTATGTTCTAGCTGCCATCCTTTCTATACTGGTAAAAAGCGTAGAGCTGCTAAAGGTGGTAGAGTTGAAAGATTCAATCAAAAGTATGGTTTATCTGACGAAGAAACTGAAGAAGAATAGTTATTTTATTAACAATAATGCAGGGCCTCAGCTCTGCTTTTTTTCTTATGTAAATTAAAATAAGTAAACTGAGAGGGGTATACTTGCATGTATAAGATTAACAATAGTGGCTGGATAGAAGTAATAACCGGTCCTATGTATTCTGGTAAAAGTGAAGAGTTAATTAGAAGAATTAGAAGAGTAAAGATTGCCAAAAAAAATGTAAAGGTATTTAAACCGATTATAGATAACAGGTTTAGTAATGATAATGTTGTTTCCCATAGTGGAGACAGTATTGAGGCAATACCAGTTGACCATCCTGAAGAACTTTATGATAGATTAGATGTAGATACTGAAGTTGTAGCAATTGATGAAATTCAGTTTTTTTCTGAAGAAATAGTAGAAATAATTGAATCTCTTGCAGATGATGGAATGAGAGTAATTGTTGCCGGCCTAGATCGCGACTTCAAGAATGAACCTTTTACACCAGTACCCGAACTATTAGCTAGGGCAGAATATATAGAAAAGTTACATGCAATATGTCTGCAGTGCGGAGATCCCGCAACAAGAACACAAAGATTAATTGACGGTGAACCAGCTTCTTATAATGACCCGTTAATTTTAATCGGGGCAACTGAAAATTATGAAGCAAGGTGTAGAAGCTGTCATGAAGTAAAGGATAAACCTTAAAGGAGAAAAAAATGAATAATAAAGTAGATTACGGAGGCCAAGCAGTCATTGAAGGTGTAATGATGAAAGGTCTTAACCGTCTTGCTATTGCAGTGAGAAAACCAGACAATTCAATAGTTGTAAAAAAACAAAAATTAAAACCTTTAACTGAGAGATTTAAGTTTTTGGGTTGGCCTTTTATTAGAGGTGTAGTAGCCCTTTTCAGTTCTTTGATTTTAGGCATGAAGTCTTTAAGCTTTGCGGCAAATCAAGCGACTGAAGAAGATGAAGAACTATCTCCTTTAGAGATGGGTTTAACAATTTTGCTATCTCTTGGGTTAGCTATTTTGCTATTTGTAGCATTACCGGCAGGAATTATTGCTTTGATACAAAAGTATATAAGCTATAATTTAGTGCTAAATTTTATTGAAGGATTAATCAAGGTATCTGCCTTTTTGTTATATATAATTTTTATATCTAGATTAGATGATATTAAAAGAGTTTTTATGTACCATGGAGCAGAGCATAAAGTTATTCATAATTTTGAATCAGGTAAAGAACTATCTATTGAAAACGCAAAAGAATTTACAACTTTACATGCCAGATGTGGTACAAACTTTATGTTTATTGTAATTATATTAAGTATCTTATTTTTCTCTTTTTTCGGTAGGCCTCCTGTACTACAAAGAATATTATACCATTTAATGTTACTACCTATAATAGCAGGAACATCATATGAAGTAATTAAATTGGCCGGTGGTGAAGATGTTAACCCGGTAATCAAGGTACTGTCAACACCAGGACTCTGGCTGCAGAAATTAACAACTAGAGAACCTGATGAAGACATGTTAGAAGTAGCTATTACAGCACTTAAAGGAGTACTACCAGGAGAAGAAAGTGAGGAAGAAAATGTTTGATTTAGAAGAAAAACTCGAAGATAAATTTGAAGAATATAAAAAATTAAATACAAAAATCAGTGATCCTAAAGTAATGAACGATTCAAATAAATATCAAAAGTTACTGAAAAAACATGCAAAACTAAAAAAGCTTATTGGGTATTATAAAGAATATAAAAAGATCAAAGAGGGAATAAATGAGGCTGAAGAGTTAATTCAAGATAGTGATTCAGAGATGAAAGAATTAGCTGAAATGGAACTGGCTGAACTTGAACCTAGACTAGAAGAACTTGAAGAGAAACTACCTGTCATGCTCTTACCTGATAATCCCGATGATGAAAAGAACGTTATTATAGAAATTAGAGCAGGAGCTGGTGGAGATGAAGCCGGTCTTTTTGCTGCTGATTTATTCAGAATGTATACTAGATATGCAGAAAATAATAACTGGAAATGGGAAGTTATGAATGCAAATGAATCCGGTGTAGGTGGATTTAAAGAAGTAATATTTTCTGTAGAAGGTGATGATGTATATAAAAACTTGAAGTATGAAAGTGGTGTACATCGTGTACAGAGAGTACCTTCCACAGAATCCAGTGGTAGAATTCATACTTCAACCGCTACAGTTGCTGTTTTGCCTGAAGCTGAAGAAGTGGATATTGAAATTGATCCTAATGACCTTAGAATTGATTTTTTCCGTTCCAGCGGCCCAGGTGGGCAGAGTGTAAATACAACAGATTCAGCTGTAAGAATCACACATGAACCAACAGATTTGACTGTATCATGTCAGGATGAGAAATCTCAGCATAAAAACAAAGCAAAAGCAATGAGAGTTCTAAGAGCAAGATTGAAAGAAAAAATGGAAAAAGAAAAACAAGAAGAGAGAGCTGAAGCGAGAAAAAGTCAGATTGGTACAGGTCAAAGAAGTGAAAAAATAAGAACATATAACTTTCCACAGGGAAGAGTTAGTGACCATAGAATTAATTTAACTGTTCATCAATTAGAACAGATACTTGATGGTGAACTTGAAGTAGTTGTAGAACCATTAATTGAAGAGGATATATTAAAGAAACTCGAGAAGGTGTAAACACTTGAATATTAAAGAAGTTTTAGCTAACACAGAAGAATATTTTAAAAAAAATAATATAGATAATCCCAGATTGGATGCAGAAGTATTACTTGCAGAACTTCTTGATATGGAAAGAATTAAACTATATGTAAACTTTGATTATCCCCTAAAAGAAGATGAAATTGCAAAATATAGAGAAATGATTAAATTAAGAGCCAAAAGAATTCCGGTGGCATATATAATAGGTCATAAAGAATTTATGTCCTTAGACTTTTATGTAAATCAAAATGTTTTGCTTCCCAGGCCTGAAACGGAGATTTTAGTAGAATATCTAATAGACTATTTTAATGAAAAAGATCTGGAAAGAATAAATATTGTAGAAGTGGGTACCGGTAGTGGGGCAATAATTGTTAGTTTGGGACATTACTTAAAAAATGCCAGGATTTTAGGAATAGAAATTGATAAAAAAGCTATTGAAGTTACTAGAAAAAATATTGAAAGGTATAGTTTGGATGATAGGCTTAAAGTATCACAGGGAGATTTATTAGAACCTTTGATTAAAAGGGAGATAAAAAACCTAAACTTGGTCGTATCTAATCCACCTTATATCAGTGAAAAAGAAATGGAAACACTACCACCAGAAGTAAAACAAGAACCCAAAAAAGCTTTATATGGTGGTAAAGACGGACTAAAATATTATAAAAAGTTAATACCACAGGCTAAACAAGTTCTAACAGAAAAAGGTATGATTGCTCTTGAAATAGGCTATACACAAGCTGAAGAAGTTGAAAAAATACTAAGAGATAATGACTTTATAAATGTTGATGTTAGAAAAGATTATGCTGATAAGAACCGTTTTGTGTTAGCATATAAGGGGTAGAAAAATGTACAATACTGAAGTTTTAAAAATTGAGGATAACTTAATAAAGGATAACAAGATATCTGATATAAAAAATACTGTTGTGATTAAAAAAGCAGCTGATCTTATCAAAAAAGGTGAAGTAGTTGCTTTTCCAACCGAAACAGTATATGGATTAGGAGCTAACGCTTTGAATTCTAGTGCAGTTGAGAAAATATTTAAGGCAAAAGGAAGGCCTTCTGACAATCCTCTTATTGCTCATATTTCAAACAAACAGCAGCTTTCTAGACTTATTAATACAAATATACCAGAAGTTGTTGAAAGGTTGATAAGTAAGTTTTGGCCTGGTCCTTTAACAATAATATTTAATAAAAGTAAAATAGTACCTGATATAACAACAGCTTCACTTGATACTGTTGCTATTAGAATGCCTTCACATCCAGTAGCTCTAGCTTTAATTGAAGAAGTTCAATCACCTCTTGCTGCCCCAAGTGCTAATTCATCTGGTTTACCATCTCCAACAAAAGCAGAACATGTATATAATGATTTAGATGGAAAGATCCCCCTTATAGTTGATGGGGGAATTTGTAATATAGGGGTAGAATCTACAGTAATTGAAATAGAAGACAGACAAGTAAATATTTTAAGACCGGGTGGAATTACTAAAGAGATGATCATAAATAGAATCGGTAGAGACTTTAAGGTAATTTCAGATAATAATAACAAAGTAGATAACCCAAAGTCACCTGGAATGAAGTACAAGCATTATTCACCACAAACTCCGTTATGGATTATTAGAAAAAAAAGTGTTAAAAGTATTTTTGCAGATGATAGGTTGTCAGATCAAAAGACATTATTTATTCTTACAAAAGAAACTGCTGATAAGATTAATTTAGAAGAAATTGATGTTGATATTGAAAATATGGGTTCAATAAATAATTTAAATTATATAGCTAAACACTTATTTAATTTATTAAGGGATGTTGATAAAAAAGGTTATCAGTTAATTTTGATAGAAGAGGTACCTGATAAAGATATCGGTGAAGCAATTATGAATAGATTAAAGAAGGCAGCTTTAAAAATAATTTAAAAAGGAGAGTTGATATGAGAATCTTATTTGTTTGTACAGGAAACACATGTAGGAGTCCGATGGCTGAGTATTATGCAAAAAAGTATCTTGAAGATAATAATCTCAAAGGCTGTGAAGTTAGTTCTGCAGGGATTAATGCTGCAACAGGGCAGAGTGCGTCTAAAGAGGCAGTTAAAGTTATGAAAGAAAAAGGTATTGATATTACTGACCATCGAAGTAAAATGCTGATGCTAGATGATCTTAAAGAAAATGATAAGGTGTTTACTATGACAAATAGTCAAAAAGAAGTAATAGAGGATATGTATGATTTTGATGAAGTATACACTTTAAAACACTTTGTTAAAGGTTGTGAAGACTGTGATATATTAGATCCATTTGGTTTTGATGCTAAAAAGTATCGTGAGACCAGAGATGAAATTGAATTTGCTGTAAACAAACTATTTGACAGATTCCTTGAATGTTAAAAAGGCAGGAAAAGACTAAGTTATCTAGAATATTAAAAGTTAGGGTATAATGAATTTTCTTTATGAACTCTTATTAGATAATCTTTATTTATTATAAAAAATTTTGGTCATTATTTTAAAAAAGAGTCGAATAAATGAAAGGGGAATTTTATTTAAATGAGTGAAACTATTCTTATAGAACATCCTTTGATTCAGCACAAACTGACTTTGATGAGAGATAAAAATACTGGACCGAAAGAGTTTAGAGAATT
>JBNJDV010000014.1:0-28128 GCA_051745185.1 Bacillota bacterium
GTAAGTTGTGAGGAGAGTAAGGTGATAATAATACGCACCTACTATACACTAAAGGATAAAATTCTTGATAAGATGAATATGCACCGTGCAGCTCAACAGGTGATTTCAAACAAAGGTATTGCTGGAGTTGATGGGAAAACCATAGAGGAATTTCAGAGAAATTACAAAACTAAGATGAAAGAATTAAGACGTCAACTCAAAGAAGAAAGATATCAAGTAAAACCAGTACTGAGAGTTTTTTTAATGGCAATAAAATAAAGTAGAATTTGGAGAATTATTGAGCTCTGTAGGATTATGTATAACTTTTGTATAGAGAGAAGGATAATTCTATCGATTAAACAACTTATTAATAAGGGGGGTTTCTGATTAAAAAGTATTTAAAATGGGGTTTGTTTATAATAATAATAATTTTAATTATTGGTCTTATGCTTGGAGACCTGACAGATGAAGGAAATCAGACAGAAGAAAATCAAACAACTAAAAGAGATGTAGATATAGATTATGAAATAACTTCTCAAAAAGATATGATTTTTGAAAACGAAAATAATGACAATATAGTAAGATATGGTTTTAATGTTGTAATTCATGAACAAGTTTCAACTGAAGATCTAAAAGCAATATCAAAAGAAATTGTAGAACTAGAAAAAGGATATAGTGATATTAATGCTTTTAATGCAATAGCTATAAATTTCTATGATTATGAAGACTTCACATCAGGTATTTCATCAGTCCCACCATTAGGAATTGTTGAGTATGCTCCAAATGGTGAGTGGTCAGAAGCTGATACTGTCAATTCAGGGGATTATGAATCTATGGAATACTCTTGGGAGTTAAAAGAAAAAGATTGGGACAATCAGTTAACTGAAGAAGAAATAGAAATATATAGCTATATGCAGGATGAGTATGAAGTTGGAGTAACTAATGAAGAGGAAATCTATCAAAATGTTTCTGATCTCCATGATATTTCAATAGAAACAGTAAAAGAAGTATATGATAAAGCAATGAATTGGATTCACCAATAAATAAGTGAGGTTATTCAAATTGTAATAAAATATTTATAAAAAGCCCCCGGATTTTACGGGGGCTTTTTATTTCCAGCCCAAAAATCAAATAGAACTCTTATTAGGCTTTCTTTCTCTCATCTTATACATTGCTTCCTTTAATGTAAAAGTTAACCAAATAATTAGTATTACAAAACTGATTGATTCTGCAAGTGGGAATGAAAGCCAGGTTGCTTCTAATCCAAAAAACTGACCTAGCAAATACATTCCAGGAACTAAAAAAATTGCCTGCCTTAAAAAAGTAATTACAAGGCTGGGCATTCCTTTTCCTATTGCTTGAAAGGTAGCCACACCTGTAATATTTAAAACCATAAAGAAGTATGAAATACTTACTCTTTTTAAAGCAGTAACACCTATATCAATAAGTTTTGGATCACTATTAAATAATCTTATCATTTGTTCGGGAAATAATTGAAATATTATAAAACCAATTAATCCAAAAAATAATGCGGCTCCATTACCTAAAAGTATTGTCTTTTTCATCCGCTCTGGGTTATTATGACCATAATTGTAACCTACAATTGGTAAATATCCCTGGTTTAAACCAAATACCATCATTAAGAAAAAAGACTGCATTCTAAATATAATTCCCATCACTGCTATTGCAGTTGAGTTAAATGCTCCAAGAATTAAATTAATGAATACCATTGCTGTACTAAAAAGTAAACGGTTTATCATTGCAGGCAGACCTACTTGATAGATTTCTTTAATTATCTGAAAATCAAATTTAAAGTCTTTCAAATCTAGTGTTAATTCATTTTTATCACTAAAAAGAACAAATATGATAAATATTCCACCAACTATTCTTGAAAAAACAGTTGCATATGCAGCACCAGCTACACCCAACCTTGGGAAAAAACCAATTCCAAAAATTAACAATGGGTCTAAAATCATATTTAAAACAGCACCAATTATCATTGTTAACATAGGGATAAATGTATTTCCTTCTCCACGGAGTATGTAGTTAAAAGTGGCGGGGATAAATATAGCCATTGAACCAATTAATATTATTCTAATATACCTTTGACCTAAATCTATTAATACTGGATCATTTGTAAAGATGTTAATTATATTTTCTGTAAAAAAGATTCCAATAATACCTACAACAATACCATATAATATAGCAATGAAAAAGACATGTTCTGCTACATTATTTGCTCTCTTTTTGTTCCCCTGTCCTAAAAGTCTTGAGATCAATGAACTAGTTCCTACACCGGTCCCAACTCCAATAGAGATTAAAAACATTTGGATTGGAAATGAAACGGATAGAGCTGATAAGGCTTCTGTACTTAATCTTCCTACATATATGCTATCAACAATATTATAAAGGGCTTGAATAAGCATACCAACTATTGCGGGAGCTGAAAGCTTAAATAATAATCGCCCTATCTTTTCTTTTCCCATTCGCTCTGATTTTGTCGCTAAAGCCATATTATCCCTCCAGTGTATCCAAATTCATTTGCACTTTTTTTAGTAAGTTTATTAAGATCTTAATTTCTTCATCTGATAAATCATGTCTTATTTGATTCTCAATTTTATCAAAAAGTTGAAAAAAATCATCTTTTATTCTTTTAGATTTTTCAGTTAAAAATATTAACTTACTTCTTTTATCTTCTGGGTCTGATTTTCTTTTTATTAAATTTTTTTGTTCAAGTTTTTTTAATATCCTTCCAACACCAGCTTTATCCAAATTATATTCTTTACATAACTTATGTTGATTTATTGAATCATTTTTATATATTTTTGATAAAATAAAAACCTGACCATAGTTTAGATTAAATTCTTTTTTAAAAAAGTTATCAATAATTTTTGCATGAGTTCGGTGTGTGATACTTAAGTGTTTTCCGATATGATGATTTGACATTTAAGACACCTCTGAATTATTAGTTGATATGTCAACTAAAATTATAATAAAAATTATGTGTAATGTCAAAAATAAAAACCCCTAATTAAAGGGGCTTTAGTAATTATATTTATTTTATTTTTCTATACATTTTAAGGTAGTAGTTTTCAATCATTTTAAGTGCAGAAAAATCTTCATAAGTGCTTTCAATACTGTTGTTCATCATTTTTTCCCACTGTTCTTTGTCTTCATAGTAGGTTGGTACTACCTCCTTTAATAGTACTCTGTATAGTGAATCTCTATCATGGTTATCTTGATTTTCTCCTACATAACCATCACCAAACTGCCAACCATTCATTCCATGGTGGCAAGCTTCTGGCCACCAACCATCTAAAATACTAAAATTCAGTACTCCATTCATTGATGATTTCATGCCAGAAGTACCACTTGCTTCTTTTGGTCGACGAGGGTTATTAAGCCAGACATCTACACCTCTAGTTAACATCTGGGCAGTTTCGATGCTATAATCTTCTAAAAAGACAACACTATTAGGATATTTTTTTGTCATTTTAATAATACGTGCAACTAGATCTTTTCCTTTATCATCAAGTGGATGTGCTTTTCCAGAGAAAATCAACTGAATCTTACCTTCTTTCAAATAAGGGCCGATAACATCCATCTTATTGAAGATAAGGTCTGCTCTTTTATAAGGAGCAGCTCTTCTAGCAAATCCAATTAGTAATTTATCATTATCCAATTTAGCACCAGTTTTATCATTTACATAGTTAATTAATTCTGACTTTAACTGTTGATGTACTGGTATTAAGGCATCACCATTTTCAAATGCTTTATATATTCTAGAATCAACCCATGATTTTCTATGGACACCGTTTGTAATAGCTTTAATTGGAGATATATCTTCAACATGTTCCCACATGTTTCTTGCAGTAACACCGTGAAGTTGAGCAACACCATTAGAAATTTTAGCAAGTCTTAGTCCGGCAACTGTATTACTAAAGGGATCATTTCCAATTCTCTTCATTTGTTCTTCTGTAAGCCCATTATATGCTCCCATCTCTTTTAGTAGGGCATGTTCATGGATTTC
The DNA here is from genome assembly GCA_051745185.1 of Bacillota bacterium. Taxonomy (GTDB): domain Bacteria; phylum Bacillota; class Halanaerobiia; order Halanaerobiales; family M55B127; genus M55B127. The sequence goes on from JBNJDV010000014.1 coordinate 4,010, forward strand.
GTTTCCTTTTTTCACAGGGGTATGAGTTGTGAAAACTGTTTTGTTTCTAACTGCTTTTAAAGCTTCTTCAAATTCAAGACCATTTTCCATTTTTTCTTTAATCATTTCTGTTCCAGCAAAAACGGCATGTCCCTCATTATAATGATAGACATCTACATCAAGCCCTAATGCACGTATTGCTTTAATTCCACCGATACCAAGTGCAATCTCTTGGGCTATTCGTTCTTCTTCACCCCAAGCATAGAGTCTCTGGGTAATCCAGTTATACTTACCATTTTCTTCTAAGTTGGAATCTAATAAATATAGTGGATTCATGTTATCTGTTTCAAGTTTCCATACTTTTAGTTTTATATCATTTCCTTTAACCTTTACAGTTACTGTAACATCTGTATCTTCAAGATAATTATAGATATATTCATTTTTGGGATATTTATCATAGGGCCTACCATTTTCATCTATTAACTGTTTTGTATATCCTTCAAGCCATAAAATACCTATTCCAAAAATTGGAAAGTCATATTCTTTGGCAGTTTTTAAAATATCGCCTGCTAATATTCCTAGACCTCCTGCATAAATTCTAAAGTTATTATTCAATCCATATTCCATACAAAAATAAGCTACTTTTTTACGTTTGTTATTCGCTATCATCTAAAACACTCTCCTAATATATAATTTTAATACATACTTTTAAGAATTCTTCCAGATCCTTAAAAATCGGTCTAATAATCTTGAATCATTTTTGGAATCTGGTACTGTATAATAATCTGGTATATCGTATTCATCAATATCAAAATCTGGTTTATCTGATAATATTTTATCTATTAAATTCAAATAATCTTCTGCAGTGTTTTTCCAGGAAAATTTCTTTGATATATATTTTATACCTGATTTATGAAATCTATTCCATTTTTTATTATCTGTTAAAAGTTCAAGTAGGCCATCTGCAATATTTTCTGAATCTTCAGGATCTATTAAGATTCCGTATTTACCCTGTTGAACAACTTCTGCAGGTCCACCGTTTTTAGTAACGACTGCCGGCAAACCTGAAACCATTGCTTCTATCAGTGTTAGTCCGAAAGTTTCATAGATAGAAGGTAAAACAAAAACAGAGTTTAGTTCTGCAAAATAAGAATAACTTTCAGCCAACTCTTTTTGATTATCAATTGAAAACATGGTGACTTTATCTGAACAATTATTATTATAGATTAGCTTCATAATTTGGTCAAGGATATTTTTTTCTTCATCCGCTAGATTAGAATAATCTTTAAAAGGATCATCTACGTTTCTTAATGATACTGCCAGATTAGCTTCTTTTTGTAGCTTTTCGTTTTCAGCAAAAGCTTTAACAAGTTTAATATGATTTTTCTTTTTAGTTAACCTGCTATTAATTAATATAAATGGAAGTTTGATCCTGTCTTCATTTAAATTTCTTTTAAATATCTTATTTAATTTTTGTTTGATGTCTTTAGAATACTCACCATTAAAAATATCTGTATTTACTCCAGGTGGAGTAATCATAAACTTATTTTCATCGATTATATCTTCATAAATAGACTGTTTGTAAATTTCTTCTTTTTCTAAGTTTGTACTTGTTATAATGGCATCTGAATATTTTATTGATAATCTTTCAGCAATAATTCTTCTGTGAAAGTTATACTTTGTATTATATTCAGTAAAGTTAAATTTATTTATACCGAACTTTTCCATTTTTTCTGCACCTAATGAATGCCCTGTAAATATATATGGAAGATTCTTTTTTAATTTTAATAATAGTCCACTAATTCCACCTGTACCATAATGACTAACAGCTAATTCAGGAAAGGAGTTTTCTTTTTCATAAAAGTCAATAATCCCTTGAACATATTCATTTATATATGGCCAAAGATCTTCTTTGTTTAAAAACCTATCTCCATCAAAAGGAATTCTTATAATTCTTACGTTTTCACTTTCGGGATATTTATCTATTTTTTTTGAAAATTCAGGCCAATTTTCATCGTTTATTTGTCTAGTAATTATATCAACTTTAACCCCATATTCTGCTAAAGCTAATGATAATTCCCTTACATAGACTAACTGTCCTCCAAAATCTGGGTGTTTTGTCCAGTAACTATTATCAGGGTCAAAGTTGCCTTGTGGATTTAACAGACAAATATGGTTTACTTCTGTATCTTCCATTTGTAAGCCTCCTGACTTATAATTTTACAATGAAGTCATAGTATATTTTATAACGAGATACTTTGCTAAGTTAATAATTATGATTTAAGTAATTTAAAAGCTTAAAAATTATACTGCCTAACTTTAAATATAACAATGAATTAACAAATATGCAAATATATAAGTATATAATTCAAAAATAATTATGTACATATTATTTTCACCTTGAATTAAATATTTCTTGATTGAGATTAAAATCCCTTCATGAAGGGATTATTTGAAATTTATAGAAGTTATATAATAAGGATTGAAATAATGCTATTAGGATGGTTTATTATGAATATTAATGAAGAAAATAAATTTATTATAATATATATCATATTAGGTAGTCTTTGGATATATTTTTCTGATGAGTTGTTAACAATGTTATTCTATCAGAATGATATAATAATGAGACTGCAGACTTATAAAGGGCTGCTTTATGTATTAATTACTGGATTGATTTTTTATTTATTATTAAAAAAATACTTTAGCCATTTAAGAGAAACTAAAGATGAATTAAAAAAGAAAAATGAAGAATTAAACAGATATACTGATAAATTAGAGAACGGTCATCAAAATTTAAAACAGTCTTATCAAAATCTATATGAACAAACAGAGGATCTAAAGGTAATGATTGATTTTATCAATAATATTAGTAAAGACACCTTTATTGATTCTGATAAGTTTTTATCACAGTTATTGAGAACTGCATTTAAGTTGGTTCCTAAAAGTGATTATGGTAGTATTTATAAGATAAAAGACAATAAAGTAAGATATGTAGATGCTATCGGACATAATTTAGAAAAATTAAAACTACTCTCGATAGATAAAAGTGTTTATGCAATTCACAAAAGAAAACCCAGAATAATAAATGAGTTATTATCTTATGACAAAAAGAAGATTCCAGAAAAACAATATGAAATATTGAGAGAAGCTTCTAAAGATATTAAGCAATCTTTAACATTTTCATTGGTTGTAGATAATGAAATATTAGCTGGAATATCATTAGATCTTGGTACTGATAGTAAGGAAGAATTTTCTGAAAGTGGTGTCAAAACCCTTACAGCTTTCAGAAACATTGCTGAATCTTTTTATACTTTTCAAAGGTACAATAAATTGCAGGGTGAGTTTCAACGTGATATAATACTATCAATGATTAAATTTTTGGAGATACATGATGTTTACACAGGTGGTCATTCAGAAGAAGTTGCTGAACTTTCAAAACGAATTTCGATGAAGTTAGGCCTTAATAAAAAAGATGTACAGAATAGTTACTGGGCAGGATTAGTACATGATATAGGGAAACTTATCATTCCGAGCATGGTTTTAAATAAAAAAGAAAATTTTAATAAAAAAGATTATGAGTTAATTAAAAACCATCCAGTTTGGGCTTATGAATCTCTAACTAAATCAAAAAAATTACATGATATTGCAGATTATGTATTATATCATCATGAAAGATGGGACGGGACAGGTTATCCCAACGGATTAAAAGGAGAAGAAATCCCTTTGATATCAAGAATAATATCTGTCGCTGATGCTTATTCAGCAATGACTTCTAATCGAGCCTATCGGGATGCATTAATAAAAGAAAAAGCTATAAAAGAACTAAAAGATAACAAAGGAAAACAGTTTGACCCAAAAATAGTAGAAGTTTTTATAGAAATTATAGAGAAAAATTCTAGTAAAGCAATTTAACAATAAGAGAGACAACAGAAGGAGTTATTAAACAATATGGATATTATTGATTTGGAAAAAGAAATATATAGTCCTAAATATATATATAATGGTGATGATCTCGGAGTAACTTATACTAAAGAAAAAACAAAAATAAAGCTTTGGTCTCCAACAGCGAATAATGTTAAGATTGAAATATACAATTATTATAAAAGTTCAGAACCTATAGAAGAATTTGAGATGATAAGAGGTTTAAATGGTGTGTGGTCGATTGAATTAGAAGGAAACTATGCAGGAAAGTATTATCTTTTTGCAGTTGATTTTGGTAATAGGGTTGAAAAAACAGTAGATCCTTATGCTAAAGGTTTGGCTCCAAACAGCGAAATGGGGCTGTTTGTTAATTTAGATAAAACAAATCCTTTTAATTGGGACCAAGATAGTCCTGTTAGAATTGATAGTCCTGTTGATGCTGTAATTTATGAGGTTCATGTTAGAGATTTTTCTACTTCACCTTATTCAGGGATAAAAAACAGGGGAGATTATTTAGCTTTTACTGAAGAAGAAACTGTTAATAATCAGGGATTAAGCACAGGGTTAGATCATCTTAAAGAGCTGGGCATTACACATGTTCATCTATTACCTGTTTTTGATTATGCTACAGTTGATGAACAAAACCGTTATGAATATAATTGGGGATACGATCCCCATTATTATAATGTACCTGAGGGATCTTATTCAAATAAACCGGAAGGGTATCAAAGAATTAAAGAGTTTAAAGAAATGGTGAAAAGTTTACATGATAATAATATTGGAGTAATAATGGATGTTGTATATAATCATACCTATTATACTGATGAATCTGCTTTCCATAAAACAGCTCCAGGATATTTTTATCGTTTAATAAATGACTGTTATTTAACAAATGGTTCTGGATGTGGCAATGAAATAGCAACTGAAAGACCAATGGTTAGAAAATTTATTGTTGATTCTTTAAAATATTGGGTAGAAGAGTATCATATTGACGGCTTTAGATTTGATTTAATGGGTTTAATGGATAAAGAAACGGTATTAGAAATCAAAAAAGAACTTCATGATATTAATGAGGATATATTGATATATGGAGAACCATGGGCGGCTTTACCACCTCATCTTCCTGAAGAAAGCAAGATATATAAAGGATTTCAAAAAAACAAAAAGTTTGCATTTTTCAATGATCGCTTTAGAGATGCAATTAAAGGAAATACAGACGGTTTTACTAAAGGTTATGTAAATGGTAAGTTTGAAACCTATAATAATATAAGGCGTGGGGTTGTAGGTAGTATTAACTATGATTTTGAACTTGTAGATTTCACCTATAAACCAGAAGAGACGATTAATTATGTAAGTGCACATGATAATCTAACTTTATGGGATAAGATTAACAAATCAGTAAGCAAGGCTTCAGAAAAAGAAAGAATAAAGATGGACCATTTAGCACAAGCAATTATATTTACTTCTCAAGGGATACCTTTTATACAGGGTGGAGAGGAATTTTTAAGAACCAAGTATGGTAACCATAATAGTTATAATGCGGGGGATCATATAAATCAAATAAAATGGGAGAGAAAGACGAAATACTATGATACATTTTTGTATTACAAAGGTTTAATTGAACTAAGAAAAAAACATCCTGCTTTCAGAATGAGAGATCCGGAGATGATAAAAAAACATCTTGATTTTATAAAAAGTGAAGATGCAGCTATTGGGTTTGTATTAAAAGATCATGCTAATGATGATAATTGGAAAAACATTTTTGTGTTTTACAATCCACAACATCACTGGAGTAGATTTTGGTTAAATAAAAAACACAAATTTAATATTGTTGTTAATGGTTTAAAGGCAGGAACTAATATATTACACACATTTAAAGCTGACAATGTAAAAGTTCCGCCATTATCAGCTATGGTATTATTTTATAATTAATCACATTTTTTAATATAAAGTCCGGAAAGGGGAGGGATGGTTATTTCAATTGATTGTTTAAAACCATGATACTCCTCTTTTGTACTTTTTATTGAACCTTCATTTTTTATTCCAGAACCACCATATTTTTCTTCATCACTATTAAATACTTCTTTATAGTTGCCATTAATAGGAACACCTATTTTATAGTTTTCTCTTGGTACTGGTGTGAAGTTACATATTATAATATGTAAATCATTTTGGTTTTCACCGGTCCTTGTAAAACTTAATATGCTTTGTTGATAGTCATCAGCTTCGATCCATTGAAAGCCTTCATGTTCATAATCTTTTAACCAAAAAGCATTATTTTGTTTATAATAATGATTTAAATCCTTAACATATTTTTTTAATTCTTGGTGTTTAGAATATTCTAAAAGGAGCCAATCTAATTCTTGTTTATAGTTCCATTCAATAAACTGACCGAACTCTCCCCCCATAAATAATAAATTTTTACCGGGGTGTGCAAACATATATGCATATAATAATCTTAAGTTAGCAAATTTTTGCCAGTAATCACCACTCATTTTATCTAAAAGAGACTTTTTCCCGTGAACAACTTCATCATGTGATAAAGGTAATATATAGTTTTCAGAGTAAGCATACATCATAGAAAAAGTTAATAGATTATGTTTTCCTTTTCTCATTAAAGGATCTTCTTCCATATATTTTAAAGTATCGTTCATCCAACCCATATTCCATTTAAAGTTAAAACCTAGACCACCTTTATCAACTGGACCGGTTACTTTCGGCCAAGCGGTTGACTCTTCAGCTACCATCAGTACACCCGGGAAGTCATTGAATACTGTTTGATTTAATTTTTTAATAAATTCAACTGCTTTTAGGTTTTCATTACTTCCATGTTTATTAGGTGTCCATTCACCCTCTTTTTTATTATAGTCTAGATACAGCATATTGCTTACAGCATCTGCTCTAATTCCATCAATATGATAAACATCAAAGAAAAATCTAGCATTTGAGATTAAAAAACTCCAGACTTCATTTTGATGAAAATCAAAGTTTAAAGTATCCCACTGGACATTTTCAGCCCTATTTGGATCAGGGCTTTCATAAAGATGGGTTCCGTCAAATAGTCTAAGGCCGTGGCTGTCTTTACAGAAATGACTGGGAACCCAGTCCATTATAACTCCTAATCCATGATGATGTGCTTCATTAACAAAATACATGAAGTCTTCAGGTTGGCCGTATCTACTTGTAATTGAGAAGTATCCTGTAGTTTGATAACCCCAGGAACCTCCAAATGGGAATTCTGTAATCGGAAGTAATTCCAGGTGAGTATATCCCATTTTTTGAACATAAGGGATTAGTTCATCGGCTAATCTTCTATAACTATATGGATTACCTGATTTATCATGTTTCCAGGAGCCGGCATGTACTTCATAAATGTTTATAGGTTGTTTATGTGGTTGATTATCTTTTCTTTTTTTCATCCATAGTTTATCAGTCCAGTTATATTTATCTAATGAAGTTACAATTGAAGCAGTATTAGGACTTTTTTCTGAACAAAAAGCCACCGGGTCTGATTTTAAAAAGTTGTCCCCATGTTTTCCTGTTATTGCATATTTATATAATGTTCCTTCATTAATATTGGGAATAAAAATAGTCCAGATACCGCTTTCCTTTTCTTTTGTCATTTGATGGGAAAACTTATTCCAGTTATTAAAGTTTCCCACAACGGAAACTTCACGTGCAGAGGGAGCCCAGACAGAAAAACGAACTCCTTTTTGGCCATCTTCTTTTTTTAATTGTGAACCGAGAAATTTATATATTTGAAAATGTTCACCACGGTTAAATAAGTATTTGTCATAATCACTAATTGTTGGTTTAGACATAGTTTTACCCCCTAAAAAGCTGCTTATATATATATTTCAAGAAGGATATTTAATATCCTTTTAATATTTAATATAATAGGAAGCGATATCGTTTGACAGTTCTGTTAAAGTTTATTAAACTTAATATATATAAACAAATTTGTTGTATTGAGGAGGTATTATCCTAAATGAGTAGAAAGTTAAAGATTCTTTTTGTTTCACCTGAAGTATCACCGTTTTTAAAAACAGGTGGACTTGCAGATGTTTCAGGTGCTCTACCTCGTGCTCTAAAAAAGAAGGGTCATGATGTTAGAGTTGTATTACCAGAGTATAAAAAAATAAGTTATGAGTATGTTAAAGATTTTGAGCATGTTGCAGACTTCAGGATGAAAATGGTTTGGCGCAATAAATATGTGGGTGTTAACAGATTAGATTACAAGGGTGTACCTACCTATTTTATAGATAACAAGTTTTACTTTTTTAGAGATTCTATATATGAAAATGGTGATAAAGAAGAACAGTATGCATTTTTTTCAAGAGCAGTACTTGAGATGATTAAAAAGATTGACTTTAAGCCTGATATCATCCACTGTAATGATTGGCAGACCGGTCCGTTAAGCCTTATGTTAAAAGACAATTATCAGATCTATGATTTCTATAGAGATATAAAAACCGTTTTTTCAATTCATAATTTAGCTTATCAAGGTAAGTTTGAACCTAGAATTGTTCATGATGTATTAGGGGTTTCAAATTATCATATTACTTCTGGCAATATTATGCATGATAATCTTGTAAACTACATGAAAATGGGAATTATGTACTCAGATATAATTAATACTGTAAGTGAAACCTATTCAGAAGAAATTAAAACTAAATATTTTGGTGAGGGTTTGGATTATATACTTAATATGAGAGCCAATGATTTATATGGTATAGCAAATGGTATTGATTATGATGAATTTAATCCTAAAAATGATAGAACAATCTATAAAACCTATGATAAAAATGATATTGAAGGTAAATATGAAAACAAAGTACAGTTACAAAAAGATTTAGGGTTAAAACAAGATAAAGACATACCCGTGGTTTCAATAATATCTAGGCTAGTTGAGCAAAAAGGGATTGATCTATTCCCACCAATAATTGATGAATTAATGAATGAAGACTTACAATTTATAGTATTAGGAACCGGAGATTATCAATACGAAGACCTTTTTAGATATGTTGAAAATAAATATCCGGATAAGATGAGGGCCAAAATGACCTATGATGCTAATTTAGCACAAAAAATATATGCAGGTAGTGATATGTTCTTAATGCCTTCAAGGTTTGAACCCTGTGGATTAGGTCAGTTAATAAGTATGCGCTATGGTACAGTGCCTATTGTTAAAGAAACTGGAGGATTAAAAGATACTGTCATCCCCTATAATGAATATGAAGATAAGGGTTATGGTTTTACATTTAGTGACTATAATGCTCATGATATGTTACACACAATCAAAAGAGCATTATCCTTTTATTATGATAAAAAAGTATGGAGAAAACTGGTAAAAAGGGTTATGGAAAAAGACTTCAGTTGGGAAAAGTCAGCAGATCAATATGTAGATTTATATAAAAAGATAGTTTCTGATAAAAAACCTAAAAAGATTGAAAGCAAGCAGATTAATATAAATAAAGCAGCCTTAAATGAATTAATAAGAATACAAGGTATTGGTAAAGCATATGCTGCAAGAATAATAAATTATAGAGACGTGCAGGGAAAGTTCAGTAAAAAAAGTGATCTAATGAAAGTTAAGGGAATAGGCAAGAAAAAATATGATAAAATCAAAAACAAAATAAGTGTATAAAAAGAGGTGAAATCTTATGCCAGATCTCTGGACACATATAATCGGTGGAGATATGGTTATTAAAGAGATTGAAGACAGGGCTTTGTATGAACTTTTAGTTAAAAATAGAAAATATTTTAACTTTGGTACACAGGGCCCTGATTTTTTCTTTTATAATGATTTTTGGCCATGGATCAAAGATAAAAAAGGTCCTGATATAGGAAGCAAATTACATGAAAAAAAACAAGTTGAATTTTTAGTTAGTACATTTGAACTTTTAAGAGAAAAAGAAGGAAGTAAAAATTATCCCTTTGCAGTATCCTATTTCATGGGGGTTGTAACTCATTATTTATTAGATAAACACATCCATAAAATAATTGATGAAAAAACTAATAATGGAGTTGAGCACAAAAGATTTGAACTTGAACTAGACTGTCTATTAGTAAAAAAATACTTTAATAAAGAATGTTATAAGATAAACCCATCATCATATATTAAATCAGAAGACAAATTAAATACACTAATAGTTGATATTTACTACTACAACATCACAAAACTTCACAACCAAAACCTGCAGATTGAACTCATCAATAAATCATATCAAAGTATGCTCAAAGCCCACAATATAATATATAGTCCCTTCAAAGTAAAAGCATATATATTTAAACTTCTCGACAGTTTCCTATCAATTAATTTAGATCAATTTATCTATGCTAATCTAAAAAAATATAAGTTATTAGACCGTTCAGTATTAGATGAAATATATTCGCTATTCCCGCAATATATTTCTGAGAGTATTACAGTATTAGGATATGTTACAGAATTTTTAAAAGGTAAAAAAGAAAAACAGGAACTTTTGGAGTTAATAAGTCCATATTGTGTTAAGTAGTGTAGATTAAAAAGGGAGGGTCGTTAAAATGTTTAGAAAAATTATAGTATTAATTGGTGTTTTAGCCTTTGTTTTATCAGTTTCAACCGGTGTGAGTATAGCTCAAACTGAAAAAATGAGGGTTGCATTAGATGGTAAAGCTCAAACATTAGATCCGGCATTTTTACAGAGATCAATATCTGAATGGCCTATAATGGACAGTATTTTTTCCGGGTTAGTAAAGTATAAACCCGGCAGTTATGAGATTGTTGGTGATTTGGCGGAAGATTGGGAACTTTCTGATGATAATAAAACCATAACCTTTTATTTAAAAGAAAACGTAAAATTCCATAATGATTATGGTGAGGTTACAGCAGAAGATGTCAAGTTTAGTTTTGAGCGGATTATAGATCCTGAAAATGGTTCACCTGAAGCGGAATCATTTTCAAAACTAAAGGAAGTTAAGGTAATTGATGATTATACAGTACAGTTAATATTAGAAGAACCAATGGCAAGGCTATTTACTTCTACATTGCCATATAACGCTGGTTTAATAGTATCAAAAAAAGCAGTTGAAGAGATGGGCAAAGAAACATTTGCAAGTAATCCAATTGGCAGTGGACCATATAAATTTGAAAACTGGGGAGTAAATAATAATATTTCAGTTTCAAGGTTTGATGACTATTTTGGTCAAAATGCATTTATCAAAGAAGTAGAATTTATCCCAATGTCTGACCAGATGTCTCAGGAACTAGCTTTAAGATCAGGTGAAGTTGATTTTGGTCAGGTCAGTTTAGAAAACTATGAAAAAATTAAAGAAAATGAAAACTTAGATACCGAAACTTATCCAGATCTAGCAATCCAATGGGTTGGTTTTAATGTTCAAAGAGAACCAATGGATAATCCTAAACTAAGAGAAGCCCTAAGATATATTATTGATCCAGAAGAAATAATTATTGGTGCATTTGCAGGGCAAGCAGAACTTGCATATTCATGGCTTTTACCGGATATGCTAGGTTATAAAAAAACTCCTCATAAGAATTTAGATGATGTTGGCAGGGAACATGTTTTAGAACTTTTAGAAGAAGCCGGTTACCCTAATGGGAAAGGATTAAATTTAGAATATGTTACTGATGCTAATCAGGAAAGGCGGACAATTGCAACAATAGTTCAGTCCCAACTAGCTGAATTTAATATTAATTTAGAAATTGAAACCATGGAAATCGGTCCTAAAATAGAAGCTTGGCATAATGGTGAATATCATATAACTTATGCCAGATTTGGTAATACAGTAGATCCCGGATACAATAGCCAGTGGTTTTTAACCCGTCAGGTCGGCAACTGGAATTTAATGCATTGGTCAAATGAAGAGTATGATAATCTTTGGGATCAAGCAGAGCGAACAATGGAGAATGAACAACGAGCACAACTCTATCATGAAATGCAGGATATTGTTGATAAAGCAGATATAGGTGTATGGGTAACACATGGAGTCAAAACTCCAACCTGGAATAATGACTTAGAGGTAACTTTAACTCCTGATGGAGGGATTTTAAGCTGGTTAGCTAAATATAAATAAACATTAAGGGGTATTTGATATGTTGATATATACAGTCAAGAGATTATTATTAATAGTACCGACATTAATAGCAGTTCTTTTGCTTTTATTTAGCTTAAGTTATCTGTTGCCGGGAGAACCAGCTGAAATCATTTTGGGGCCAAGGGCTTCTGAAAAGATGATAAGTGATATTAATCAGGAACTTGGCCTCGATAAACCCTGGTATATAAGTTTCTATTTGTACTTAAAACAAGTTATTTCAGGTGACTTTGGTACTTCGATATTTAGGGATGTTTCTGTATTAAATGCAGTAATGAGTGTATTACCATATACATTAATTTTAACTATAACTGGAATGGGTTTTGCAGTTATTGTTGGTATTATAATTGGACTATTGGCGGCAAACTATGAAAGTACTGTTTGGGATAGTATATTAGGAGTATTCTCATTTGTATTTGCCTCTACTCCGACCTATGTAGCTGCTGTATTAATTTTACTGTTTTTTTCTATAAGATTAAACTTACTTCCAGTTATGGGGGCGGGCGATGGTGGATTTATTGATTCAATACACCATCTAATTGGTCCAGCTTTAGCTTTATCTATCGGCTGGACCGGTTATATTGCCCGTTTGACCAGAAGTTCAATGCTTGAAACGGTTAATGAAGACTATATTATTACATCTCGTTCATTTGGTTTACCGAAATCATTTATATACTACAGGTATGCCTTAAAAAAGGCAGTTAAACCAATTGTTGCGGTAATTGGCCTTGGTATTGGTAGATTATTAGGAGGAGCATTATTTGTTGAAGTGATTTTTAATAGGCCGGGATTAGGACGCTTAACCGTTGATGCTATTTTTGAAAGAGATCTTCCAATGGTTAGAGGTGGTGTCCTTATAGCAGCATTTTTGTTTATAGTCGCTAACTTATTAGCTGATTTATCTTATGCATACTTAGACCCGAGAATAAGGAATAAATAGGAGATAAAAATGAAAAAAACGAATTACTTCAAACATAAGATAATAAGAAATTTTAAATATATGAAAAGTGATTTTAGATTTTATATTGCAGCAGTTATTATTTTATTGTTTTTTACAACTGCTTTATTTGGTCCCTGGATTTCTCCACATGACCCATATAAAACAGATGTTAGAAACAGGCTGCAGCCTCCTTCTTTAGATCACCCGGCTGGAACAGACAATATAGGAAGAGATACCTTAAGTAGGATGATTTATGCTGCAAGACCTGCTTTATATGTTGCTTTTGGCGGACTTTCCATATCAATATTAGTCGGCATTATTTTAGGTACTACAGCTGCATACAGTGGAGGAATTATTGATAATATTATCATATTTTTATTTGATGTAATTAGAGCTTTTCCTCCAATAGTACTAATCCTGGTTTTAGTTGCAATTGTTGGTCCTTCACTACAGAGTTTAATAATCATCCTTGGTATTACAATTATGCCCCGCTATGGAAGGGTAGTAAGGGCTGAAACTCTATCAGTTAAAGAAGAAGAATATGTTGCAGTTGCAAAAAGTATGGGAGCTTCACCTGTAAAAATTATTATCTTTCATATTATCCCAAACATATTTGCTTCTGTTTTAGTATTGGCTGGAATGGATGTAGCTTCTATGATTATGTGGGAAGCGGGGCTTTCATTTCTGGGATTAGGAGTACAGCCACCCAAAACAAGCTGGGGAGTAATGTTACAGGAAGGTTATCAGTTTATAGAAAATGCTCCCATGATGTTAATTGCTCCTTCTGTGGCTATTGTATTAACAATGATGGGATTTTCACTTTTAGCTGAAAGTTTAAGAAACGCTCTAAATCCTAAGTCGAAAAATGAGGAGAGCTAATAATGGAAGAGTTGTTACAGATAGATAAATTAAAAATTATTTATAAGAGAAACAAAAAATCATTTTTAGCTGTCGACTGTATTAATTTAAAATTAGATAAGGGCGAGGTTTTAGGAGTTGTAGGAGAAAGTGGAAGTGGTAAATCTACTCTTGGACTTTCAGTCATCAGATTATTACCGCTCAGAGCTGAAATTCAAAATGGGGACATATTATTTGAAGGAAATAGTATATGTAAAATTAAAGAAAGTGATTTCAATAAGGAGTATCGCGGAAAGAAAATATCATATATTCCTCAAAACCCTCAGAGTTCTTTAAACCCTGTATTTAAGGTTGGAAGACAGCTAAAGGATATAATAAAATATAGGACAAATATAAACGAAATTAATAAAACAGCAGTTGATATGTTATCAAAAATGGGGATAGCAGATGCCCAAACTAGAATGAATGAATATCCTCATCAATTTAGTGGGGGAATGAAACAGCGTGTTCTATTAGCTATGGCTTTTGTTACTAACCCTTCCTTACTTATTGCAGATGAACCTACAACAGCTCTTGATGTAACTGTAGAAGCTCAGATTTTAACTTTATTGAAAAATTTGATAAGTGAATATAATTCATCAATTATATATATTACTCATGACTTAGGAGTAGTATCAGAAATTGCTGACCGGGTTGCTGTTTTTTATGCAGGCCGAGTTGTAGAAGTTAATGATAGGGATAATATCTTCAACAGTCCACACCACCCTTACACAGAAGCTTTAATTAAATGCTTACCAGATGATAAAAAAGATGAAAAATTAAATGTTATACCAGGTGAAATACCTGATTTATCAGAGCTTCCTTCTGGATGTAACTTTCATCCCCGCTGTAATTACAAACAAGATAAGTGCAGTAAAGAAAGACCTTCTTTATATGATACTGCTAGTGGTGGTAGGTCAGCCTGTTTTTACCATGAGAAGGTGGGGAAAGTTTTATGAAAATAATAGAAGTTTCTAATCTCAAAAAGTTTTTCTATAATAAAGATGGAGTTTTTAATAAAATGATAGGTAAAGGGCCGCAAATAATACAGGCAGTTCAAGATGTTTCATTTCATATTAATAGTGGAAACATTATGGCTCTTGTAGGAGAATCTGGTTGTGGCAAAACAACGGTTGCAAGGCTTATATTAAATTTAATACAAGCTGACCAGGGTGATATTAAGTTCAAAGATGAATCTATCTATAGTATGAATAAAAAAGAGTATAAATATTATAGAAAAAATGTAGCTTTTATTGCTCAGGACTTCCGTTCTTCTTTAAACCCCAGAAAATTAGTAGGTGAAATATTAGAAGAACCTTTTCAGATCCATCCTGAACTATTTGATAAAAAAGATAAACAAAAAAGAATATTAAATAGATTAGATTTAGTTGGTTTAAGTGAAAACAGTCTAATAAAATTTCCTCATGAGTTTTCAGGTGGTCAAGCAAGAAGAATAGGTGTTGCAAGGGCTTTGATGTTAAATCCACAGTTTATCGTTTGTGATGAACCAACTTCTGGGCTTGACCTATCAATAAGTGCTTCAATAATCAACTTAATGAAAGAACTTAAAGAAGAACTTGATTTAACTTATCTATGGATCTCACATAATTTGAATGTGGTACGTTTTATTAGTGACTATGTGGGAGTAATGTATTTAGGCAGAATCGTTGAAATTGGACAAAAATCTGATATATTTCAGAACCCCAAACATCCTTATACAGAAGCATTAATTCAATCTGTACCTTCATTTTCTAAAAAAAGCAAGAAAGTAAAAAGAGTTACATTAAAAGGAGAACCGCCTAGTCCAATTAATCCACCTCAGGGATGTTCATTTCATCCAAGATGTAAATATGCACAAAAAATTTGTAAAGATGAGACACCTTTATTAGAAAAAGATGGTGAAAATAGGGAAGTAGCATGTTATTTTCCGTTATAATTGATTTGATTAATCATCAAAAAATGGTATAATTATGTATATGTTAACTATTTATAAAACTAAAAGGAGGATTTTAGGATGAAGAGAAGTGTATTTAGTTTATATTTATTAGTGATTTTTTTATTAGTGTTTAGTACTTTTGCTGGAGCTCAAAGCGAAGACGTTATTAAGCTAGGTTTTTTTGCTCCAATTACAGGACCAGCGGCTGCAGATGGAGAAAGTGCTTTAAATTCAGCAGAACTTGCAGTTGAGGTAATCAATGAAAAAGGTGGCCTTAATGGTAAAATGGTAGAACTTGTTGATTATGATGACCACCTGGATTCAAAACAATCAGTTAGTATTGCACAAAAACTTACAACTAGAGACAATGTTGTAGCAGTAGTAAGTGGATCATATAGTGGTACTACCCGTCCGGTAGCTGCCATTTATCAGAATGCCAAGGTACCGATGATTTCTGCTTATGCAATACATCCAGATATTCCAAGAGCCGGTGATTACATTTTCCAACAGTCTTTCCCCGGTCCTGTGCAGGGTAGAGTTGGAGGTTATATGGCTGTAGATGATCTTGGAGCTCAAGAAATTGCCATTCTATATGTTGACAATGACTTTGGCAGTACTTTAAATGATAATTTCCAGGAATATGTTGAAGAAAAAGGGGCAGAAGTTGTTTATGTTGATTCTTTTGATATTGGCGAAAGAGAGTTTAATCCTGTTTTAACAAAAATTAAAGGATTAAATCCTGATCTAATTTATGTTGTTGCTTATGCAGGTGAAGGAGCAGCAATTATGAGACAGGTAGCTGATGTTGGTATAGAAGCTAAAATATTAGGAACAGAAGGTATGGATTCAACTACCCAGTTTTTACAAGTTGCTGGTGAGGCAGCTGAAGGTTTAGTAATTACTACAAATCTAAACCGTGATAGTGAGGAAGAACAGGTTATTGAATATATAAATAGATATACTGAAAAATATGGATTTGCTCCTGATATGGTTGGTGCTTCTACTTATGACGCATTTATGTTATTAGCCCATGTTATTGAAGAAGTAGGTTCTAATCCAGAAGATATCAAAGAAGCCATGTATGAAGTGGAAAACTATATGACAAATACTGGTCTTTTGTATAGATACACAGAAGTCGGAGAGGCTATAAAACCAGTACAGGTACAGATAGTTGAAAATAGTGAGTTTAAGTTTTACGATCAAATTACTGATATGGACATAATTGCTCCATAAAATCAAAAAAAGAGCATAATATATAAATGGTAGGGAGTTTTCTCCCTACCTAATTCATTAAAAGGAGAGTATAAGATGTTTTTACAGCAGTTATTAAACAGTATAGCAATTGGTAGTGTTTATGCTCTTACTTCAATGGGAGCAACTTTAATATATGGTATATTAGGAATATTAGATATCGCTAATGCCGGAGCTTATGTTCTTGGAGCATACTTTGGATATCTCTTTTATAGTATAAGTGGCAATATTTTTGTTGCTTTTTTGGGGGCAATGCTTATTACAGGTACTCTTGGGGTATTAATACAAAAGTATGTATACAGACCCTTATTATCTCAACCTGCCTATATTCCTTTGATTGCAAGTATTGGAATTTTTATATTTATTGAAAATATTATACGTTTGATTGCTGGACCAACTATAAAACAGTTTACTGTTAAAGTACCTTTTGAAAACATTTCTTTTTTAAATGTAAACATAAATAATGTATGGGTATTAATTTTTATAGTTGCCTTAATTTTAATGTTTCTTTTATGGTACTTGCTTAAAATGACTAAAATAGGCCTGGCTTGGAGAGCAACTGCTCAGGACCTTGAGATAGCAAAAACAATGGGAATAAATACAAACAAAGTAATTTCTTTAAACTTCTTTTTAGGTTATAGTTTTGCAGCAGCAGCAGGAATATTAATCGGTATTTTATATAATTCAATTTATCCTACTATGGGTAGTGTGGTTTCCTATAAAATGCTTGCTATAATAGTGCTTGGTGGTTTAGGTAATCCATTTGGTACAGTAATTGCGGCATTGTTAATAGGATTTATTGAAACTATGGTTGGTGGATATATAGGATTTTTCATACCAAGAAACGCGATAGCATTTATAGCATTAGTAATCATACTTTTGATAAGCCCAAAGGGTTTGTTTACCCAAAAATCCAGGATATAGAGGAGGAGAGTATTTTATATGTATGCAATAGTTGTGATGATAAATGTTGGAATCTTTGTCCTTTTAGCTCTCAGTTTAAATATTATTACTGGATATGCGGGTCAGCCTAATATAGGGCAAGGTGCTTTTTTTGGAATCGGTGCATACAGTGCAGCTATATTAACAGGTAAATTTGGAGTATATTTTTGGCTTGCAATGCCTTTTGCAGCTATTATTACAGGCTTTATTGGTCTGTTTTTAGGTTTAATAAGTATAAGAATAAAAGAAGATTTTTTAGCTATTGTTACTATTGCATTAAACTTTATAGTAGCAGCAGTATTTCAAAATGTAGAGTTTTTTGGAGCGGCAATGGGACTTGCAGTTCCAACACCATATTGGTTTGGTGAGCCTATGCCATATCGAGGTTATCTATATTTAGTTATAATACTAATAGTACTGGTAGTTATATTTTCTAAATTGATTGAAAAATCATGGATAGGTTTAGCCTTAGGGGCAATTCGCAATAATGAAATAGCAGCAGATTCTCTAGGAATTGACACTAAAAAGTTTAAAATATTAGCTTTTGTAATTGGTACAGCTATAGCAGGTTTAACAGGGGCGGTTTATGCACATTATATGACCTTTATTATGGCATCTGACTTTAACTTTATAACTTCAGTTACAATATTATCGATGGTGATTTTAGGTGGAAACAATACAATAAGGGGTCCTATTATAGGTGCAATAATCCTTGGATTAATTCCAGAATTATTTAGATTTATATCAGATTATAGATTGTTAGTTTATGCAACTATTTTAATTTTAATGATAAGATTTCAGCCTTCCGGACTGCTTGGAGATGATAGTTTTGTATGGACTAAGTTAAAAGGAATTAAAAATTCATTTATGGAAAAAAGGAGGGCACAATAGATGACAGATAATATTTTGAAAATTGATAAGGTAACCAAAAAATTTGGCGGTCTTATAGCCCTTCATAATGTTTCCTTTGATGTGGAAGAAAACAGGATCACAGGTTTAATCGGACCTAACGGAGCTGGTAAAACAACCTTATTTAACACATTATCTGGTGTATATAAAGCAGATCAGGGGGCAATAATATTTAAAGGTGAAGATATTATAAATTTACCTCCTCACCGGATAGCCGATATTGGGATTGCAAGGACATTCCAGATTGCAAGACCATTTTTAGATTTAACTGTGACCGAAAATGTGTTAGTTGGTCTAGGAGAAAAAAATTATCAAGGACTATTAAAACCATTTAAGTTAAGTAAAAATGCAGTAAATATTAAAAAAGCGAATGATATTTTAAAGTTGGTGGGTATGGAAGAGTTTAATAAACATGAAGCTTCTGATCTTAGTCTGGGATATAAGAGGAGACTGGGAATTGCCAGAGCTTTAGCTTTAGAACCTGAAATACTAATGCTTGACGAACCTTTAGCAGGTTTGGGTAAAGATGTTTCAAAGAAAATGCTTGATTTAGTGCAGAAATTAAAAGATGATAAAATGACAATAATTATTATCGAACATGACATGGAAGCAATAATGAGCATATGTGATAAAATTATTGTTTTAAATCAAGGAGAAAAGATTGCTGAAGGGAAGCCAGTAGAAATTCAAAATAATAAAGAAGTTGTTGAAGCCTATCTTGGAAAGGATGAGATGAATGCTTGAAGTAAAAAATATTAATGTTTTTTATGGTGAATCTCAAGCATTATATGATGTATCTTTATCAGTTAAAAAAGGCGAATTTGTAACAATTATTGGACCAAATGGTGCTGGAAAGACTACAATAATGAATACTGTAATGGGACTTTTAAAACCCACTAGTGGCAGTATTTATTATAATGATAAAGACTTAACTAAGATCAATCCCTGGGAGAGGACTAATTTAGGTATTTCATATGTTCCTGAAGGAAGAAGGATTTTCCCTGAACTAACAGTAATGGAGAATTTGAGAGTAGGGGCTTACAAAATAAATGATGAAAATAAACTTAAGGATAATTTAGAATATGTTTTTGAGTTATTCCCCAGGTTAAAGGAGAGAAAAAACCAGTTAGCTGAAACCATGAGCGGTGGAGAACAGCAGATGCTGGCTATAGGAAGGGCTTTGATGTTATCACCGGAACTGATCCTAATAGATGAGGTTTCAATGGGTCTTATGCCTATTTTAGTTAATAAAGTTTTTGATGTTATAGGAAAGCTAAACAAAAAAGGTATAACTGTATTACTTGTTGAACAAAATGCAACAAAAGCTTTAAATTATGCAGACCGGGGATATTTATTGGAAGTAGGGAATATTGTAAAATCTGATAGCTGTAAAAATCTAAAAACTGATGAAATGATTAAAAAAGCTTATTTAGGAGGATAAAAATGTGTGGTAGATATTTTCTAAATATAGAATTAGATAAACTTGCCAATAGGTATAATATTAATGATATTCCTGATGAGCTAATAAATTATCAAGGGGAGATATTTCCATCAAATGAAGCCCCTGTTGTATATAATGAGAGTAATAAGAGAAAGATTGGGTTGATGAACTGGGGTTTTAGAACTTCTTTTTCAAATAACTTAGTTATTAATGCAAGAAGTGAAACAGTTCATAAAAAGAATTTATTTAAAGAATCATTTCATACGAGGAGATGTATTATACCTGTATCTGGGTTTTATGAATGGAAAAAAGTTAATGACAAAAAAGAAAAATATTTTATAAATATAAAGGGAAAAGAATATTTTTCATTAGCAGGTATCTATAACTTCTTTAATATCGGCGGGAATGATCGAATGGCCTTTACTATATTAACAAAGGATGCCCCGCTTGAACTAATAAATATACATGACCGTATACCAGTCATCATTAAAAAAGGTGAAGAAAAGGAATGGTTAGATAATAAATTCACACCAAGAATATTTAATTATTTACTAGAAAAAGACTTCAATTTTGAGGCTGAAACCATATGAAAGTATTCACACAAGTCTGAAAATTTAAAAAAATTAGCAGGAACATTAGTATACAATATTGAATATATATGTACAAGAGTTCAATTAAATATCTTAAAGTGATGAAAAATAAGGAGGAGAGATAAAATTGAAAAAACTCTTAATAACTGTTTTAACTTTATCATTAATTTTTGCTTTTAGTGTGGTTGGATTAGCAGAGACTTATACTGTTGGTACTAGTGCGGGATTTCCACCTTTTGAGTATGTTGAGGATGGAGAAATTGTTGGTTTTGACATTGATCTAATGGAGGCAATTGGTGAAGAAATGGGCTTTGAAGTTACATTTGAAGACATTGCATTTGACTCACTTATTCCTGCTTTAAAAACAGGAAATATAGATGTAGTAGCAGCCGGTATGACAATTACCGAGCAGAGAGAAGAGACTGTTGACTTTACAGATTCATATTATTCAGCAGATCAGAGTATTATTGTAAAAGAAGAATCCGAAAAAAATATTAGTGTACTTTATGGAGATAATGATATAAGTGTTCAAACCGGTACTACAGGTGATCTTTGGGTTACAGAAAACCTTAAAGACCAAGGGATTCTTACCGGGGATGTTAAAAGATATGACACATTTGTATTATGTGTAAGTGATTTAGTAAACGGTAATGTAGATGCTGTTGTATTAGATAGTCCAGTAGCAAAAAGATATGCTGAATTAAGACCAGTAGAAATAGTTGGTGTTATTGTAACTGGTGAAAATTATGGACTAGCTGTAAATGAAGGAAATACTGAATTATTGGAAAAACTAAATGAAGGTTTAAGAAGAATTAGAGAAAATGGTAAAATGAATGAATTGATAGCTAAACATTTTGAATAAATAATGTAATTAATTCTATAAAGAAAGGATGTATGTCCTATCGGAACCTTAGAATTTATCTTGAGTTCCCTCCCTAATCTTTTGGAGGGAGCTCTTGTTACAATACGGCTTACTTTTTTTAGTTTGTTACTCGGACTTGTTTTAGCAATACCTATTGCATTTGGTCAAATATATGGCTCAAAGTTAGTTAGAAAATTAATTGGAGTTTATGAAAGAGTGGTTAGAAGTATACCGTTATTAGTTATTCTCTTTTTAATATATTATGGATTTCCAAGTGCAGGTATTCGCTTTCCTGCTTTTACTGCTGCAGTATTAGGTATAGGTATTAGAAGTTCTGCATATCAATCACAGATATTTAGAGGAGCTATTCAGTCAATAAGCGGTTCCCAGATGAAAGCTGCATTGTCATTGGGTATGACAAGTTTACAGAGTTTTAAAAATATTATTTTGCCTCAATCAATTAGGATAGCTATTCCCCCGATGGCAAACGAAGCAGCAATTGTTTTAAAAGATACATCTTTAGCTTATGCACTAGGTGTAATTGAACTATTAAGACAGGGTGGTTATATCATAGCGACTTCTTATCGACCACTACCAATATATCTAACGGTTGCAGCTGTATATTTAGTAATGACCTTAACTATTAATACTGTTCTTGGAAGATTTGAGAACAAATTAAAAATTCCAGGTATCGGAATAGAGGAGAGGGTTAGATGAGTGAAAATAAGACAATTTTAAAAATAGAAGATCTGCATAAAAGTTTTGGTGATAATGAAGTGTTAAAAGGAGTATCTCTTTCATTAAATAAAGGAGAAAACAAAGTAATTATTGGTCCTAGTGGTACAGGTAAGAGTACATTGTTAAATAATGTTAACAGGTTGGTACCACCTGATAAAGGGAGAATCTACTTAGATGGAGAAGAAATTACTCCTAATAATATTAATAAGATGAGACAGCAGATTGGATTTGTTTTCCAGGATTTTGGTTTATTTAATCATCTAACAGCTCTTGGTAATGTAAGAATTGGTCTTCTTAAAGTTAAAAAGATGAATAAAAAAGATGCAACAGATCTAGCTATGGAAGAGTTAAAAAGGGTTGGATTAGAAGATGCTGCAGGCCAATATCCGGCTGAACTATCTGGTGGACAAAAACAAAGAGTTGGTATTGCAAGAGCATTAGCAATGGAGCCTAAACTTATTTTGTTTGATGAACCAACTTCTGCTTTAGATCCAGAACTTATTGGAGAAGTTTTAAATGTTATGAAAAATCTTGCAAAAGCAGGAATGACAATGCTTGTTGTTACCCATGAAATGGGTTTTGCACGCACAGTTTCTGATGAGATTATCTTTATGGAACACGGACATATTGTTGAACAGGGTCCTCCAAGACAGTTATTTAATAATCCAAAAGTAGAAAGAACAAGAGAATTTCTATTTAAGTTAACTGAGTTATATGGTGAGGGGGATGAGTAGTGGATATTTTTACCCTTTTTATAGAAGCATGGCCTCTTCTTTATGAAGGAGTTAAGCTAACAATATTATTAACAGTAATATCTATCATTGCTGGAACTACAATTGCAATATTTTTATCATTAGGAAAAACATATGGACCTTCTTATGTTAAATGGCCCATTACAGTATTTATTGAGATTATAAGGGGAACCCCTCTTTTAGCACAGCTATTTATTTTATATTTTGGTCTTCCACCTTATGGGATTAATCTTTCAGGATTTACAGTGGCTTTTATCGGATTTACTGTTAACTGTTCAGCTTATACTGCTGAGTATATTAGAGGGTCTATTATGTCAATTGAGTCTAATCAACTACAGGTTGCACAGTCCCTTGGAATGAAAAGATGGCAGGGTATTTTTACAATCATTTTACCTCAAGCCTTGAGAAGAGCTGTTCCTTCATGGACTAATGAATTTATATATTTATTAAAATATACATCATTAGCCTATATGATTGGGACTCATGAGTTAATGACCCAAGCAAAGTTTTTTGCAAGTAGAAACTATGAGTTTTTCAAGGTCTATCTAATTGTAGCAATGTTTTATCTGGTATTAGTTATATTCTTTACTCAAATATTCTCTTATGTAGAAAAGAAATTTAAAATACCTGGCTTTGAACTTGAACATTAATTTAAATAAAGACTTATCAAAATTATAGTCCACTTTCATATCAAAAAGAAATTAAACGACAATTATACCCGCTATTGTTTTTAACAGAAAATATTATCCTTATAACCTGATTTTTTAAATAATTTCATGGAATTATTTAAAGGGAAAGCTCTTATAAGGATATTTAGTTATCTGAATCCTTTTTTGTTTCTTTTAAAATAGATAAAAAGTACGGAAA